>NZ_JBSLYH010000028.1:0-104542 GCF_055793305.1 Calyptranema fuscum S582
CTCCCCCCATGACCCCTCCCTCCTTCCACACGTCCTTTTTGCGATTGGCGATCGTCAATGTCTTGTCTAACCTGATGGTGCCGCTGGCAGGTTTAATTAATCTGGCATTTTTAGGACATCTGTCAGAAATTCGACACCTGGCTGGCGTGGCGATCGCCACTGTTTTGTTTAACTACATTTATTGGACTTTCGGCTTTTTGCGCATGAGTACCACAGGCATGACGGCTCAGGCACTGGGGCGCAAAGATGACCGGGAAGTGTCTTTAATCTTGATTCGCAATGTGATGCTGGCACTGGTGATCGGATTGGGCGTTTTAATCTTGCAATATCCCATTCATGAAATTGGCTTTGCGTTGCTGAGTGCGACTCCAGAGGTCAAAGCTTCAGGATTGGCATACTACACGGCTATGATTTGGGGTGCGCCGCCGACTCTGATTAACTTTGTGCTGTTGGGTTGGTTTTTGGGTCGGGGTCGAGGCAGTGAAGTGTTGCTGATCTCGATGGTCGGGAATGCAACCAATGTGGCGTTAAATTATCTGCTGATTGTCCGGTGGGGTTGGGAAAGCGCAGGTGCTGGCTGGGGTACGGCGTTGAGTCAATATGCCATGCTGCTGGTGGGACTGGCGATCGCTCTGAGATCGGTTCCCCTCGAAAAAATCCGCACGATTCTTCCCCATCTGTTTGACCCCGTTGCCTTGAGGGCAACAGCGGTTTTAAGCAGCGATATTGCCATTCGTACCTTTGTGATGGTTTCTACGTTTTCTGCCTTCACCAATCTCAGCTCTTTGTTAGGAACGGTGGTGTTAGCAAGCAATACGCTGTTGTTAGAAGTCTTTACTCTGGCTGCCTATTTTATTGATGGCATCGCTTTTGCGACCGAAAGCTTCGCCGGATTATTTCGGGGTAAGGGGTCGCAGGATCAGTTATTGTCACTGGTCAAACTATCGGGCAGCATCAGTTTGGGCGTAGGGTTAGCCTTTGCTGGGGGGGTAGTGGTCTTCCCGCAACCGCTGTTCAGCTTATTGACCCATCACGACAGCATTGTGGTTCAGACCAGTCACTCTGCGATTTGGCTGGTTCCAGTGTTGGGATTTGGGGCGATCGCCTTTATGCTCGATGGCTACTTTTTAGGGCTGACCGAAGGTCGCATCCTCAGGACTTCGACCCTGGTGGCAAGTTTGGTAGGTTTTACACCCCTGGCGATCGCATCCTGGTATTTTCACAGTAGTCAATTGCTGTGGCTAGCCCTGACGTGTTTTATGGCAGCTCGATCGATTACGTTAGGGATGAAAGTGCCGCAAACATTGTCGATCCAGTCATCGTATAGGGCTACGCACTCAGAACCAGAACCGTAACGGGTTGAAACGCGGCACTCTGTGCCGCGTTTCAACCCATCGCCTCAGTCAATTGCTCTGTAGGGGCGCACAGCAGTGTGCCCTTACCCAAGAATTTCAGGTTATTCAATCCATGATCCTTAACGACTGGACATTAATATCTGAAACTCTTCGGATTGACGAATCGAGTCAAAACTAGAATCAGTCTGTGCCATCACCCGATAGAGATTGGGACTGAGGATTACGGCGCGGTGAAGATTTTTGATTGCCATCTCAAAATCTCCCTGGAGACAGTAAGAACAAGCCTTGCCATACCAGGCGTTGGGGTTGTCGTAGTTGTATTTAAGTGATTTTTCAAAACTAACGATCGCCTCACTATGACGTGCCAGTTTATTCAGCACCAAACCCCGATAACTCCAGGCATAATAGCAACTTTGTTTCAGGGTTATGGCATTGTCTAAACTATTCAGCGCTTCATCATACCGACGCAATGCGGCTAATGCGACGGCACGGCTATACCAGGTGCGATAGTTTTCGGGTCTTAAATCAACGGCGTGGTCAAAGCAATCTACGGCTTCCCGATAGCGATAGAGACAGCTATAGGCATGACCCCGGTTATACCAGGCTTTGGCATCGTGGGGGTCAAACTTTAAGGCCCTACTGAAATTAGCGATCGCTTCTTCATAGCGCCCCAGTTTTGCTAAAGCAACTCCGCGACCATGCCATGCCAAGGCGAATTTAGGATTGAATCGGATCGCGTTATCAAAACTAGCGATCGCTTCTTCATGAAATCCCATTTCATAGAGTGCGAAGCCACGACGCCCCCAAGCTTCGAAATGCTCTGGCTGTGTCTGCAAAAACTTGTCAAAACGAGCGATCGCTCCTTCATAGCGACCGACAGCAAATAAAGCATTTCCCTGGCTATACCAGGTTGCAGTAGTATCTTGGCTCTGACTCATAACATATCTGAGTCCAGCGTTGACTGGACCAAGTATATGGGTAACAATTCACCCTAAACAAAAAGCGAATCAATACAGCATCTCTGAGTTGCATGAAATACAGCTATTGGGTCAGCGCTTCGCAGCACGAAGCTCCGACAAAACAACCGTAGTTGATCCAAACACGAGGTACTGTACTGAAAATTTGATCTTTAACCCCAAAAAATTAAAGACCCTTATTCCCTGTAACAGGCTATTCAACCCTTGATTCAATATCACACGTAGACAGGATTTGCAGAAACCCTGACACACCCTATTTTGAAAAACGTAGTGCAACCCTCAAACTCATTGTGCCCAATCTTTAGATCAAAAGATCAAAGACGATAGTCAGGGGCAAATTTCTAAACTATTTTACTCAATCAACAGAGTGTGATGTTGAGCGTTGTTTCTCAAACATCCTCTAACATTCGTAGAACTTGGGAATAAAACCACTGATTTCGCATCCGATTTTCATTCAGACTGTCTGGATACGAAGTGCAGTTCTTCAAAGCGGCTTGCCAATCCTCAATCTGACAAGAATATTTATTCTGATACTGGAACTCATAAATTAACTTGTTGAATAGACTAAACCGTAGCTTATTTTGATGCCATTTTTCAACGGGATAGATGCCAACGGCATGTTTTAGAGTAAAGAATTTGCTAGTAAATGGAAAAGCCAGCACTTTGCGACCCAACAAAGTACCCCAATACGCTCCATGGTAAGAACTGGTTAAGATCGTTTCCCCTGATCCCAAGAAATCTAAAATTTTATCGATGTCCTTGGTTTCATTGGTCATTCTGGGAAAGTTGTCCACCTTTAGTTGAAACTTTTTGTGGGAAAAAACAACAAATTCATGCTTAATCTCTCGTTTTTTATCAAACGCCGGGTGCATACAACTCACACAAGGCACCCAATCATAACCCAAGCCAAAATCTCGAATTCCTACCAGATCAAAAGCATCTAGATAACTTGAATAATCGAAGGTTTTGATCTTGTCTGGATCACAATTTCCATAGATTTGTTGACCAATTCCCCAGGCAATACATTTCCCTTTACTTTTCAGTAGTTCTGCAATCTTTTCTTTAAATCGTGTGAAAAGAAGCCCACCTCCTCCGACAATCAGGTGACTATTTTGAGCGGCTTCCAGATCCAGAGTTCGGATATCTACCTGTTTGACGTCATAACCAGGAAATGTGAAGTAATTCACGGGTGAAGATAACAAATCACCAATATTCTGAGGATCAACAACATGGCAGTTGATAATTGAACTCATAGCAGACGTTTAGATTTTAGATTAACGAATTACGAATAAAAAAATAGTGGTGTGTTTTCTAGCTAAAATGATTTGCCACCACCTCACGAATTTCACGCATAAATGTAGGAGCAGAAAATAGCTTTTGCTGTTCTTTAAGAGATGCCAGCAGTTTATGTTGTTTATCTGGATCGCTTAGAACAGCAACGATTTTTTCAGCTGCATCCTTCTCATTTGTAAAAAATAGGTCTTCATTTTGCTGCCCAACAATCTCAATCTGGCCTCCAAAATTGCGAACAAAGGGAATGGCTCCTCCTTTAACCATTTCTGCAATAGAAATGCCAAAGGGTTCTTGCTTAAAATGAAGTCCATATCTGCATTTAGCAACCACATCGACGTAGTCTTTGTATTTTAAGTCGCTATACAGCGTCACCCAGGATTCATTTTTCTTGATCATTTGATTGAGAAACCGTTGGTATTTCCAGGCGTATACACCACCGCCACCGCCGGTCATATATAGCTTGACATCAAATCCTTGTTTGCGAACCGTTTCAAGAATTCGAATGACTTTATGGGGCTGTTTTGCTTCAGTCAGCCTGCCACTACAAATAAAAGCATTTTCTTTTTGTTCCCAGGATAGTTCGGGGACATCAATTAAAACTGGAGGATAAATGACGATGGAGGGAATGCCATACACCTCTTTGACTCGGTCGGCTACAAAGTAAGAATTGGATATGGAAAAATTCTCTTTAATTTGTTCTTGGTTAAAGTTGGATAGTTTACGGTGAAATGGTTTACCTTCCAGGACATTAACCCAGTGAATATATTGAATGCCTTTTCGACCCAGATCCATGGCACTATAGCCGGATAGAACTAAATCATACTGGTCAACGTTTGCTTTAAACTTGCGCATCAATACATGGAAAAATTGCATTCTTAAATTGCTATTGTTCGCAATCAGAAAATGACTAATCGATCTAAAAAAGGATGATACAAGAGCTTCTACTTTGACATTCTCAGATGAGAGTGTTGTTCCGTACATGGCGTTGAGTTTATCAAAATCAACGTCTGCTACAGTCACCAGGGTTAAGTCGTATGTTTCTTTTAAAGCTTCTAATATCCAAAGCCCAACAGCCTCAGCTCCACCTCCCATAAACGCGGGATAAAATACAGCAATCTTTTTTTTAGTCATCGTTTCTACAATCCTATTTTGATACTTAAACTTCACCCATCTATAATAGACTGCGCAAGCATGATTCTGTGCCGTCTAACATATATGGAAAATTGCGATCGCTGTTGCTATAAGTTAAGTATTCCCTGCCATAGCTTAAGTTACTAAATATGAAAGTTATGTGAAATCACAAATAGATGCTAACAAGTGAAGATTAAGATTGAGACGATTAATATTGCAGTTCAAGCGTTGGTATGACCGTTCTTAATGATTAACGAGAGCGATCGCGCGTCAGATCTGTGATTCTGATGATGACGATTTAGGGTTCCCCTATAAACATCACCGATGGATGACGGTGTTCATATCATGGTATTTCTTCAACCTCAACGCTCTATCCGGCAAAACCGACAACCGATACACGTCTGATCCTGAGCGATCGCCTAAAAAATGTGACCGTGTGCCAATCCTGTTCTAATCTTCATCGATCGATGAAGCGCAGAGGGTTTGCATTGAAACCGGGGGCAGGCTAAGGTGACAGTAAGCCGACGTTGGGCATAAGGTTATTGAGGAACCCCGCATGGTAAATGGGATTTATACGTTAGCAAATGACGTTGTTTACGATCAGCTGGTTGCGCTTCTCAATAGCATAGAAACCAACATGGGGCAGGATATCCCTGTCTGTGTCATTGCCTACGATGATCGTCTGGATAAGGTTCGTGCTGAAGTTGCCACTCGAACGAACGTTACGTTATTAGATGATCCAGAAATTTTGCAACGGTGGGAGGCTTTTTCGTTGCAAATTTGGCAGACTCACCCCAGTGCCTTAAAAACCTGGCAAGAAAAGGGAATTAATGGGGTTAATCGCTTAGGAATGCACCGTCGTTTTTGCGGATTTGATCCGGCGAGTCCGTTCGAAAAATTTATTTATCTCGATGCTGATATCTTAGTTTTAAAGTCGCTGAATCCTGTTTTTGAAAAGTTAGAGGAGTTTGATTTCGTTGTATACGATTATCAATATAAAGACCTCTCTCATGTTTACAATCCCAACGCTGAACGATTGTTTCAGGTTTTTGCACAAACTCGATTAGAATCTGAAATTTTTTGTGCGGGTATGTATGGTTCTAAGCGCGGGATGTTTGATCCGGAGCAACGGGATTGGTTAGTTGCTCGGTTGCAGGAGGGAGATGGTGAGATCTTGTATCCCAATGCGCCTGATCAGTCAATTCTTAATTACATGGCGATGAAACCCGGTCTATCGATTTACAATTTTGCAAGGCAATTACCGCCCGAACAACGAACCGGAAATTCAGTCACCTCTCCTCATTTTGAGATGAAAGATCAAGTCCTTTATGACAAAGGCAATCCATTAATGTATTTGCATTACATCGGCTTGTCTTCAACGTTGTTTAAAGAGCTGTGTCAGGGCAAAAATATTGATTTTCCCTATCGAGATATTTTCTTGCATTATCGATATTTGCATGAGCCAGATCAACATCCTAAATTCACCGGAAAAGCAGCTCTTTATAATGCTCCACCTAATTTGATGCAACGCGCCTTAAAAAAATTAGGAATGAAGTAAAAGAGCAGGAATTGTTATTGGATTTGGAGGAACAGGTGGTGGGACTCACCATTACTCAGGTTGATGCTTTTACCAATCAAGCGTTTTCGGGCAATCCGGCTGCGGTCTGTATTTTGCCTGCGCCGGTAGATGATCGCTGGATGCGGTCTGTTGCCCAAGAGATGAACCTTTCAGAAACGGCTTTTTTGCTGCGTCAGGATGACGGGTTTAATTTGCGCTGGTTTACACCTGCTGTTGAGGTTGATCTCTGTGGTCATGCGACTCTTGCCAGTGCCCATGTGTTGTGGTCAGAAGGGCATCTGTCCGCCGATCAAGAAGCCCGATTTTATACGCGCAGTGGGCTATTAACGGCAAAGCGGCTGGAGGATTGGATTGTGCTCGATTTTCCTGCCAAATTATCCGATGAAACCCTGGCTCCAGATGCTCTTTTACCTGCTCTGGGGGTTGAAGCGACGTATGTAGGCAAAAATCAGTTTGACTATCTGGTTGAAGTTGAGTCTGAGGCGATCGTGCGACAGATGCAGCCTAACTTTACGCTGTTGAAAACGTTGCCCGTTCGGGGTGTGATTGTGACCAGTCGTAGCAGCGATCCTACCTATGATTTTGTCTCTCGGTTTCTGGCTCCCGGTTCGGGGATCGATGAAGACCCGGTGACGGGTTCGGCGCACTGTGCCTTAGCACCGTTTTGGCGCGATCGCTTAGGGAAAGATTCTTTCTTGGCGTACCAGGCTTCTGCTAGAGGGGGAGTGTTGCGGGTCACATGCCAGGGCGATCGCGTTCTGTTGGGCGGCCAGGCAGTAACCGTCCTGCGGGGTGAGCTGTTGGCATAATGCTCTCATTGGCTGCGGCAATTCATTGTTCTAAAGCAATGGATCGGAAGCTCTGCGACTGCTATAGATGGGAAGAGTCGCCGCCCGTCGGGCGGCGACTCTTCCTCATTCAGTTATGGATTAGCCGAGAGCGGCGGCGACCCAGTTTTGAATCGTGGAGACGACCTGATCGATGGCAATGTCTTGGGATTCGTGCTGCGCCCGTTTGACTACTTCTACCTTGCCCTGTTTGAGCGATCGCCCTGTGACGATGCGATAGGGAATCCCCACTAAATCGGCATCTTTGAACTTCACCCCCGCTCGCTCATCGCGATCATCCAGCAAGGTTTCGATCCCTGCCTGAGTCAGGTCTTGATATAGCTTTTCAGCGACTGATACCTGATCCGCATCGCTGATATTGGGGATGACAACAATGGCATGATACGGGGCGATCGCCACGGGCCAAATGATCCCGTCTTTGTCGTAAGACTGTTCGACTGCCGCCTGTGCCAGTCGCGACACACCCACGCCATAACACCCCATCACCAGTGGCACATCTTCTCCTTGCTCGTTGGTATAGGTAGCTCCGAGGACTTTAGAATATTTGGTTCCTAGCTGGAAAATATGCCCGACTTCGATGCCTCTGGCACTCTGGAGAATTTGGCTGAAGTCATGCATGGCGCGATCGCCCGGTCTAGCTTTGCGTACATCCACCACGTCCGTCGGCAAAATAAATTCTTTGCCCCAATTTGCCCCGACCACGTGATAGCCCGGTTGGTTTGAACCTGTGACAAAATTTTTCAGCTCCACAGCGGTGTGATCGACCAATCGTAGAAAGTTGGGATGGATTTTCGCATCTTTCGCAATCAGATCATCGCTCAGATCGGGGGCAATGTAACCCAATGGCAACGAAGTCGCCGACCATTTTTTCTGCGCTTCTTCATCGGGTACGGTTAGGGATAATAACGTTTTGCCCTCAAAGCGATCGCCCATTTTCACCAGTTCATTAGTCAACTTCACTTCGTTGACATCTTGATCGCCCCGCAGACTGACCAGCACTAAAACGGTTGTGCCATTGTCATATACGGCTTGATAGAGAACGTTTTTGACGATTTGTGTGGGCGAACACTTCAAAAACTTAGCCAGCGACTCAATCGTGGGGGTGTTAGGGGTTTCTAAGGTTTCGTACTGACTGAAGGGAGAGGCTTCTGCATCCGGAGGTAACGAAACAGCTTTTTCGGTATTTGCCGAATATTTGCCATCTTCGGTGTAGAGGATCTCGTCTTCACCCGCCTCTGCCAGCACCATAAATTCTTGCGACCCTGACCCCCCGATCGCCCCAGAATCTGCTTCAACCGGACGAAACGCCAGTCCGCAACGGGTAAACATATTGCGATAGGCGCGATCCATATCGGCATAGGTTTGCTTTAGACTTTCCTCGTTGACATGAAACGAGTAGCCATCTTTCATGATGAATTCGCGTCCGCGCATCAAGCCAAACCGGGGTCGAATTTCGTCGCGAAATTTAGTTTGGATCTGATACAAATGCAGCGGCAGTTGGCGATAGGAGCGAATCATGTCACGGGCGATCGCCGTGATCACTTCTTCATGGGTCGGCCCGAGCGACACTTCCCGGTTCTGGCGATCGGTGAGGGCAAACATGATTCCCTCTGCCTGGGTGTAGGTATCCCAGCGACCCGATTCTTTCCATAATTCTGATGGTTGCAGAGCGGGCAGTAAACATTCCTGCGCACCCGTCGCATTCATTTCTTCGCGGACAATCTGAGCGACTTTTTGTAAAACCCGCCACATCAGAGGCAAGTAAGCATAGACCCCACTGGCAACTCGCCGAATGTATCCTGCTCGTAACAACAGCTTATGGCTGGGAATTTCCGCCTCTGCCGGGTCTTCTCGTAATGTTACAAACAACATTTGAGACAGTCGCATTGCCTGTTTCCTTTCTGAATTTCGGTGGTCTAAATCTCTCGTATCTCAGTTTATAGCGCTTTGCCCGTTACACCTCACTTGCCAAGATTAACCGGGTAACTAAAAAAATCTACCTTCGGTTAGAGGGCGCTATCCCCCTACACCCCAATAGGCATCAGGATGTGTATAGTAAATGGGTAGTTCTACATCGTTATAAAAACGATATCGGGTCTAAACCATGTCAAGAGGGTTGCTTTGGCTTCCGTTATTGATACTGTTCTGTTGGCTTGCCTGGGCAGGATGGAACGAGTACCAAAAATTAGAAGCTTACCAAAGCTGGGCAGCACAGTTCCAAAAGTCTAAATATGACATCTATGCGGTCTTAGGACAAAATGAAAGCGAGATTACCTGGGGCAAACCTACCCGCAAGGGCCCCATCGATCTCCAAACTTTCTCGCTAAAACAGGTTCAAGCGATTGAATTAAAGGTGGGCGATCGCTCTATAGCCCTCGACGATTTGCCAGCCAACGGGCGGAATGTGTCTTTAGAATTTCAATTTGGTCATTCTAACCCTACCCGCATCCCCTTTACCGAGCTATCATTAGCCGCCAAATGGGGGAACTATCTTCAACAAGAACTGTCCCGATTTCACACGGAACCTGCGGAGAATAACTGTTAAGGATCACATCCAATTCGTCTTGAGAGGGCGGCGTCGCCGCTCTCCAGACGAATTACAAGTTAATTCCTTGCTTCCCAGGTACAACCCCCCATTCAGCCTTGTCAGTTTTCATCCCGTTCACTCTCTATCCCTTCAGTTTTCTCTGCCCCGCGTCCCTTGATTTCCAGCATGACCGACTTCTTATCCGTCTCTGAATACGAATTAGAGGAACGACGCAAGCGACTGCGCCAGCAACGTCAATGGAAAGGTCTGCAATCTTTCTGGCGATCGCTGGTGGTCATCGGGCTGACGGGCGGAGTCATTTGGGGCACCACGCTGCCATTGTGGATTATTCGTAGCCCCGAACAAGTGGTGATTGAAGGCAATGAACTGCTATCGAAAGAAACTATTCTGTCAGTGCTGCCGATTCGTTATCCCCAATCGGTGCTGGCAATCCAACCGGAAACCATCGCTAATGTTTTAGAAGCGAAAACGCCCATTGCCGAGGTTGAGGTGACTCGTTATCTCTACCCGCCAACCCTAATCATCAAGGTGCAAGAACGTCGTCCCGTGGCGATCGCCTATCCGGCGATCGTCAGTCCAGAATCGACTCCGCCTCAAGCAGGGGCGATCGCCCAAGCAACCCAACCCGGTTTATTAGACGAACAGGGCTTGTGGATTCCCTTAGAACGCTACACGATCGATCAATCGCTGCAATTGCCCACCCTGAAAGTGATTGGCATTCGCGACGAATATCGATCGCAGTGGTCAGAGGTTTACAAAGCCATTAGCCAAAGTCCCGTAGAAATTTACGAAATTGACTGGCGAGAACCCAATGACCTGATTCTCAAATCAGATATGGGTGAGGTTCATATTGGGGCTTACACGGCGCTATTGCCCGAACAGCTGCGTTCCCTCGATCGGTTACGGCAGTTGCCTCAGCAAATTGATTTCAGTCAGGTTGCCTATATTGACCTGAAAGACCCCAAAACACCGATTATCCAAATGCTGCAATCTGTCCAGGTGAGCAGTCCCAATCGATCGGAGTAATTTTTCCCTAAATTTAGATGAATATGGTTCTACGCAATTTAGTTAGGACATCGGGGGGGTGGGGGCGGTGCCCCCACGCAGGGGTTTCACCCCTGCACCCCGTCCTAACCCGAATGCGTACCGCTATAGATGCAAAAAATTGGGAAAAATCCTAAATTTTGCTCCCTACGTCCCGAATTTCGCTATATGCTATATGCTTTGTTTGATCCTAGAGAAAGTAGATTTGATTCTAATTAGCGGTTCAGATCTTAAAAAGACGGTTATCTTTAACGTTTAACAGGTCATTCGATTCTTGTTGCTTATCCCCATTCGCTATGAAATTGAGCAAAAGAAAGGGGATTAAAAGGACAAATCTCTACCTATGGAGATGGGAGTCCTCTGGAACTTTGTCATTATATGCATAGCCTTAAATTGACAGCAGATTGGTTTTTACGGCAACTTGTCCTATATATTTGACTAAAAACCACTGGGTGCCCTGAGCACCCAGGCAGTCATTTTTTAAGATATCCACAGTTCAATCTCAGATATCATTGACCCTCTGGCAGTCAGTTTTAACAACTGCCTTTGTTAGCTCAGCCCTCAAAAACGATATTTTTTTGACTATCGATGAATACCGCAAATCCTTTTACTAACTCTGGGATACACTTAGGTCAAGTTCGTGATGCCAAGAACACACTGGCAGAAGAATCCAGGAGTGATGAGATTGTGCAAAGTAGTGTAGCCCGCATTAAAGTGATTGGAGTTGGCGGTGGAGGGTGTAATGCCGTTAACCGGATGATTGCCAGTGAAGTTTCGGGAATTGAGTTTTGGTCAATTAATACAGATGCGCAAGCACTGACTAATGCCACCACCCAAAATCGTCTCCAGGTAGGTCAAAAGCTGACCAGAGGTTTGGGTGCGGGGGGAAATCCGGCGATCGGTCAAAAGGCAGCAGAAGAATCGCGCGACGAGATCGCCATGGCATTAGAAAACTCTGACCTGGTGTTTATTACCGCCGGTATGGGAGGTGGCACGGGCACGGGGGCAGCTCCTATCGTGGCAGAAGTGGCAAAAGAAGTCGGTGCGTTAACGGTGGGTGTGGTAACTCGTCCGTTTACTTTTGAGGGTCGCCGTCGTACGTCTCAGGCAGAAGAGGGCATTGCTGCGCTTCAGAGCCGAGTCGATACGCTGATCATGATCCCTAACGATAAGTTGCTCACCGTTATTTCTGAACAAACCCCGGTGCAAGAGGCGTTTCGGGTTGCCGATGATATCCTACGGCAGGGGGTTCAGGGCATTTCTGACATAATTACTATTCCTGGGCTGGTTAACGTCGATTTTGCCGATGTTCGCGCTGTCATGGCAGATGCCGGGTCTGCGCTAATGGGGATCGGGATCGGTTCGGGTAAGTCGAGAGCCAGAGAAGCCGCGATGACTGCGATTTCCTCTCCGTTACTCGATTCTTCGATTGATGGCGCTAGAGGCGTTGTCTTTAACATTACGGGGGGCAGCGATTTAACCTTGCATGAGGTGAACTCCGCAGCCGAAATTATTTACGAAGCGGTAGACCCCAACGCCAATATCATTTTTGGGGCAGTGATTGACGATCGCCTGCAAGGAGAAGTCCGAATTACGGTAATCGCGACGGGGTTTGCGGCTGATGCCCAACCGCTCCCCAACACCAGAGTTGCGCCTCTGAAGCGAGGGGTATCTGCGCCCCCAATCAGTTCTATTCCACCTACAGCTGAACCCAAAGGCAAGCCAGGGTTAGATATTCCTGAGTTTTTGCAACGGCGACGTCCCACTCGCTAGCCACGTCAACTGAATTGTCTCACATGGAAATGGGTTGAACAGCGGCGCGCCGCTGTTCAACCCATTTCTGGTTCTAACGTCATCAGTAACATGACGCAAGAGAAGTGCAGCCACCCGACGGGTGGCTGCACTCCCCTGACCAATTCACGCTAATTACGATAGTTTGGGATGCAGTCGTGCCAAACTCATTAACTTTTGCAGAGCTAGGGTTAATAATAAAGGGCATCTACCCCAATGGATTGACAAGATGATGGATCTTCAAGTTGCACCGTATGGCTCATGGAAATCACCCATTACTTCGGACTTGATTGTACAAGGAACGGTTCGATTGGGTGAAATTCGCATTGATGGGGCAGATATCTACTGGAGTGAGCTGCGCCCCATGGAAGGCGGACGGAGTGTTGTGGTGCGTTGCTCGCCCTCGGGTGAAATGACGGATGTGACCCCTACCCAGTTTAATGTTCGGACTCGGGTGCATGAATATGGGGGGGGTGCGTTTATTGTGGCAGATGGGGTAGTCTACTTTTCCAATTTTGCGGATCAGCGTCTCTATCGTCAGGGGGTTGGGCAACCTCCTGAACCGATCACCCCTGAACTTGCCCTGCGCTATGCCGATGCCGTGGTCGATAACCAGCGCGATCGCCTGATTTGTGTGCGAGAAGATCATCGGGCTGACGGTCAGGAACCAATCAATACCATTGTTGCGATTGATCTCAAAGGCGGGGAGGATGAGGGCACCGTTTTAGCCGCTGGTTGTGATTTTTATGCCTCGCCTCGTCTCAATGCAACGGGCGATCGCCTTGCCTGGTTGAGCTGGAATCATCCCAATATGCCCTGGGATGGCACGGAACTGTGGGTCGCTGATTTGAATCCAGACGGAACGGTTGGGCAATCCTATTGTGTGGCAGGTGGCTTATCAGAATCGATTTTTCAACCCGAATGGTCTGCGGATGGCTCGCTCTATTTTATTGGCGATCGCACAGGTTGGTGGAATCTCTATCGCTGGACACCGGATGCCAGCACGGCGGGTCAGGGGACTGTCACTGCCCTCTGTGAAAAAACTGCCGAATTTGGCTTACCCCAGTGGGTTTTTGGCATGACCACCTACGGCTTTGAGTCTGCTGATAGCCTCATTTGCACCTACGTTGATGCAGGCATTCAACGGTTTGCTCGACTCAATACCCGGACTCTGGCATTAGACGATCTGGCGATTCCCTATGCCAGTGTGGGCGGTCTTCAGGTTTCGGGAGAAGTTGCTGCTTTTACTGCCGGTTCACCCACTGCCCCCAGTGTGATTGCCCGGTTGCACTTATCCACCCAAACGATTGAGGAATTACGCCGTTCCAGTGAGGTTGAAGTTGATCCGGGTTATCTCTCTGTTCCTAAGGTGATTGAGTTTCCGACGGAGCATGGGTTGTCTGCCTATGCGTTTTACTACGCTCCCGAAAATAAAGACTACACGGCTCCTGTCAACGAGCGTCCGCCGCTCCTGGTCAAAAGTCATGGTGGACCCACGGCTGCCACATCTGCCAGCTTCAATCTCAGTATTCAATACTGGACGAGTCGGGGAATTGCAGTGCTGGATGTCAACTATGGCGGCAGCACGGGCTATGGTCGTTCCTATCGAGAACGCCTCAAAGGACTCTGGGGCATTGTGGATGTAGATGATTGCGTCAATGGTGCTAAATATCTGGTGGAACAAGGGTTAGTCGATGGCGATCGCCTGTGTATCGATGGTGGCAGTGCTGGCGGTTATACAACCCTGGCAGCCCTGACGTTCCGCAATACCTTTAAAGCCGGAGCCAGTTTCTATGGCGTCAGCGATCTATCTGCCCTGGCAAACGATACGCACAAATTTGAGTCCCGTTATCTGGATGGCTTGATTGGTCCCTATCCCGAACGCGAAGACCTTTACCAGGCGCGATCGCCAATTCAACACGTCAATCAACTGTCCTGCCCCCTGATTTTCTTTCAGGGTGACGAAGACAAAATTGTGCCCCCCAATCAGGCAGAAATGATGGTCGAAGTGCTGCAAGCCAAAGGCTTACCCGTGGCGTATGTGCTGTTTGCTGGGGAACAACATGGGTTCCGCAAAGCCGAAAATATCAAACGCACCCTGGATGGAGAACTTTACTTCTACTCCAAAGTCTTTGGCTTTGACCTGGCGGATGTAGTGGAACCTGTGGCGATCGCTAATCTTTAAAGCCAGCGGTTTTCAATGGGTTGAGGTTGACGGGTGTGCAACGCACACCCGTCAACCTTAGACTTCTACCAAATCTCGGCTGACTTCTGGTTTGAGCAGCCCCGTTAACAGGTCTGCCGGACGATGGCTGTAAGGCCACGCGAAGGCATGACGGAATGCAGCATTTTGGCAGGCTTGCAGTTGCTCGAAGTCGATAATGTTGTAGGTCAGGAGATTCTCATATTCAAACGGCAGACGGACGTTGTGCAATCCGGCGTTATCGGTACAGATGGCAATATCGACTCCTGCCTCAAAACAGCGATCGAAGACAATCTTCAGCTGACTCATATCGTCTAACGTGCCGGTCTTGAAATAGGTGGTCGGGCAAATTTCCAGACACTGTTGGCGTGCTGCCAACTCTGGTAACAACTCCGGGTAGTGCAGGGGAATCTGGATGCCATGCCCAATCCGCATCAGGTAGGGCAATAGCTCTGGATAACAGCCTTCGCGGGTTTCATAAACATGCCCGGTTGTATTCAACCCCAGAGAACGGGCATAGGCATAGAGCGAGGTAAATTCTTCCAGGCGATCGCCATAGAGTCCATCACCCCCGGCTAGATCGATCCCGCATACATACTGACGTTTTTGAGCTGCCAGATCGACAATCGCTCGATTGACCTCGTAGGGCAAACGAGAGTGCATACACAAGATCTGGCTGGTAACGATGGGGTACTCAGTCAACTGACTGGCTTGCCCCACCACCTCCACAATCTGCGCCATCAGTTCAATGCGTTCAGTCTGCGACAACTGCTCTGGTGTGCGCAAATAAGGGGTATAGCGCAATTCTAAATAAGCCAGATTCTCAAACACATACGCCCCACGCATCAACCGATAGATGAAATAGGGCAAGGTGTCTTCGGTCTGGACACTTTCGACCAGTGTGTGCAGTTCTAGATATTCTGCCAGGGTATTGCGCGGTCGGGTGTAAAAATCTTCAAAGGCGTCGTAATCGGCAAACTGCCCAATCAGTTCATTCTGGTTGCGCTGAAAATAACGCCACAGAATGCGAGGCACGACGGAGCCTCCTAGATGTCGGTGTAACTCAGCGTATAATGCCACAAGCAACTCTCCAAATTTGGTAGAAGGAATAACTCACACATCCCTCCTGATACAGGTTTCAGACAGGCTGGGGATAAAACGGTAGTAAAAATCAGCCAGATGGCGATCGCACTTAGCTGCATCACACCATCTGCGCACCGGAGACTTAAACGTGTAGAAGTTCAAACGATTGTAATGAAATCCCCTGAAGTCGTCTTCACCTACTCGGGGGTTTGTCACTGCTCGCTAACAACGGCAGCTTTTACATAAATTTACATTTTTCTAATACGCCCAGCATATCTTATAAATCTCAATCTCGGTGGATACGGATTTGAATAGCGTCTGCTAAGGCGAACTCACGCCTGATACACCAGATTACGGGTGTTGTGAGAGAGCCGCGCAGAGCGCGGCTCTCTCACAACACCTCATACTTCGTGACCTTGAGATTGGCTATGTCAACAGAAGCCTCTTCAAAAATGTTGACAGTTGTAGCCTCAACTACTGATAATTGTAGTTTGTGTGTATGGATTCTAGGGATTTAACCCTTGGCTAACGTTGTTGTAATTGGTGCCCAGTGGGGCGACGAAGGGAAGGGAAAGATCACAGATCTGCTGAGTAAATCGGCAGATGTGGTTGTCCGCTATCAGGGCGGTGTCAATGCAGGGCACACCGTTGTCGTTAAAGAGCAAACCTTCAAGCTTCACCTCATCCCCTCAGGGATTCTCTACCCCGATACAGAATGCATCATTGGGTGTGGAACTGTCATTGATCCCAAAGTTCTCATCGAAGAGCTGGATCAACTGGAATCGCTAGGCGTTTCAACGAAAAATCTACTGATTTCGGAAACGGCTCACGTCACCATGCCTTACCACCGCATGATTGACCTGGCGTCCGAAGAGCGTCGCGGGAGCCACAAGATTGGCACCACTGGGCGCGGCATTGGTCCAACTTATGCTGACAAATCCGAGCGTACAGGCATTCGGATCATTGATTTAATGGACCCGAAAGGGCTTCATAAACAACTGACCTGGGCAATTAACTATAAGAATGTCATTTTAGAAAAACTGTATAATTTGCCTCCTCTTAACCCGGAAGAGGTAATTGCAGAATACCTAGAATATGCAGAACGATTGCGCCCTCATGTGGTAGACAGTTCATTGCTGATCTACGAAGCCGTGCGGCAGCGACGCAATATTTTATTCGAAGGTGCCCAGGGAACGTTGCTGGATTTAGATCATGGCACCTATCCCTATGTCACGTCATCTCATCCCGTTGCGGGGGGAGCCTGCATCGGTTCTGGGATTGGACCAACCATCATCGATCGGGTGATTGGGGTGGCTAAGGCTTATACAACGCGAGTTGGAGAAGGTCCTTTCCCCACTGAGCTAGAAGGTGAAATGGGCGAACAGTTGTGCGATCGCGGTGCTGAGTTTGGTACCACGACCGGGCGCAAACGTCGCTGTGGTTGGTTTGATGCGGTGATCGGGCGGTATGCCGTGCGGATTAATGGCTTAGACTGTCTTGCCATCACCAAACTGGATGTGTTGGATGAGATGGATGAAATCCAGGTCTGTGTTGCCTACGAGCTAGATGGTAAGCCCTGCGAAGATTTGCCTCGCAGTGCCCGTCAATTTGCCCGTTGCCAACCCATCTATAAGACGCTCCCAGGCTGGAAACAGTCTACAATGAACTGTCGCACCCTCGAAGATTTGCCTCAGCAAGCATTGGATTACCTCAAGTTTCTGGCAGAGCTGATGGAAGTGCCGATCGCGATCGTTTCACTCGGTGCCAGTCGGGATCAGACCATCATCGTAGAAGACCCGATCCACGGACCTAAGCGAGCGTTGCTGTATAGCAATAGTGCGGTCTAATCTGCACCCTTTAGAATCGAGGATTCGATAAAACTCGAACTGCGATTTTATTCAATCCACGATTCTAATCAGGATCAGGAATGAAATAACCCTAATCTTGTTTGAGGGCAGCGGCGGAGCCGCGCTTGCAAAACATAGAGCTTTGGGTTTATTAAACTCTCGATCCTTAGTTGATTTGAAGTGTTGTTGTAGTTTGTCTCATTAGTAAAGTAGCTCCTATGGAACTCACGATCGAATGCCAAAAACGCGATCCGGGCAGTAAACCAAATGCACTGCGTCGGTCAGGAAAAACACCAGCCGTACTGTATGGGCATAGTGGTGCTGAATCGGTTGCTTTAACCGTTAGCAATAAGTCAGCAGAATTGTTGGTCAAAAAAGCGTCTCTCAATAACACATTGATTCAGGTTAATATTCCTGATTTGCCCTGGAGCGGCAAAGCGCTGCTGCGAGAAGTGCAAACCCATTCCTGGAAGCCTGAGATTTATCACCTCAGCTTTTTCTCGATTGGCACTCAAGAAAGTGTCAAAGTAACCGTGCCCCTGCATCTGGTGGGTGAGTCAGAAGGTGTGAAAACCTATGGCGGTACGCTGGATGTGGTTTTGACAGAATTAGAAGTGCAATGTGCGCCTGATGCAATTCCTGAGTCTATTGAAATTGATGTCTCAGATATGAATGTGGGTGATGCGCTGCATGTGAGCGACCTGAAACTACCGACAGGGGTTGCCTCCGTAGGTGAAGGCGATCGCGTCATTGTCTCTGTCTTGCAAGGCAGAGGTGAAGCGTAGGGTTAGGGCACTAGCTGTCGGCTAGTCAAATCCTTTTTGAAAGCCAGGGGTGAACACCTCTGGCTTTTCAGTAGCGCCAGTTGTAGGGTAATCCACCTTCCCGAAAAGCTCTCCAGCGCTTATTTACAGCACTTCGCATCGGGCTAGATGACGGGTCTCTCTCAACACCTTGGACTTCGCGCCCTTGAGAATTGCTCTATTTTCAAAATTTTCAACCGATTGACTTATGACAGAGATTTCCCTGCCGCCTTTAATTCAACAGATGATGCAACCGGAGTTTTATCCTCATCCGGTGCAAGAGCCTATTCAATTTCTCCAGACCCATATCTCCTACGTCTTTCTGACGGGTGAGTATGCTTATAAGGTCAAAAAAGCAGTTAATTTTGGGTTTCTAGATTTTTCGACGTTAGAAAAGCGGCATCACTTTTGTAACGAAGAATTGCGGCTCAATCAACGGGGAGCCTCTGCTCTTTATTTGGCGGTTGTCGCCATTATGCAAGCGGGCGATCGCTTTTATCTTGGAACCGACGGCGACCCGGTAGAGTATGCGGTAAAGATGCGGCAGTTTCCTCAAGATGCCCTGTTGACCAGTCTGTTTGACCGGGGAGAATTGACGGAGTCTGTTTTAGTTGATTTGGCAAAGGCGATCGCTCAGTTTCATGCCAACGCTGCAACCAGTGACTACATTCGCAGTTTTGGCGAAATTCCCAGTATTCGCCATGATTTTGATGAGAACTACGAACAGACTGAAGCATACATTGGTGGACCTCAAACTCAAGAACAGTTTGATGAAACGCGCCAACGGACCGATGATTTCTTTACCCAGCAACAGGCATTATTTGCCAGCAGACGTGCCAATGGCTGGATTCGAGAATGTCACGGCGATATCCATCTGAGAAATATCTGTTTTTGGAACAATCAACTGTATTTGTTTGATTGCATTGAGTTTAACGAGCCTTTTCGCTTTGTCGATGTCATGTTTGACATCGCTTACATTGTGATGGATTTGCAAATTCGCCAACGCCCCGGTTTGAGTGCCGTGTTTCTCAATGCCTATGTAGAGCAAACGGGAGATTGGGAAGGGTTACAAGTCTTGCCCATTTATGTCAGTCGGCAGAGCTATGTGCGAGCAAAAGTGACCTCATTTCTGTTGAATGATCCGGCTGTGTCAGACGCCGATAAGAAACAAGCGAGTGAGGCAGCAGCTCCCTACTATACCCTTGCCTGGAAAGCGCTCCAGCCTCAGCAAGGCGAACTGATGTTGATGGCAGGTTTGTCGGGGTCTGGCAAAACCACGACGGCTCGCTTACTTGCCAGTCGGTTAGATGCGATTCATATTCGCTCTGATGCTGTGCGCAAACATCTGGGTGGGATTCCGCTAGAGCAACGGGGTGATGCTGATCTCTACACCCCTGAAATGACCGAGAAAACCTATGCGCGGTTGTTGGAATTGGGGATCATGCTGGCACAGCAGGGATACCGCGTTATTTTGGATGCAAAATACGATCGCCAGTCGTTGAGAGCAACAGCGATCGCCCAGGCAACGGCTCACCACCTTCCTTTCCACATCGTTCACTGCACTGCCCCCCTGGATATATTGCGCGATCGCCTGCACCAACGGACGGGTGACATTGCAGATGCCACTGCGGATTTACTGGCACAGCAATATTTAGAACCCTTTACTGAGGCAGAACAAGCGTATCTGCACACCATTGACACAACCCAGCCAGTGGAACCCCAACTGAGTTTTGCGACCGTGTCCTAACGATCATGGGTTTAACCCTGATTGTTTTTGAGAGAGCCACGGCGGAGCCGTGGCTCTCTCAAAAACAATGACATGTAATCCTAACCTGGGTGACGATCTAGTTAACGCCGCTGGTTTCTAATTGGGATAAGATGGTTAGCGATCGCTTCACCTCTAGTCAGACCTAAGCGACACGGGTTTTCCTATCCGCAGGGAAGGAACCATTAATGTGTCGGATAGGTTGTCAAAATAACAGTCCGTTCGTTGGCGTTAACCCGTGTTCAAAACTGGATTTAGCATCGCATTACAGATTTGGATCGTTTTCCTGCTGTTTTTCTTTCTGCTGCACTACTCAGCTGCCGCCAGTATTTTGTTAGGTGCTCTGGCTGCGATCGCCGGTGGCACAATTGCGGCGTATGTGAAGACTGAAAATCAGTCAACCGATAAAAAAGATACCTCAGAGGGTGAAACCGATAATCCCTTTACACGCGCACAAAAGCGTCTGCCCCGGTTATTTAAAGCGAGAAAAGCAGACGAAGCGGAAGCCCAAAGTAAAGGCAGAGGCTGGTTCGTCTCCAGGCGGCGACGGGGATTGCGGCGGCGTTAATCTGTAATATCTAAAAACTCTTGAATTTCTTGAGCGATCGCTTCAGGTGACGTTTCCAATAACTGTTCGTCTGCATCAGGAATCAGGTGGAACTTTGCGTTGGGTGCTTGGGCATACACCTGATTGAACGCAGTAGCGATTGAGCGATCGCGTTCTCCTTGCACAATCAAAATCGGTAATTTGAGCCAGGAAATCCGATCATTGAGCAACTCAGCTTGAATCGCGACTTGACGACGGTTAAACAAAAGCTGACAGGTTGCAGGCGATCGCCGGAGTTGTTTTTGTAAGTCCAGCAGTTGTTTGATGCGCTGATGACGCCCCAGGAGACGAGCAATGGGAAATAGCGATCGCAAGACCCAGGGTAAGACGGGCAGTTGAGCCGTTAACCAGCGTTCCCATGTCCATCGGTGTTGGGCACCCTCAACACTGACCCCTTCTGCCCCAATCAATACCAACCCTTTAACCTGTGCAGGATATCGCAGGGCGTACCCAGCCGCAACCCAACCACCAACTTCATGACCCACAAGCCACACATCTCGAACCTTAGCGGCATCCAGATATTCTGCCAAACTCTCGACCAGTAACTCAATCGAGTAGTTGATTTTGGGGTGTTCCGAATCGCCGCAGCCCAACAGATCGGGAGCAAAACAATGCTGCTTAGAACCTAATTGCTCCATCGCCGATAGCCATTGGCTGCCATCATGCCAGGAACCATGCAGAAACAAAACAGCCTTTCCGTCCCCAATCTCACGACAAAATAGTTGTCCTTGAGATAGGCGAATTCGAGAGTTGCGAACAGGTAGAGTCATCCTAAATGTGGGGTTCAGACGTCGAGATAGGAAAAGCTAGTATTCAAATGGTAGGGTATCTGTGCCCAAATATACTAACTAAATTAAGAACATCCGTTGAGCCGCTCTGCCTGCACCCAGCGGCAGCGACAGAACCACTAACAGTGCAGGGCAACTCTCAATTAAGCCAGCGTCGTTAGTCCAGTAAAGTAATCTTGCAATTGCTGATCATGGTCGTGAGACAACATGCCTAAGGGAATGTCAGTCGGAGCAAATGCTTTGACATCAGTAATTTCAAGCGTGTCTTGAATTTGCAAAGTACCCTTAGCTTCTACCTCAATCACAATACAAATCGAATGAAATCGAGGATCGCGATCGGGGGCAGAATAAACCCCGACCAACCGGGTGACCTTAACCAAATCCAAGCCCGTTTCTTCCGCTAACTCTCGTTCTACCGATGTATTTAGATCTTCCCTCCAATTCACCATGCCACCGGGTAAGCCCCACCGTCCCGTATCCCGCCGCTTAATCAATACAATTTGACCATTGGGTAACACTGGGATAATGCTCGTTCCCGTGACAGGATGTCGGAGGATAAGTCCTATCGCAGATTGTATATAGTGCCACAACCATTTCATAGGCTACGTGTTGTTTTTCAATGAATAGACAGCAAAAACCTCTACATTGGGTTGATCAACCTCATTGACCTTGAGAATGGGATCATTTCCGCAGGAAAAACTGCCCGCTCTCACGTTAAATCAGGCATAAACCCAAATTCACCTGAGAACACCCTACTCTAAACTAATAGACTCAATCCTAAGGATTATAGATTTAATCATCTGTAAGTTTGTGTTGTGAGGCGCGGCGGTGCCGCGCCTCACAACACAAACCGAATTCACGCTCCTCAATGTTGCACTGGGGTGTAGGGGTAGAGCCCCTGCGTGGAAGCACTGCCTCCACTTCATGCTGCACCATTTAGGATTTGCAACACTAGTTTCCTAAGGCTGAGCTTGCCAGGTCAGCCAAAACTTGTATGGCATGGCTTTCTGGTTTCACTTTAAGGTAGATTTTTTCGATCGTGCCGTCGGGTCGGATCAAAAAAGTATTTCGGCTAACACCCATATATTCTTTCCCCATAAACTTTTTCAGCCCATAGCTGTCGTAGGCTGTGGAAACAGCAGCATCGGTGTCTGATAGTAGGGAAAACGGCAACTCAAATTTAGTTGCAAACTTGGTGTGAGACTTGGCATCATCGGTGCTGACGCCAAGTACAACTACATTTTGGGATTGATAATCAGGATAGGCGGCTTTGAAGCCACACGCTTCTTTGGAGCAGCCGGGAGTGTTATCACGGGGGTAAAAGTAGAGGACAACCCATTTACCCCGAAAATCGGCAAGACTGACACGATCGCCGTTCGCATCTGGAAGCGTAAAGTCTGGAGCATCATCGCCAGGTTTCAGAACCATTCAAGAACCTCGCCAGCGTAGGAGTTTAGAGAGCAGCTTTACGTTTTCAAGAGAAAACCCACTTCAAAGTATGACACTTTATTAACCGAATGGGGACTATCGCCTCAATGCGGAACAAGGGGTAGATAGATTTTCATCGTGGTTCCGGCGATCGCCGTGGACTCAATCTGAAATTCGCCGCCGTGAGCTTCTACCAGACGTTTGACAATGGCCAGACCCAGACCATTTCCAGATGGTTTAGTGGTGAAAAAGGGTTGGGTTAGTTTCGGTAAGATATCGGCAGGAATGGGGGTGCCTGGGTTATGGATGCCAATATAAACTTGATCGGGTTGCTGCTTGCGTTCAATCTGCCAGGTAATTTTTTCTCCGTCGGGGGTTGCTTCACAGGCATTTGAGATCAGGTTGATAAAAACCTGCTTTAACTTGTCGCGATCGCCCAGAATATAGGTTGTTTCGGCAGTTGGGATAAACTGAATACTGCGTCCTGCGGCGGCTGGCATAGCACCGACAAAATCAAGCAACTCTTCGTGAATGAAGCTGTTAATTTCTAGCTGTTTAAGCGTGAGATGGGGATGTCGGGCATAGAGCAAAATTTCGTTGAGCAAGCGGCGCAAGCGCTCGGCTTCTTCGCGTGCCAGCGACAACCGCAGTTGATCGTTATCAGACAGGTCGAGATGCCCAAATGCATGTAATGCCATCAGGACGGTGGTTAGGGGATTGCGCACCTCATGCACAATCATGGCTGCCAGTTCGCCAATTTCGGCTAATCGTTCCAGGGCTTGCTCGGTTTGCTTGCGATCGCTAATATCTCGTGAAATTGCCAAGACCAACAGCTGACCTCTGGCTTCAAACATATCGGCTCGCACTTCTACGGGAAAGCAACTCCCATCTTTTCGCTGATGGATGCCGTTGAGTGTGATGGCTTCATCTTGTTTCAGTTGTTGCCAGAGTGCCTCAAACCCACCCACAGGCAATTGTTTTTGAATGTCTGCGACGGATAGATTGAGTAATTCTTCGCGGCTATATCCTAAATCTTTGCAGGCTTGTTGATTCACATCGACAAATTTGCCCTGGGCATTAATCACAAAAATAGCATCGGCAGCTTGTTCGACCAGGGTGCGAAACTGTTCTTCACTTTCCTGGAGGGCTTCTTGTGCTTGCTTGCGCTCGGTGACATCGTTTAAAACCGTCAGCAGGCAAATTTGCCCATTCAGCGTCATCATCTCTGCCGAAAACAAAATGGTCAACGATTTGCCAGATTTGTGACGTAACTCTAATTCTTGATTGCGGATTCGTTGATGCTGTTGGATAAGCTGAAACAGGCGTAGCTGATCGTTGGGATCAATCCACAAGTTCAGTTCAGTTGCCGTGCGTCCGATCACCTCGTCAGGGGTATAGCCAAATAGGTGAATAAAGCTATCGTTAATTTCAATAAATCGTCCTTCTTTAGCGTTGCTGATAACGACGGGGTGAGGGCTAGCGCGAAAGGCTTTAGCAAATTTTTCTTCGGATAGGCGGAGTGCTGCTTCGGAATGTTTGCGTTCAGCGATCGCATCGGATACTTGTTGAAACATCCGTTCAAATGCCGTAATCACTTCGCCCAGTTCATCGTTCCGCGAGATCTCAGACGAACGAAATTTTGGTTTTCTCTGACCGTTGCTAACAGCTTCGCCTGCGGTTTGTAAATCTTCCCGTAATAGATAAATGGGTTCAATCAAGGTCGAACCCAGCGTAATCATCGTGGCGATCGTGACGAAGATCGCAATAATTAAAATTAAAACCGTAATGCGTCCGATAAATGCATAGGTTTCTTGACGGATCTCTGTGGTGTCGAGCCGTAAGACCAGCACATAATTTTTCTGGGCATGGGTGATCTGCCAGGGCATATCGTAGATCGGGCGATCATCGCGATCGCGTCCTAAAAGACCCTGGTTGGCGGCAGCAAACGAAATCCGAGGAACTTCTCCAAAACTCCCCACCGTCGCGCCTGTACTGTCATACAAAATTCCACCCAAAACGAGTGGATTTTTCATCAATTGTTTGGTTTGCGCCAACAGCAAGGTCTGATCTGCTTCGGGAGGTAGCAAATTCAGCGTGACGTTGACCATTGCCGAGGCAACCGCTGTAAACTGCGTCAATACTTCCCGCCGTCGCCGATGGACAGAGGGAATCAAAATGATGATCTCGACCAACAGAATGCTGAGGAAAACCCAGAGCGTAATCCGCCGAGACAGACGAGCCGAAAATAAATTAAACAAAATCTGGAATTGAACAGCCACAATCAAGATTACTAAACTTCGCCAAAATGAGCGAAGTTGAGAAACTATGCTCGCTTCAATTGTTCCAGGTTAGGTCGAACTCTGGCACGAATTGCTATAGCCGTAATATTATCGTGTCCGTTAAACTGATTTGCCAGATCCATTAATTGGTTGATCCCCTGATCAAGGCTGCTCTGATAGCTCAGCATGGGTTCTAAATGGGTGCGCCAGTTGATTTCCAGCAGATCGTTGTCTGTCAAACCATCGGAACATAACAGCAGCAATACGTCTTCGTTTAGCTCAATAAACTGAATGTCTGGATTAACAAAGTTTTCATCACGCGGTCCGAGTGCCTGGGTGAGTTGGTAGGCATCTGGGCGGGCATAGGCGATATCTGGCTCAACTCCGCGATGGATTTCTCGTTGCCCGACCTCATGGTCGGCAGTCATTTGTTCTAACCCATGTCTGCGGCTAAAGCGGTAGAGACGACTGTCACCTACATGAGCGATCGCCACCTGAGTATCTTGGATTAAAACCATCAGCAGCGTTGTGCCCATGCGCCCAACTCCAGAGCGATCGCTCTGTTGGTTTAAATCAAAAATGGCTTTGTTTGCCAGATAGACTGCCGTGCGAATGTCGGGTTCGCTAGGTAAGCGATCTTTCCAATTTGTCTGGAAATATTGTTTTAGTGTATCAACGGCTAAGGCGCTGGCAACTTCACCACTGGCATGTCCACCCATGCCATCGCACAAAATATACAGACCCTTAAATTGCAGGGTTTGCCCGGTAGGTCCTTCTACTTTTTTTAGATCTGCCTGGATATGAAACAGATCTTCGTTGTGATCGCGCTGGCGACCGACATCACTGCGACCGACATCTTCAATGCTGATCAGCTTCATGGGCAAGACAACGGTTGGGATGTCGTCATTTTCGCCAACCAGATCATCTTCTGCTTCAGAGACTTCTAACAGCGTTGCACTTGCCGGAGGCATGGCTGTTGTTGCTACAACGGGTTCAGCCGCTTTGTTGGACGGTGGCAATAGCTTGGGAATTAAGACTTCCGTTTCATCTTCAGAAATCGACACGTCTGGTAAGGGTGGCTGCGCTTCTTCACGCCCCATTCTGACGGGATCGGGTTGCAAATCATTGGCGATCGCCTCCAGTTGATCGTGCAATTGTTCTAGATCCGCGATTTTCCCTGATATCAGGTCGGCACAAATATGGACTAGCTTTTCAGTTCCTGGGGGATGAGTTTGCTCAAACCAGGATAACCAGGCTTGTCCCAAATCTTTCAAACTGGGCGGAGCCTCGACGTCATCAAAATAGAGCCGTTGAAGACAAAGAATCTGATCTTCATCGACTTTCAAATTGGTGGATTCTAATAAACTGCGGCAGGCTTTTTGGGATTCCAGCACCATCCACAAGCCCGCAATCTCATGCATCCAATAGAGAATTTGCAGGGGCAATGTGTCGGGATCATGCCAAAACGCTAAGAGTGAGGGCAGACTCGCCCGATCTTCCAGTAACAGCACGATCCACTCATTTTGCTGCCATGCATCATGGACTTGAGGCAACGAGGGGTAGGTTTCCGGCTGAAGTTTTAAGTAAATTTTGGCGATCGCAGGAATAGCATTGGTTTCAGACGCTGGCTCAACACCTGGCTTGGGGGCAGGCTCTATCCGTTCTGGCACCTCTCCTTTCCATTTGTAGAAGGTTTCCAGCAACGAGGGATAAAAGGGTTTGCAGTCTAATACCCTGACTTCTGCGCCATTTTGCTCAATCGGCAGTTCGGGTAACGGTTCGAGTAGGCGATAGCGCTCTTGGTCGTCTAGATAATAGTTTGCTGGCAGGGTAATTTCCAGGGCAGGATTTGCCGATTCTGAAACTACTTCGTCCGGGTGCTCGTTGCAGAGGGGATATTTGCCCAACGTCAACAAATTTTCTCCATTTTTTGGAATGGAGAGAATCGCACGCCAGACAACTCCCGTTGGTGCGCCACAGTGCGGACAATGCTCTAAATCGACTGGGACAGACGCTTCACAGCCAAGACAGGTAATCTCTGATAGAGAGGTCCCGCACTTTTGACAAAACTTGTTGCTATCTGGGTTTTCAAACTGACATTGAGGACAGACAAGCATCTTGGGACTTCCTTAAACTCCCGTAGTGAGCAGCAGGGATTAGATTTAATTCCAAGCTGAAGAAACTAAAGTTCAGTAGCGATTCAGAAACTCCCTACGAGTCATCTTGTGTCCAGGTTACACGAAATGTCTGAAAACCCGTATTAGGGATAGACCCCCCTAGAGTACCCAGAATAGCCGAATCTGGAACAGTTATCTATGTGTTTTGCGTTTTCTTGGGGGGAGATGCGGTAAAAGATGTTGCATTTTTTTCCCTTTTCCCCTTATCTCTATTAAACACTTTAATTCTTCTGAAGTCAGGTCACGCCACTGACCCGGTTCTAGACCCTCTAAGCGCAAATGGGCGATCGCCACGCGCACCAATCTTAAAGTGGGAAACCCGATGGCTGCTGTCATTCGGCGAACCTGACGATTGCGCCCTTCGGTTAAGGTAATTTCTAACCAACTGGTGGGAACAGTTTTACGAAAGCGAATTGGTGGATTGCGGGGAGGCAAGGTCGGTTCATTAGATAGTAATGTTACCGTTGCGGGTCGGGTTTGATAGGTTTTTCCCTGAGTGCGGATGGCAATTCCCTGACGCAATGGTTCTAAATCTATATCTTGAGGATGATGTTCAACCTGTACCCAATAGGTGCGGGGATGTTGAAATTTTGGGTCGGTTAAATAGTGTTGTAATTCTCCATCATTTGTCAGCAATAATAACCCTTCGCTGTCTTGATCTAATCTGCCAACTGGATAAATCTCTGGAATAGAAATAAAGTTTTTTAAGCTCAATGGTTGAGGTTTTGCGGTCTCTAGATCTATCGTTTTAGGTATAGAGCGATCGCCAAATTGAGTTAAAACATTGTAAGGCTTATAAAACAGTACGTAACGATACGGCACGGCGATTGACGATCCAAAACTATAAGTTTCTTAATATTTTAAGGGGTTTCAACCGAAACTCTTGATGTTCTGTAACGAACAATCTTCAAGATAGATTGCATACCGTAAAAAAGGTTAAGGTTGATTGCTCAAACCTCTGCCTGCGCTCTAATTTAGATCTCTAATGGTCATTGGTGGCAAGGTCATGAATAACATACAAAAATATCGGTTTGTCTGCACGTTATCGTTCGGTGATATTTACGGTCAGATTGTGGTCTGGTTAATTGTCATTTTCTTAAGTTTGGCAGCCGCTCTCGCATTAATGGGGGCGAGTCGTCCGATCTATGCACTCGCGACCGTCGGTTTGATTCTGGTTTTATCCTTACCTTTCCTCCTATTTGCCTTTGTCACCACACTGCTTAATCACATTGAATTTTCGGCAGTTGATCCTGTGCTCGAAAAAAAGTCTGAAGCCAGCCCAAATCCGACTCAACGCCCTGCTCAAGCCGCAGGTTAAAAACAAAGTCACTGAGTGGACTGACGGGATATGTTAGACCTCGGAGGTTTTGCAAACCTCCGAGGTTTCAGGGAGCGTGATTAGAGATCGCAACCCTAAAATTTAATGCTGATAAAGCACTCGTTTCTATACCCCAAAACATTTGTTTGATTGAATTGCGATCGCCAAAATTTTGAGATCAGCGTAATTCTTTGAATCTGTGGCGTCTTTAGGGATGCCGCAGAGCCACATCTTGCCGAGTTTGGCTAGGTTAGTCAAGTGATACCGTTTTTATGTGAGGCTGCGCCTGATTTACCCCCGGCTGTCGCCGTCCCCCTTGCCAAGGGGGACTACAGGGGGTCATCGGTTTGGCACGTCTTCATAAAAAATTGGTATGACGTGCGTTCAAAATAAAATGCCTGTGGTGCGTTACGGCTAATGCCTAACACACCCTACGAATGGGGATATTTCTATCTTGTAAATCTCCAACGGCGATCGACCCAACCTCGTTTGAAGTTCTTTTTAGATAAGCTCTAACTATGATTGAGCATGACGTTATTATCGTTGGAGGCGGTTTAGCCGGTTCGCGCGCTGCCCTGGAAATTGCTCGCATCGATCCTCGGTTAAACGTGGCAGTAGTGGCTAAGACCCACCCGATCCGATCTCACTCTGTTGCTGCACAGGGGGGAATTGCAGCCACCCTGAAAAATGTTGATTCTGCGGATCACTGGGAAGCTCATGCGTTTGACACGGTCAAAGGCTCAGATTATCTAGCCGATCAAGATGCCGTCGAAATCTTAACGCGGGAAGCCCCTGATGTTGTGATCGATCTGGAACACATGGGGGTGTTGTTTTCTCGCTTACCCGATGGTCGAATAGCCCAGCGAGCGTTTGGCGGACATTCTCACAACCGCACCTGCTACGCTGCCGATAAAACGGGTCATGCGATTCTGCATGAACTCATTTGTAATTTGATGCGCTATGGCGTCACGATTTACGATGAGTGGTACGTCATGCGCCTGATTTTTGTGGAAGGTCAGGCAAAAGGTATTGTCATGTATCACATTCTCAATGGGCAGATTGAGGTGGTACGGGCAAAGGCGGTAATGTTTGCCACGGGGGGGTATGGTCGCGTTTTTAATACCACCTCCAATGACTTTGCTTCGACGGGTGATGGGCTGGCAATGACGGCGGCTGTGGGCTTGCCCCTTGAAGATATGGAATTCGTTCAGTTTCATCCCACGGGTTTATATCCGGTTGGGGTGTTGATTTCGGAGGCGGTACGGGGGGAAGGGGCTTATCTGATTAACAGTGACGGCGATCGCTTCATGTCAACCTATGCCCCCAGCCGGATGGAGCTGGCTCCCCGTGATATCACGTCGCGGGCGATCACGAAAGAAATTCGGGCTGGACGGGGAATCCACACCGATGGTCGTGCCGGAGGTCCGTTTGTCTATCTTGATTTGCGGCACATGGGCAAAGAAAAAATCATGAGTCGGGTACCATTTTGTTGGGAAGAAGCCCATCGCTTAGTGGGAATTGATGCGGTTCATCAACCGATTCCTGTGCGTCCTACCGTTCATTACTCCATGGGTGGCATCCCGGTGAATACAGAGGGGCGGGTTCGCAGTAGTGCAGAAGGCTTAACCGAAGGCTTTTTTGCGGCTGGGGAAACCGCCTGTGTGTCTGTGCATGGGGCTAATCGTCTGGGTAGTAATTCGCTGCTGGAATGTGTGGTCTATGGCAAGCGCACGGGACAGGCGATCGCCCATTATGTACAAAATCGCAAGCTCCCCGATATTAACGAACAGCAGTATCTAACAGCGGCAAAACAAACTCTCCAGGATCTGATCCAGCGATCGGGAGAGTATCGTATTGCGCAAGTGCGGCAAGCGTTTCAAGACTGTATGACCGATCATTGTGGCGTCTTCCGTACGGAAGCGCTGATGCGGGAGGGGCTAGAAAAGTTGCAAACGATCCGGCAGCAGGCACAACGGGTGTATTTGGATGACAAAGCAAAGCTCTGGAACACGGAGATTATTGAAGCGTTGGAACTGGATAGTCTGTTGACGGTGGGCGAAATGATTTTAACAAGTGCCTTAAACCGCCAGGAAAGCCGAGGAGCGCACTGCCGGGAAGATTATGCCGATCGTGATGACGCTAATTTTTTAAAGCATACGATGGCATATTCGTCTGCGGCAGGAATTGATCTGCGGTATCGTCCCGTTGCTATCACTTTGTTTGAACCCCAAGAAAGAAAATATTGATGGCATTGCTTAATCCAGCTATGAAATGTGGTGAGAGAGCGGCGCGGAGCGCCGCTCTCTCACCACATTTCATAGCCTAAATCACTGGCGTCAACGTCAGGGATCAGTAATCCTAACGTTGTGTGGGGTGAAACCCCCTTGTTGCTACCTGGAAGTACGGATATGATAGGTGGCAGGAATTACGTAAGTGAATTTTGGAATCTGGCTCCGTATCTCTGTAGTATTTACTAATCGATTGGAACTCGCTCTGGTGTTTACCTCAGCGAGCGGTACGTATTTGTGATTAATATCACTCAATAGAGGTGATCTGAGTTAATGACAGTCTATTGGCGATCGCTCACACTAATAAGTGTAGAGGGATTGCTAAATTTGATTTGGCTCGGTGCAAATGCAAGTGGATCTACCGAAAGCGGCTATTGATGAGGTTGTGGAGCGTATCTTCACAACGAAGCGGATCACACGTACTGATCAATCTCGATTCATGTCCGTATTACTCTCCAAAGATTCACTCAGTAAGTCGGAGAGAACACAGATCGACCGTGTCTTTGATGGGCTTCGAAGTGGCCTTATTAAAGTAGTGGATTGATGGACTGAAAAAAATTAAAAAACTGAAGGAAAAAGCCATGGTCTTGCCAGACTGTGGCTTTTTCCTTAAACCTATAGCCGTCCTACAGGATTTGTACGATCTAGGGTTGTGAGAGGTGTATCCCGAAGGGGTGCGTCTCTCACAACCCATTTGAGATTAGCTACAGGAGGAGGAAATTTCTTCCTATAGCTCGGCTAGTTTTTCGCTGATGTACGCTGGCAAGCGGCTGACAATGCCATCTTGATGGGCATTTAGTTTGATATTTAATTCTCGAATGCGGCGCGATAGGAGCCGAATAATGTTGACGGCAATACCTGGGGTTTCATCGATCGCTTCGTAGAGCTGTTGTTGGGTTAAGACGAGACATTCGCAGGGTTCTAGCGTGGTAACTGATGCTGAACGGGGTTCGGCATCAAAGAGTGACATTTCCCCAAAACAAGCCCCTTTGTCGAGTTGAGCTAACTCTCGATCGCCAATATGCACCTTAACTCGACCCGAGACGAGAATATAGAGCGATCGCCCTTCTTGACCCTGGGTGAAGATGGTATGTTTCGTCGAAAACGATAGCTCGTCCATAATAGACGCCAGGCGAACGAGAAAATCGTCTCGCAGCTCGGTAAAAATAGGAACGCCTCTAACAAACAGTAGTCGATCGACGCTAGTCAGCATAAAAATGGGATGGAACGACTTTAAGGGAACTCCAGCCGAAACGCTGAGATTGGCAATTCTCTTGACAAATCTGAGACTCTAAATCTTAAGTCTAAAATGTACTTTCTTCCCAGACAATTTTAGGTAGGGCTGCACTACCTGCCTGAAGGAATACAGTATTGTTGATTTTAATAGGTATTTTTTCAAAAAAATAAATGAGTTCGCAACACTATATGTTGCAATCCTGATATAAGCATCCTTTTAAGAAAATGCGATCGCCAACTAAGGTGTACCCTAAGGTTTGGGATGCAACCCCATCTGTGCTGATACAAATTCTATCGATGTTCACATTGGGTCAGAGACAAATGCAACATTCAGGCGGATGCATATAGTTCAGAAAACCTGATCTCACTCTTTAGCTTGCCCATTTTTGAATTAATAAAGCTAGTCAAAAGCAAATTCAATAGGTTGTGGAACCCGATCGATGCCTTATTATCAACAATTGCTCAAAATCCGGACGGATGGCAAATCTTTGCACAAAATTACGGCAAAAGTTGCTTCCATTGTGTCTGAATCTGGGATTCAAACAGGGATGTGCAATTTATTTTTACGCCACACCTCTGCCAGTCTGATCATCCAAGAAAATGCTGACCCTGATGTATTAAAAGATTTAGCAAATTTTCTGGCAAAGCTGGTGCCCGAAGGCAATTCCTACATCCATAGCACTGAGGGACCCGATGATATGCCTGCCCACATCCGCACTGTTTTAACCCACACGTCTGAACAAATACCCATTGCCCACGGCAGGTTGTTGTTGGGCACCTGGCAGGGTATTTACGTGTGGGAGCATCGTAGTTTTGGGCATACACGGGAATTAGTTGTTCATATCAGTGGAGAAATTGGTGTCTAATTTCTGCTGACTCTACACAAGCAATAAAAAATCCCTGGCATGTGCCAGGGATTCAGTTCAGGGTGCATCTACCATTCCCTTCTTCAGCTAAATCTTTGCTCTTCCGGATAGTAAAGATCTTGGATTTAATAAAACCCGATTCTTTTCGGTTTCGGCAAAACCTTCTCCTACGGTGGAATGCGCCTTCTGGCACTTTTGTCAGTCCATCAGCTTTCAGAGTTTGGTATTGAGTAGAGTAAAATCCAACACTAAAACAGGACAAAAGTGTATTCCAACTACTTGACCAATTTGAATCAATGCTTAAGAATTAATTAATGGTTTACTCAAGCTGTCACTAATTTAATGCTGCAAATAAAAATCTCCTGACAGGACGGTTAAAGCGCCGCTGCTCTAGGGCTTTGGCTTTTTTCAGATTAAATAGTGATAATTGGTGTAGACTGAGACTTATATAAGAGTTCTTACAATGTAAGAGAGATTCCCCCGCTACAATCTCTTAACTCAGCTCAATATTTTTATCTCGACTCTAAATTCAGATAAGACATTTGACTTGATAAGGTCGTTGCGCGAACCAGTCCCGTAGCAAGCTTTTTCCTTGCAAAGACTGCTTCTTTCGTGTCAGAGATACATTTCTCCATAAACGAGGAGCATGGGAGAGGTATGAGTACTATACCGCGCTTAAGTCAAGCCCAACATCACTCTTGCAATAGTGCAGCGACGATTCTTGCTGTCGATGACAATTCAGATAACTTGCTATTACTGAGCTATGTGTTAGAGCCGCTGAACTGCAAGTTGTTAGTTGAGGTGGATGGGATGCAAGCTTTGGCTAAAGCAAAAACTTACCAACCCGATCTGATCTTGCTAGACATTATTCTTCCCGGCTTAGATGGCATTCAGATTATGCGCCAGCTTCGCCAAGATGTGCATACTCGACATATTCCAGTCATAGCGGTGACGGCTCTTTCTGGAATCGATAATCAAGATAATCTCTTGCTGGAAGGCTTTTGTGACTATGTCAGAAAACCCTATGACCTGGAAGAGTTAGAAGTGAGAATCTGGCATCATCTAAATTCGCTGATGGCTCATAAAGCAAGTGTTTGAGCGCTGCTAACTTGCTTTGGAAAGACGGGTGGACTTGATCTTTGTTTTGGGAATGGTGTTTGGATTGCGGACAGAGGGTGCACCATCCAAAATAGCAATAATGCCAGTGCGTCCCGTTTCCAAGGTGGCGTCACTGAGTAGATCTAAAACCTGCACTTGCAGGGTTTCTTCAATAATGTCTTTTACTTGGGGTTGAATAGCTTGCGCCAGGTCAAGCCTGAACTGTTCAACCAATTCTTCTTTTCCTCCTTGAGCCAGAAGCTGCTCGGGTTGAGTAATAGAATCTTCGATCACAATCGCTACTTTTGAATCAAATAATTGACACGTTACCTTACCTGTTCGATGCCCCAGTTGATCTCTGTATAACGATTGAATTCGTTGGGCGAGCGATCGCTCTACTTGCCCACTTGTTGGAACTGATACAGTCATCCTTAAGCCTCCGAAGAAATTCAGACAGCTACAAACAAGTGATCGAACCCACAGGATTCAATCAGTCGTTGATAGCAATGTAAATTAAAACAGCAACAAAGTATTGGGATAGTGTGATAACACTCCAGCCCAATTACATAAATAGATCCGAAACGAAGAAATAACTCGATCGCAATCTTGAATCCAAACGTATTGGATACGTGCAAATTTACGAACCTAATACGTTAACGATACTGTAGCAAAAGTTCTAAGAACAGCAACCCGAAGGAATATTTTGAGCACGAAAAAAAACGAGAAAATTTCGTCCTTAGGATATATTGCCGGACGCAATGCTAAAAAATTAAGTATTTGTTGTAGCTGGTTACTCGAAAACCACCTGAAGCTCTGCTACTCTATAGCAGTTCTTCTCCGATTTCAACTATGCTGACGGCAAATCACAGGGTCGCGATTTTACTCCACGAAGGATTGCGAAATTCTAAAGGAAAGACAGGTCTTTCTTTACTACGGTATAGCGATATTCCAATTGTGGCAGTAATTGATTATGAATGTGCCGGAGGATCTCTGTCAGAAATTACTGGCATTCCTTGTGATGTGCCGATCGTTGCCTCTGTTGCCGAGGTGCTGCCCTATCAGCCAGATGTATTGACGATTGGGATCGCCCCATCGGGAGGTGCATTGCCTGATGCGTGGTGGCAGGAGGTGAAACAGGCAGTGGCTGCTGGGTTATCGATTGTGAATGGGTTACACACGCCGATGTCTCGTGATCTAGAGTTAATGGCGTTGCTCCGACCCGATCAATGGATTTGGGATGTGCGGCAGGAACCTGATGGATTGAAGGTTGGCAGTGGCAAGGCGCGATCGCTCTCGTGTCTGCGGGTTCTCACGGTTGGCACCGATATGAGTGTGGGCAAAATGTCTACGAGTATTGAATTGCATAAAGCCTCTTTGCAACGCGGCTGGCGATCGCGGTTGATTGCGACGGGGCAAACGGGCTTGATGTTAGGGCATGATGGGGTGGCACTGGATGCTGTACGGGTTGACTTTGCAGCGGGTGCCGTTGAGCAACTGGTGATGCGGTATGGCGTTGACCATGATGTGTTGTATGTCGAGGGTCAGGGTTCGTTGATGAATCCGGCATCTACTGCCACCTTACCCTTGATGCGCGGCAGTCAGCCAACGCACCTGGTCTTAGTGCATCGAGCCGGTCAAACCCACATTTACAATTTTAGGGATGTTCCTATTCCTCCTTTATCTAAGGTAATTCCGGTCTATGAAACGGTTGTAGCGGCGGGGGGATCGTTTGCGGATGCCAAAGTGGTGGCGATCGCGCTAAACACCTTTCATCTTAAGGAAGATGACGCGCAACAGGCGATCGAGCACGTACAATTAGAAACCGGATTACCCTGTACCGATGTTATCCGCTTTGGAGCCGAGCCATTATTGGACGCTATCTTAAAGTAAGATGCGCAATTTCCAATTTACAGCGCTTCGCGTCTGGATAGATGACGGGTGTTGTGTGAGAGCCGCGCTCCGCGCGGCTCTCACACAACACCGTGTATTTCACACTTGCCCCTTCTAACACATTCATGAACACTCACCCCAGTTCCTCTCCTCTCTATGTGCCTGAATTGCTAGCTCCGGCGGGTAATTGGGATTGTGCTAAGGCCGCGGTGGAAAATGGAGCCGATGCAATTTACTTTGGGTTAGAGCGGTTTAATGCCCGGATGCGCGCGCAAAATTTTACGGCAGCAGATTTGCCCGAGTTGATGGAATTTTTGCATCGACGCGGTGTCAAGGGGTATGTAACGTTGAATACGTTGGTGTTTGCGGATGAGTTAGCCGCCGCAGAACGCTATCTTCGGGCTGTGATTGCGGCGGGTGTCGATGCGGCAATTGTTCAGGATGTTGGAATTTGTCGTTTGATTCGCCATCTTTCCCCAAATTTTCCCATCCATGCTTCAACGCAAATGACGATTACCAGTGCAGCGGGAGTAGACTTTGCTCAGGCATTGGGGTGTCAGTTGGTGGTGTTGGCGCGGGAGTGTTCGCTTCAAGACATTGGTAAGATTCGTCAGCACATGGGCGAACGAGGTATTGCTTTGCCGTTGGAAGTGTTTGTTCATGGGGCATTGTGTGTTGCCTACTCAGGACAATGTCTGACGAGCGAAGCATTGGGTGGACGGTCTGCCAATCGAGGGGAATGTGCCCAGGCGTGTCGGATGCCCTATGATTTGGTAGCGGATGGTAAGGTTGTAGACTTGGGCGATCGCAAATATTTGCTGAGTCCGCAAGATTTGTCGGGGTTAGCCGTTTTGCCCGACCTGGTGAAAGCAGGCGTCAGTTGCCTGAAAATTGAAGGGCGGCTGAAAGCACCAGAGTATGTGGCGAATGTGACACGGGTTTATCGGCAGGCATTAGATCGAGCGGTATCCGATGTTACTCAATTAGCTATTACCCAATCGGCTGTTACCCAATCGGCTGTTACCCAATCGGCATCGGAGATGGCACACGCGGATCCGACCCGCGATCGCTATAACCTGGAAATGGCTTTTTCCAGAGGACTTTACACCGGGTGGTTTCAGGGGATCAACAATCAGGAATTGGTACATGCTCGTTTTGGTAAAAAGCGGGGTGTCTATCTAGGCGACGTCACGCGCATTCATCACGGTAAAGTCACGTTGCACTTACAAGCCCCGGTTAAACCGGGCGATGGTATTGTGTTTGACAGTGGACACCCGGAAGCCCCCGAGGAAGGGGGACGCATCTATAGCGTCGAGCAGCGGGGTGGGGATGTGACGTTGGCATTTGGGCATCGTGATTTGAATTGGCAACGTGTGCATGTGGGTGACAAAGTATGGAAAACTAGCGATCCAGAACTCGATCGGCAAGTGCGCCAAAGTTTTGCCGGAGAAACGCCTCAATTTCAGCGTCCAATCACGATCGAAGTGCATGGTGAAATGGGTCAGCCCCTGGTGGCGATCGCTCAGGATGAGATGGGGCATACGGTTGAAGTAGCATCAGCCATGCCCCTGGTTGCTGCCCATACCAAACCTTTGACGCGCGATCGCTTGCACGACCAATTTAGTCGTCTGGGGAATACCCCCTTTCATTTAGCGAGCCTGACTAGTCATCTCAATGGTGATGTCTTGCTGCCGATTAGCGAACTGAATCGCTTGCGCCGCGACCTGGTTGCCCAGTTAGAAATCCGACGCGCCCAACCCAACCGCTGGCAATTGAATGCGATCGCCTCGTTTGCCGATCTCCTGCCTGCATCCGCTGCAACTTTGCCATCTTTACCGGATGACGTACCGGATGGAGTCCGTAAAGACGTAACGAATCAGGTCTCAAACAATTCTCTTGTTTCTCAAACGCCTGCCCTGATTGTTCTGGTTCGCAATCTCGACCAACTCAAAGCGGCGCTTCAGGCAGGGATTAAAATTCTGTATTGCGAATTTGAAGACCCTCGAAAATACCGCGAAGCCGTTCAGCTGGTTCAATCTTCAAATTCCATCTCTTCCACGTCCTTTAACCCTTCATCTTGCTCAACGCTCTACGTCGCGCCCCCTCGTGTGACCAAGCCTGGAGAAAATTGGATCCTTGAACAGGTACGTGCGTGCGGTGCCGATGGCTACCTGATTCGCAACTATGATCAATTGCAATTTTTTGCGTCTGAACGGTGCGTCGGAGATTTTTCGCTGAACGTTGCCAATCCCATAACGGCAAACTACTTTAAGCAATTTAATCTGGAACGATTGACTGCGTCCTATGACCTGAATATCACCCAACTGGAAGACGTGTTAAAGTACTGCCCAATGGACTGGTTTGAAGTGACAATTCATCAGCATATGCCGATGTTTCATATGGAACATTGCGTGTTTTGTGCGTTTCTTTCAGACGGAACAGACTATCGCAATTGCGGTCGTCCATGCGAAACCTATAGCGTTAATTTGCGCGATCGCACTGGCGTAGACCATATCCTGCAAGCGGACGCAGGTTGCCGCAATACCGTATTTAATGGTGTAGCACAAACTGGAGCAGAGTATGTGCAGCGATTGTTGACTTTAGGGTTACGCTATTTCCGTATCGAATTTGTCAACGAAACACCGTCACAGGTGACGCAGATTATTCAGCATTATGAGCAACTCCTGCGGAGTGAGATCACAGGGGTGCAGCTTTGGAAAAGACTGAAGTTGCAGAGTCAATTGGGCGTAACGCGCGGACCGATGAATGCCGCAAAAAGTCAATAAAAAGTCGATGAAATCAGCCATTTTCTAGACGACAACGCCATACAGAACACCGCTGAGGTAGTGCTGATTTTGAAGATGGATTTGAACGTGAACCCAAAGGGTTCACGTTCAAATCCATCTCGTGATTAAGCCATGCCATGGCTGGTTAGTCTTCAGAGTTAGAACAGAGAACCTACCTGCATTCCAGTTTCTTCTTCTAGGGTATCGCCCATGCGTTGACCGTTGTGATAGGCAGCCAGCAAGACTTCGCTGGTTTTACCCCAGGCGATCGCTCCGGATTGATCAATGCCAATCGCGCCAAAATCTCGGTTACGGCGTTGCGCTTCGGTAAACGATCTGGTGAACGCTGCCTGGAGCGTCTGACCATCGGTCACGCGCACGGCGATTCGGGCAGCCAGACATTCGTCAATAATGTCTTCACCGATTCCTGTGCAACTGATGGCAGCGTCGGCGGTAGCATAGTTTCCAGCAGGCATGGCAGAGTCGCTGACCCGACCAATCCGCTCAAACCCTTTGCCACCCGTCGAGGTGCCCACTGCCAGACGTCCATAACTATCTAGCACGACAACGCCAATGGTGCCGCGCCCTGCCTGGGCATCCGTAACCAATTCTTTTTCTGCGACGACCCCTGCCATTTCTTTAGAGAAATTGCCTTCTCGTTCCTGAATCCACTCTTGCAAGCGCAAATCGGTGAGGGGATCGTAAGCTGGAATCTTCAATTCGCGTAACAATTCTGTTGCACCCGTGTCGGATAAAACGCGATCGCTGGAATCTTGTAAAAACTGCGCCAGATAGATAGGGTTTTTAACCCGCGACACATTGATCACACCACTCAACCGTTGAGCAACGCCATCCATTAAGCTAGCGCTCATCCGAATTTGCCCATCCGATTGCAATACCGATCCCGTGCCCGCATTAAATCGCGGATTGTCTTCCAGCAGTTGGCACCCCCGCACTACGGCAACTTGGGCGCTGGCACCCGTTAATAACAGTGCATAGACGTCTTCAAGGACTTGATAAAGCGATTGGCGGATGGCTTCGACGCCACCCTTACCTTTGAGTGAACTGCCAGCACCCCCATGAATAATCAGCTTGGGTTGAATTTGCCCATTTGACATATCGGTTCAATCTTCCTAAGGAATGATGGATAACAATCACCTTGCAAAAATTAGGAGATTCTCCTTGGCGACTGCTTTATCTTATCGTCTGACATGGCGACGGGATTTTGCTGTCTTAGCGCTAGCAGAAGTGGCATAAAATTTATATCTGGCGATCGCTTCACTGGCAACTTTGACAATCCGACCATCGGGATCGCGCAATGCCCGTTCTAGAAACGGCAACACCTGCTCAGACGGAATCCGGGCTAATGCCACCAGTGCGGCATGACGAACCATCGGTTCTGGGTCACGGCTGAGTTTGCCCAACGGTGCAATGGCTTGCTGTACTTCTCGACTGACTCGGTGAGAAGAGGCGATCGCCTCAATCGTAGATGCAACCGCTACCCGAACCTGTGGGTCAGGATGGTTGGCAAACTGAAGGGTCTGGGGAATGCCCGCAACCGCACCGGGGATTGCCCAGGCAGAAATTTTCTGTTCCACGTCTTCCACAACCACCTGGATCGGAATGACGGGGATGTCGGGTGTACCCGGAACGGGATCAATCGAGGGTGGTGCAGGTTCAGGGGGTTGAGATACTGGCGATTCGGCGACTGGAGAATCTTGAGGTTCCGGAATGGGACTTGGCGTCGGTGCAGTCGGCTCTGGATCGGGTGTTTCAACAGCTGTGGGCGGTTTGCTAGACGCCTGTTCAGCCGCTTGTAAGCGGGCTTCATACTGCTGTTTTAAGGCATCTGTCTGTTGCGCTAATTGTCGTTGATAGTCAGATTGGAGTTGTTGGGTAGCGTCTCGCAGTCGAGATTCATGGGACTTTGATAGGTCTTCTACCGTTCTGCGGCTCTGCTTCAGCTCTTGCTGCTGCTGACTCATTGTTTTTTGTAGCCACAAATAGACCAGACCGGCTCCAACAATCAAACCCAGAATGGCTCCCAAGATAAAACTCATAGTTTGCTCCAGGCTTAGGGACAATGAACGTTATTATCCGATCAAATGCTATTCCTTAACCACTCACACCTTTTTTGGGAGAGTGCGGCGAGCCGCACTCTCCCAAAAAAAAGGTCGTCCTGGACATGGCATGATTTTTTGTGGCGCGGGCGTCGCCCGCGCCACAAAAAATCATCGATTCCACCCCTGCGCCCCGTTCTAAATTAACTATTCAATTGCTATGGCGATCCTGAGTCAGTTGTGAAAGCGCCCGCCCGAAGGGCGGGCGCTTTCACAACTTATCATTTTCACAAATCAAATAGGATTGCTATATGTAGCGCTTTCCAGCTATTCAAAAAGACTTAAAACTGGGCTTGTTCAACACTTTCCCAGGCTGCGATCGTGATGGGAACGATGTCCTGGATCAACTGCTGAATCGATTGGGCATATAGCCCAATTTCTTGTTGTGCCCCTTCGCCTTTTCTCAAGCTAATAAAGTGTAATAGGGCGTGTAACGAGACTGTCCACACCCAGGAGGTATAGACGCTGGGAACCAGGATTCCTCTGGCTTGCTCTCGCCCTACCCCCAGTTCAAGTAGTTGACGATACGTTTCGTAGCTGGCATGACACTGAGCTTCATAAATGGCGATCGCCTGCTGATTTTGTTCGTCTGACACGGTGCCTTCGGTTGCCTGTCGATTGCTCTTGGCTTGTTGGCGAAAGCTTTTGGGCACATAGAAGTCAGCCGAATCATCAATTTCTACATAGCGAAACGATTTCTCATTCCAACCCAGTTGTTCATCGTTATGATTGCTGGCAATCACATGTTTCCACCACTGTCGGCACACAAATAAAGGGGCTTTAACCTTAAATTTAAATACGACGCCTCGAAAGGGTGACGTATGTTGATGCTTGATCAAGTATGTGATTAACCGGATATCTTTGTCAGTCAAGGATTCAGACATCCGATCAAAAGAAGCTCTGGCATCATTTACCACGTCCAGATCCGTGCCCATATGGGAAAGCAACTGAATTCGGCTTTTGCCATCTTCTAGGGGATCAAAAACAGTCAAACTCATAAGTGTCTCAATTGTCTTCGTTCAGGATTCAAAAGTTCTCTCTACCCTGAGGATCGTAGATTTAATAAACCCGAAGATTTATTTTTGTCAGCGCGGCTCCGCCGCGCTGACAAAGATAAACGTCCGGGTTTTAATTTGTGATCCTAAGCAAGAGGTTTAGAGTCGGGTTCATCATGGCTGCGTGTGGGAATGAGTGTGAATGGGATACCTTCGGTGTCCCATTCACACTCATTCTCGGATTCAGTCATGCCAATTTTGCAGATGCATAGTCTCCCATAAAAAATAGGACTTGAATACACCCACTCAGCAGGATCGTGAAATGACGGCTCGGTGCTAGTTGGCGCGAAAGCGTGCCAGATATTCTTCGTTTTGTCGCATGGGTACTGAGTTTTGCACCGGGTGGAGATTGGTGGTGTCAAATAGCGGGGTAAATAGCTCGCGAATTTCGGACACTGTGCTACCAAAGGGTGGCCCTTCTGGACGGGGATGTGCCCAAAATAATCCGATCAACTCTCCGGTCGGACGGAGGAGATCGCGTGCGGCTCGAACGTAGTCAGGTCGTTGAGAAGGAGCGATCGCACAAAAACAGGTATGCTCCAAGACGTAGTCAAATTGCCCTGTAAAATCTGACAGGTCAAAGATATCTCTTTGCAAAAATTTGACCGTTAGTTCCATCTCCTGTGCTGCTTTCTCTGCTGCTGCGATCGCCGATGGAGCAAAGTCAAACCCAACTACCTCAAAGCCAGCCGCCGCAAATAACAACGCATCATGCCCATGACCAAACCCCAGCACTGCCATTTTGCCGGGGTGAGGAGCAGAGGGCGATCGCAACAAACTGAGAAATGGGGGTGCTGCCTGTCCCAAATTCCATCGGGTCACACCCGATTGATACTTGGCTTCCCAAAAATTAGCATCCAGGGCAATGTCAGACATAAGGCACTATTGAATCCAGCTATGACATTTAGTAGGAGTGCCGCACTTCGTGCGGCACTCCTACTAAATGTCATAGCCCAAATCAGCGCTGTCAGACCTATAACGCTGTGCAGATTGCTTCAGTCCGGTGTTGTAAGGCGCGAAGTGCCCCACAACACCGTTTCTGCCCTTAGGATCGTGAATTTGATAAAACCCAATTCTTTTTAAGAGAGCGACGGCTTCGCCGTCGCTCTCTTAAAAAGAATTACAGGTTAATTAATTTGTGATCCTTAACCAAGTTGCACACCGCTATAAAAAGGGATAAGGGTAAATTCGAGAGACGGTTGATCATCGAGTTTTTTCTATCGCCTTAATAGAAAAGATTGGCGGGTAAATCGTACGCTAATCTTGCTATGCCGCAGGAGATTAACAATACTTCATTGACATTGGTTAACGATACGCGATACATCATGTCCAATGGATATACAAATCTCGGTAATGCAACAAAACTTCAATACTCTGTTTTGCCAGCACAAGGGGGTATGGGCATGGATAGCAGCATAATCATATCCAACTTCCTCAATCCGCCCATTTTGTTTTTCTTCTTGGGCGTAGCGGCTGTGCTCGTCAAATCTGACCTGGAGATTCCGGCACCTATTCCTAAGCTGTTTTCGTTATATTTGCTGTTTGCTATTGGGTTTAAGGGAGGGGTAGAACTCGTCAAAAGTGGCGTTACCCAGGAAGTCATACTGACTCTTGTGGCAGCCATCTTGATGGCGTGTTTTGTGCCCATCTACACCTTTTTTATTCTCCGGTTACGGCTCGATACGTATGATGCAGCGGCGATCGCTGCCACCTATGGGTCGATCAGTGCGGTGACGTTCATCACTGCCAGTGCATTTCTATCTGAACTGGGCATTGATTTTGATGGCTTTATGGTCGCCGCTTTGGCGTTGATGGAGTCTCCGGCAATTATTGTCGGATTAATTTTGGTGAACCTGTTTACTGTTGATGAAAAACGAGAATTTGCCTGGTCTGAAGTATTGAGGGATGCGTTCCTGAACAGTTCCGTTTTCTTATTAGTCGGCAGTTTGTTGATCGGGTTTTTAACCGGAGAGCATGGCTGGAAAGCCCTAGAACCGTTTACTCAGGGAATGTTTTATGGCGTCCTTACCTTTTTCTTATTGGATATGGGGTTGGTCGCTGCTCGAAGAATTAAAGACTTGCAAAAAACAGGCTTTTTTCTCATCTTATTTGCCATACTGATTCCAATAGTGAATGCAGCCATTGGGTTGGCGATCGCTAAGTTGATCGATATGCCTCAAGGAAATGCACTTTTATTTGCGGTTCTCTGTGCCAGTGCGTCTTATATTGCGGTTCCAGCGGCAATGCGGTTGACGGTTCCTGAAGCCAATCCCAGCTTGTATGTCTCGACTGCGTTGGCAGTCACATTCCCATTCAACATCATCGTGGGAATTCCGCTATATCTGTACGGAATCAATCTGTTTTGGGGTTAGTACCATGCACACCGTAAAAAAAATTGAAATCATTGCCAACTCTTTTGAGCTGGGAAAAATTTTAGATGGCTTAAGTAAATCGGGTGTTCATGGTCATGCGGTGATTCGCAATGTCGCCGGAAAGGGATTGCGAGAAGGAAACGAAGATCTCGACATGACCATGCTTGACAACGTCTATATCATCGCGTTTTGTATGCCCGAGCAACTCAAGCCTGTGGTGGAAAACATCCGACCCTTACTCAATAAGTTTGGGGGCACATGCTACGTTTCAGACACGATGGAAATCCGCTCGGTCAAATGTGTGGCTTCCCTTTCTACAGATGCCGTGTAAATCCTGAATAGAGAAGTCGTTTAGATGGATTGAGAGTTTTCTGAAATGCTGACAGAGTCAGCATTTCAGAAAACTCTCATCCTATTTCCCTTTTAGATAGCCTCACGCCATTGAATTAGAACACGAGATTAGATTTAGACACCTAATTGAAATCAGGAAGACGCAATTATGGATCAATATCAGGCTTTCAGGGGGCGTCGAACCTTCCTTAAGTTGGGAACCGTGTTGGGTTTAGCGGCTACAACAGGTAACCTGCTGTGGGATGTTCGGTCAGCGCAAGCGGCCAGCTTGCCTACAGAGACCTCAGCCCTTGACCCCGATGCGGCGCTTCAGCGGTTGATGGATGGCAATCAGCGGTTTGTTCGACAGCGACCTCGTCATCCGGATCAATCGCCTGCTCGATTGCAAGAGGTTGCCCAAGCCCAACATCCCTTCGCCACGATCCTCAGTTGCGCTGATTCACGCGTGCCGGCTGAAATTATTTTTGATCAGGGCATTGGCGATATTTTTGATGTACGCATTGCCGGAAATATTTCTACTCCAGAAGCCCTGGGTAGCATTGAATATGCCGTGGCACTCTTGGGCACGCCAGTTCTGATGGTGTTGGGGCATGAACGGTGTGGGGCTGTGACCGCAGCCGTCAAAAATGAAGCCTTACCCGGAGAAATTGGTAGTTTTGTCAAAGCGATTTTACCGGCAGTAGACCGGGTAAAAGATCAATCGGGCGATGCGGTCGATAATGCGGTACTGGCCAATGTTCAATACCAGATGGAGCAGGTGATGCGATCGCCCTTGCTCAGCGAACGCTTAGAAGCAGGGCAGTTAAAAATTGTAGGCGGACGATATGACCTGGATACAGGCAGAGTCGAGATCATTACTGGATAACATTTAGGTTCACACCAGTCCCTGCGTTAACAGCTAAGGATTGAGGAGTAAACCAAATCTAAGTTTTATTTGAGAGAGCCACGGTAGAGCGATCGCTCTTTCAAATTAAGACTACAGGCTTACTAATCTGTCATCCCAGGGATCGTAGATTTAATAAACTCGGAGATTTATGGTTAATAGGGAAGCGTTGCTGCGTTGCCAACCATAAACCTCCGGGTTTCATTTCATGGGGGATCTTATAGGATGATGGGGAACACCAATTATTTATCTCAGGCCATCGTTAATTTACGTTGAGGCAAAGCTGTGCCAGAGGGTGTTGGAAATAACGACGATCAACAACGGGAGCAATTCTTTAATCCCAGAGCCAGTTATCACGGTGAATTTACACCCGAAAATTTGGCATTTAATTCTAACTTGCAAGAGTTTGCCCAGCGCGTCTCCATCCTGTGCTCTCTTGAGACGGGTGGAAAACTGCGCCCCGGTGAAGCCTATGAGGAAATCAAACAGCTTTGGAAACAACTAGAACAATCCAAAAAAAGTCTTTTAGATCAGCCCGAACCTCCTAGACCGAACCTACCTCCAGAATGACACGATCCCATGGTGGATTCCAGGAATACGCTTGCAGACGCAAGCTTCACGTGTGATTGAGAGAAGTGGGATGACTGACTACGAAATTTACGACTTAGGGGACGTCGAGCTTCAGTCTGGGGAAACGTTGCCTGATGCGAAATTAGCGTACGTGACCTACGGTACTCTGAACGCTAACCGAGACAACGTTATTATCTTCCCCACGTATTACACAGGTACTCATCGTAGTAATGCCGTCATGATCGCTCCGGGTCGGGCACTCGATCCCGATCGCTACTTCATTATTATTCCGAATCTGTTTGGGAATGGCATCTCGTCTTCGCCCAGTAATACGCCTGCCCCGCACAATGGCGCAAACTTTCCCCACGTCACCCTCTACGACAATGTGCGGTGTCAATATCGCTTGATTACCGAACAGTTTGGTATCGAAAAGATAGCCCTGGTAACGGGTTGGTCGATGGGTGCGCAACAGGCTTACCACTGGGCAGCTCTTTATCCTGACCACGTCCAATGCATTCTGCCCTGGTGCGGCTCGGCAAAAACTTCAATTCATAATTGGGTGTTTTTAGAAGGGGTAAAAGCGGCTCTAACTGCCGACTCTGCGTGGCAAGACGGACGCTATCAAACTCCTCCCGCTAAAGGATTAAAAGCCTTCGGTCGGGTGTATGCAGGTTGGGCATATTCACAAGCTTTTTTTCGTCAAGGTTTATATCAAGCCCTCGGTTTTGCATCGGCAGAAGCCTTGCTGCTGGACTGGGAAGCGGATCACCTGACCTGGGACGCCAATGATTTATTGGCAATGCTATGGAGCTGGCAACACGCCGATATCAGCGATAATCCGCTCTATCAAGGGGATTTGGCACAAGCTTTGCGATCGCTCACGGCTAAAGCAATTGTGATGCCCAGCGCCACGGATCTGTATTTTCCTCCAGACGACAATGAAATTGAAGTCAACCTGATGCCCCAGGCAGAATTGCGCCTGATTCCCTCAATCTGGGGACATTGTGCAGGAGGTCCCGATCGCAATCCTACTGATACAGCCTTGATTGAAGCTGCTATGAGAGAACTGTTAGCTGTTAGCTGTTAGCTGTTAGCTGTTAGCTGTCAGCTGTTGGCTATTAGGTTACTTTCCAAATGTAGAGCCTGGTTCAATCAGCGATCGCCTGACAAATCAAGGGAACCGGATTGCTGTATTTTGTAAGTTCCGCCACGTTCAGCAGCTCTCTGTATTGGCTTACGACTAGCCAGCTTTTCAACCTTTTCCCAATCTGCCTGTTCTAAAACTGAGTCCAAGACATCAGATAAATTACAATGTTGCTCAAAAGCAATTCGCCTGAGAATTTCATGATGCTCAGGCTGAATATACACAGGCTTCCTTTGAGTTTGTGCCATGACTGCCTTGAGACTGAATGACTTTATCCCTGAGTATACCTTAGCCAATTAAGTAATTTGACAATTAGCTAATTAGCTGATTAATATATTAACCATAGCAACCCTAAATCAGTTGTGAAAGCACCCGCCCGAAGGGCGGGCGCTTTCACAACTGATCAGATTCACAAATAAAATAGGATCGCTGTATGTCAATGCTGTTAGAACAGAAGTTATAGAGGCGACATTTTGCAAGGGAGATTTCACTCCCGTACTCTGTAAGCCTAAATAGTTATGTATACTTAGAGCCTATCCAAAAGGTTGATTTTACAAGCCCTACGGTTGCACAAAATCAACTCTTCAATCACTTTTCGGGTAGATTCTTAAAACCTTTAAGTGTCTAATATGGTTGGCGTGAAAGAATTTATGCCGAAAGATGTTGTTGCTTTATTTGCAGGATGTGGGGGGCTGGATTTAGGCTTCCAGAGAGCGGGCTTTAACGTGGTTTGGGCAAATGAGTGCGACAAAGAAATTTGGCAAACGTATGAAAACAATCACATTGGTACTTATCTGGATAGGCGGGATGTAAGAAGCATTGCTTCTGAAGACATCCCCGATTGTATTGGAATTATTGGGGGTCCCCCGTGCCAAAGTTGGAGCGAAGCTGGAATTCAAAGAGGATTAGATGACGATCGAGGCAAACTCTTTTTAGAGTATGTTCGCATTTTGAAGGATAAGCAACCTTTATTTTTTCTTGCTGAAAATGTTTCTGGAATGCTGCATAAGAAACATCAAAAGGTTGTAGGAGATATCATCGCTGCTTTTGAAGAGGTCGGCTACACAGTTTCGTTCAAACTTTTAAATGCAAATCACTATAACGTTCCTCAAGACAGGAAACGAGTTATTTTTATTGGCTATCACATCAATTTGGGAAGGCGTTTTCAATTTAACTCCCTCCCTTCAAACCCTGATGTTCTTACGTTGAAAGATGCCATTTGGGATATTAGAGAATCTGCCCTGCCAGCTATCGATAAAACTAAGACCAACGGAAGGGACTGTTTAATTCCTAATCATGAATATATGACGGGTGGTTTTTCTTCAATCTATATGTCACGAAATCGAGTTCGCATGTGGAATGAGGCTTCATTTACTATTCAAGCTGGCGGACGACATGCACCCATTCATCCTCAAGCAAACCAAATGATTCATATAGACAAAGACAAGTGGATTTTTGATCCTGAATCTCCTTACCCTTATAGACGCCTTTCTGTTCGTGAATGTGCAAGAATTCAAACTTTTCCTGATAACTTCACGTTCCACTATGAAAACTTATCTGCTGGCTACAAAATGGTCGGGAACGCAGTTCCTGTAAATTTTGGCTTTGCGTTAGGTCGGGCTATTTATGAAGATTTATTTATGTTTAATCCAGCTAATCAGCATATAAAAAATGATCACACTGAAAAAATCACTGAAAAACAACTTTCTCTAAAATTCTAGGTAGTGGTATTCATGTAATGTTTTTCGTGGCGCGGGTGTCACCCACAACACAGAAAATCATTACATTTCCAGGACTACCAAATTTTATTAGCCAAGTATTCTAGAGAATGAGAGATTTCTTCAATTCCAAAACTAAATTCTAAATATTTCTTTGGGTACAACAATTTCAATAGGCTGAGTATCAAATTTTAGACTTGGATTACTACTGATTCTACTAGAAGCTGTATGAAGTCGCATCGATATCTTCCAGTCATTGGAGAAGTTTAAATCGACATAGTTTTGCCTTGCTTGCGCTGTAGTAGATGTTGGGATAGACAATTTACTAAACTCTTCGATAACCAATAACTGATCTTTTTCGTGAAAAACTAATTTATAGAAGTCGTTCTTTCCAACAAGAAAGCTAAAAAGATGGGAAGCATTAGCTTGGTGGAAACAATATTGATTGATAAATTCAGATACAAGATTGCAAGTAGGAATATATAAATTGTTGAAAACGCTTTTTTGACCCAGATCAGAGAATCTTAAATAACCTTTTGCTAAACATGAAAACTCTTGAGTTATTTTTTTGTATTCTGTTCTAAAATTGACATCCTCTGGGCTATTTTTGTGAAACCCACAATGTTGAGCAGTAGAACCTGGTCTTTGATGCTTTAACGCTTTATGGTTATGCTTGATTGATAAGTTGATAATAGAAGAATTGATACTAATTCTGATATCAGTTACATCACCTTGTTTAGAAGCATGGTCGGGTAACCTATCTATCTGAATCGCGTGCTTGGAGACAGCAAACGTTTGGTCAAGCCAATCAAACGTGCAGATGGCACAATTTGTATAATTTTGCTGCATAGCAATTGGCAGACTGAAATAATGAATCCGATCTCTTTGCTGGTCTTGTACAGCACGGGAGGTCAGTTGAATGTGAGTGGGTAATCGTTTAACAATTTCTGCCACGATCGCATATTCCAAAGCTCTTCCGTACTGATTGGAAACGTTTGCCGAGATATTTTGCATTTTGAAGTTCTCATACTTATCCCATTCCTAAAAAATACTAAGACCATTTAGTAAGTTCTTTATTAGCTAATAGCTGTTAGCCGTTAGCTAATAGCTGTTAGCGTAGATCCCTAAGCGATCGAAAATTGCTGTAAGGTGTTTTGCAACTCTGGTTCAGCTTCAAGGGTCGGCTGCGAGATGTGCAAGGTAATTCCTGCCTGATCAGCCCAGGTTGAGAGATCTTGAAAAGAGCGATCGCGATAGATACCGTATCTTTCGCGCTTGTTACGAATCCGCTGGGGTAACTCGGGCACAATGCCAAAGTTGGGCGGCATCGGCTGAAAATGCTTGGGAGATGCGGAACTGATAAATTCAAATAACGATCCCATCATTGTGGTGGGGGGTAGGCTCAAAGGTGTTTGTCCCAAGGCGACACGGGCAGAGTTGGTTCCTGCCAACCAGCCGCCAGCCGCCGCTGCCGTATAGCCTTCTGTTCCCACCAGTTGACCGGCTGCTAATAGGGTTGGGCGGGTTTTAAACTGAAGTGTGGCGTGCAATAATTCGGGCGCATTGATGAATGTGTTGCGGTGCATTACGCCCATGCGAACAAATTCCGCTGCTTCTAACCCCGGAATCAGTTGAAATACTCGCTTTTGTTCACCCCACCGTAAATTGGTTTGAAACCCGACCATATTCCATAATTGCCCGGCTTTATCTTCCTGGCGTAGTTGCACAACTGCGTAGGGTCGGTTAATCCGGTTTTCTGGATCTTTGAAGTCGCCTTTGCGAGCATCAAACAACCCGACAGGTTTGAGGGGACCATAGCGCATCGTGTCTTCGCCACGCCGTGCCATTTCTTCGATCGGCAGGCAGCCTTCAAAAAAGCTGGCGGTCTCTCGTTCAAAATCTTTAAGTTCTGCTTGTTCTGCGGCACACAAGGTTTGCCAAAACAGAAGATACTGCTCTCGATTCATGGGGCAGTTGAGGTAGGCAGCATCACCCCGATCGTAGCGAGAGGCTAAAAATGCAATCTCTCGGTTGATCGACTCACCCACAATAATAGGACTGGCAGCATCGAAGAAACTCATGTATTCCATGCCCGTGAAGCGCTGCAAATTTTCAGCTAACGCCGGACTGGTGAGTGGCCCTGTGGTCAAAACCACGATTCCATCTGTGGGGATGTCATGGATTTCATCGCGCCGCAGTTCGATCAACGGATGTTGCGATAGGGTTTCTGTTAAGTTCTGACTGAAAATGGCACGATCTACTGCCAATGCGCCGCCCGCAGGGACTGCGTGTTCATCAGCTTTGCCAATAATAATCGAGCCTAGCCGCCGCAATTCTTCATGCAATAGTCCTGAAGCGCGATCGCTTGCCTGTGCCCCAAAGGAGTTGCTGCATACCAGTTCTGCCAGGTGTTCGGTATGGTGAGCCGGACTCAGGCGTTGAGGACGCATCTCATATAAAATTACGGGAACCCCAGCCTGAGCAATTTGCCAAGCTGCTTCAGTGCCTGCCAATCCTCCGCCAATTACCTGAATCGGTTGCTTTACCATCGATGTATTAATGCAGTAATTTCAATTGCGTCATGTTCAACTATTTTTGTGAAAGCGTCGCTCTGCAAGGCTCTCATTCAATAACCTTGGGATCACAAATTCACTAAAACTCAGACGTTGATGGTCAGAAGCGCGGCGTTGCCGTGCTTCTGACCATCAATCTTTGGTTTCTTTAAATTCATGATCCTTCATGGCTCACAGGGCAAAGCGCTATCAACAACCCTTTTCTAGGCTACTGGATCGGGAGAAAATCCAACACTAATTTTTGGCATCGCCAATTTTCCTGATGGCTAAGGAGATGAACGGTAGATAGAAGTGGTAGATGCACCCTGACTTCAAACTCTGGCTTCGCGCCAGAGTTTTTTATTGGAGACGCATGTCTTTGAGTTTTGTAAACTGCAAGCGGTAAAATTTGGGGATGAAAAATTTCTCATCGTTGCCTCAAATTCCCGCTTGTGCCTGGAAACGCCCGATTGGACTGGGTTGGAACAAGCCCTACACGGTTCGCTACCCTAGCAATTTGGATGATGGTCCCTGGCATGGTGCGCCACTGGGCGGGTTTGGTGCTGGATGTATTGGGCGATCGCACCGAGGCGATTTTAACCTCTGGCATATTGATGGCGGTGAGCATGTGTTTCAAACCATGCCTGCGTGTCAATTTAGTGTATTTGAACAGGTTGCCGGTGAAGCACCGCAGGCGTATGCACTGTGTACGGAAGCCCCGCAAGATGGAACGTTAGCCACCTGGCAGTGGTATCCGTCTGGTCGTCAGGAGGCCACCAACCGCCAGCCGTCAACCGCTAATAGCCAAGATACAGGCACTTACCACGCCCTGTATCCTCGCAGTTGGTTTGTCTACGAGAATGTGTTGCAATCTGAGCTAGCGTGCGAACAGTTTTCACCCATTTGGGCAGAAAATTATCAGGAGTCGAGCTATCCTGTTGCGGTCTTTGATTGGACGGCACATAACCCAGGCGATCGCCCCCTAACGTTGAGCATCATGCTTTCTTGGGAAAATATGGTGGGTTGGTTTACCAACACGCTCAAAGCACCGGAGGTCAGGGTGCGGGATGATGGTAGCCCGGTGTATGAATATCAGCCCCGCATAGGAGAGAGTCAGGGCAATTTCAACGCGTGGAGGGCAGAATCCTCAGCGGTTGGCTGCGTTATGGATCAGCAATCTGGCACTTCTGATCTCCAAGCGGTAGCGGAAGGAGATGGACAGTGGGTCATTTTAGCCGATCCTTTTGCCGCTGATGTGTTTTACCACACGCGCTGGAATCCGACAGGGGATGGCGCAGATCTATGGCAATCTTTTTCAACGGATGGATCACTCCCCAACTTGGCGGATGAAACCCCTGCTATGGCTGGAGAACGCATTGGTGGCGCGATCGCCTTGCGGGTTACTTTAGCTCCGGGAGAAACGCGGCAGCTTTTATTTACCCTGGCGTGGGATTTTCCGGTGACAGAATTTGCGGAGGGGGTTGAGTATTTCCGTCGTTATACTGACTTTTTTAGTCGCACTGGTAAAAATGCCTGGGCGATCGCCCAGACGGCTTTAGAACAGGCTCCCCATTGGCAAGAGCAGATTCAACAGTGGCAACAGCCAATTTTAGAGCGGCATGACTTGCCTGACTGGTTTAAGATGGCGTTGTTTAATGAGTTGTACGATCTGACGGATGGCGGCACTCTCTGGAGTGCGGCGAGCGATCGCGATCCCTACGGACAATTCGCAGTCTTGGAATGTATTGACTATCGTTGGTACGAAAGTCTGGATGTTCGGCTTTACGGGTCGTTTGCCTTACTCAAGCTGTTCCCAGAACTCGACAAAGCTGTACTTCGTGCCTTTGCCAGAGCCATTCCTGCTGAAGATAGTAGATTGCGCACAATCGGTTACTACTATACGATTGGTGCGCCCAGTCCCCAGGTTTTACGCAAAGCTGCTTGTGCGACTCCGCATGATCTGGGTGCGCCCAACGAACATCCCTGGGAGAAAACGAACTACACCAGTTATCAGGACTGTAATCTGTGGAAAGATCTGGGATGCGATTTTGTTCTTCAGGTCTATCGCGATTTTGTCTGGACGGGTGGCACCGACTACGAATTTTTGGCAGAATCCTGGTCGGCGATCGCTACGACCCTGGCATACCTTAAAACGTTTGATCTGGATGGTGATGGCATCCCCGAAAACTCTGGCGCGCCCGACCAAACATTTGATGATTGGCGACTCCAGGGGATCAGTGCTTACTGTGGTGGCTTGTGGATCGCAGCCCTGGAAGCGGCGATCGCTATTGGCAAAATTCTGGACCGTAAAGCCTACGAAAATGCTGACTTGCCCCTCTGTCTCCCAGCACCCTCCTCACTTTTGCCTCAATACCAAACCTGGCTTGCCCAATCCCGTCCCCTCTACCAAGAAACGCTATGGAACGGGCAATATTACCGATTGGATACCGGGAGCGGTTCGGATGTCGTCATGGCAGATCAACTCTGTGGGCAATTTTATGCCCGTCTGCTCGGCTTACCCGACGTCGTTCCTTCAGACTGTGCTGATTCTGCTCTAAAAACGGTATATGAATCATGTTTCTTGAAATTTCATGACGGACAATGGGGTGCGGCAAATGGGGTTAGACCCGATGGCTCACCCGTCAATCTTAAAGACACGCATCCACTGGAAGTGTGGACGGGAATCAACTTTGGGTTGGCAGCGTTTTTAGTGCAGATGGGCATGAAAGATGAAGCATTCCGCTTAACAGAAGCTGTGGTTCGACAGATCTATGAAAATGGGTTGCAATTCCGGACGCCTGAAGCCATCACGGCTGCCGGAACTTTTCGAGCCAGCCATTATCTCCGAGCCATGGCAATCTGGGGAATCTACTGTCTTCTCTAGCCTGATGCGATCGCGTTAGGTCAGGTGTTGAGTTGAATCCTGGTATGAGTTTGAATGTTGTGAGAGAGTTGCGCTCTGCGCGACTCTCTCACTACCTCCTGATTTAACCAGTTCATTAAGCACAGAAACGGTGTTGTGGGGCGCTCCGCGCCCCACAACACCGTACTCAATCAACCTGCACTAAAAAAATACCCACTACTGATACAGCAGTGGGTATGAGGTTTGGTACCTGTGTTTGGCGAAATCGAGGAGGAGAGATGAAACTTTAAATAATATTTAGGGTTCTGTCTGGAGGGTCTGAGGTTTGAGATGGTCAACCATTTGCTCTAAGCCTCTTTGTACCCGACGGCTTACCGTCATTGGGCTAACCCCAATCCGTTCGGCAACTTCTTTACGCGACAAATCACTAAAATAAACAAACTCGATCGCAGATCTGGTTTTTTCTTCCAATTGGCTCAGCGCTTGTTGAATTTGCTGCCGATCTTCTTCCAAGTTTTGCAGAGTTTGATAATGCATATCCGGCAACGTTTCACCTAACGTTACAGGAGAGTCAATTTGCTGACAGATGGTTGCGTCTAAACTTAAAGGAGAGCGATTTTTTGTTGCGGTTCTGATTTCGCCCCACTCTTCTACGGAAATTCCAAGTTGTTCGGCAATTTCGCTATCTTTGGGTTGCCGACCCAGTGTTTTGGTCAATTCTGCTTTAACTTTTTGCCCTTGTTTTTGCATATCTTGCCAACGGCGGGGGACTTTTACGGTCGTACCGCGATCGCGTAAAAAGTGGAGCATTTCACCCCGGATATAAGGCACTGCAAATGAACTAAAAGCACAGCCCTGAGTAGGGTTAAACCGTTCAACAGCTCGAATCAAACCTAAGTAACCGATTTGTTCGAGATCTTCATAGGGTTCAGAACACTGATAGCTAATTCGATGAGCAATCTTACGGACTAAGCCTGCATTTAAACGAACCAGTTGGTTACGGAGAGACACGGTAGGATTTTGCTGATACGCCACCAACAATTCCATCGTGTGAGAGCGAACTGAAGATTGAAGAACCGCCATCTGAGAATCACCTTGCGTCCGATTTAAGTTCATTGTCCTTTTGTCACCCCGTCCAAACCATCGTTATTTCACGGGAATGAAAGGAATAGTTAGAGCAAGTATCAGCAGAAACACGGAACCTTACCCCTCATCTCCAAAGACTTATGTTGCTGATCCTCAAACAATGTGTCGTGGAAAACACGTTCTGTTCTCCATTTGCCATCGTCTGCCCTCAAGCAGTGCCCCGGTGTTACTGGGTTTGGGTATGACTTTGCATGTGAACCTTTGGTTTCATATGCAAAGTCATACCAAGCGTCAGCCATATAGCAGTACGTATTAGGGTTAAGACGGGGTGCAGGGGTTTCATCCCTGCATGGGAGCACTGCACCCACCCCCCTAATGGCCTAACTGGATTGCGTAGAGCCATATATCGAGCAGTGCCCCAGAAAACAAGAGATCTAGAGTTATTTGGTTGATTTGCCGTTAAGTCGATCTGCAAAATTTAGAATAGACATAAGATGGCACTAAGCGACTGATTTACCTTAACGCCCATTTTTAGGGAACAGACTTTATGAGCAATACCAGTAACTTTCGTGAAGCAATTCGTCAGGCACGTACACAAGCGTTAGTCGGTCCTAACGTAATTACGAACGCACTGCCCTTTTTAGGCGGTGGATTAGTTCTTACGGCTTTGGGTACGTATGGTGGTTTGCATGTCATTCAAACCAATCCAGCCTTATTTATGCCCACATTCTTCGGGGCAATTGTTCTAGAACTCGTGCTTTTCTTTGTTGCCCGTGGCATTGCAGAAAAGGGAAATAACAGCGCTGCTCTACCGTTATTGGCAACCTATAGCCTTTTGTCGGGCTACACACTGAGTGGTCTGGTTTATTTGGCACTCGGCACCCAAGGGGTTGGCATTGCTGGCGTTGGGTTTGCCGCTTTGGGCTGTGGTGCTACGTTTATTGTTGCTCGTCAGATTGGCTCTGGCTTGTCAGATCAAGATGGTCTGGCTCTGACGCAAACTATTAAGTTGGGCATGATTGCCTTTCTGGTTGTGTTGGTGGGGCAACTTGCCTTTTCATTGTTTGGTGTTTATACGCCAAGCTGGTTAGAAATTGGAATTTCTGGGATTGGTGTATTTTTGTTTGCTGGCGCTGCGGTTGTAGATTTTTACATTCTGCCGCGCACTTACCGAGATGACCAATATTTACCCGCAGCTCTGTCCATGTATTTGACATACGTTAATCTGTTCATCTTTATTCTGCGTTTGCTGATTGCGATTAACCGCGACTAGTGCTGCACTACTAGTACACCAACTTAAAAGTTTTAGAAGGGGTGGAGGGGGTAAAACCCCCTCTTGGGGGCGCAGCCCCCAAACCCCCATGTTGCAAAATTTCGTGTTTGTAATACTAGTGCTTTGTCATGTATTTTCTGACGGGTGATGTGCTGCGCTTTGCGCGGCACATCACCCGTTTTAACCGTCAATTTTTAATGGACAGACCACTAGAAACTGTTCAGGAAACGTTTGAAGGGGTGTACAGCGACGCTGTACACCCCTTCAAACGTTTTGAGCTTGCTTAGGATCACAAATTAATTAGCCTGTCATTCTTTCCAGGAGACGATGGATGCACCGTTACTCTCTCAAAAAAATTGGGTTTTATTAAATTTATGCTCCTGAGTGATGAGATATCTCTAAACGCAAACCTTCTGGTTTTAGGCTTAAAAAATATCCCAAAAATTAGCAATGTCAAGTTTTTAGATTCTTGTTAGGCTAGTAGGCCTTACAGAACACCAAGGCTATTTAGACCCAAGATCACGCCTGCTCCCAGGATATGACCAAAGCTGGTGGTGCCCAGCACGGCACCCAAGCCAAAGCCACCAAACATGTTGGAGGAAGGCATTTCGGGACCTACGTTAGGATGCTTAATGGTTAATTTTCCGAATGCAATGGCGAGGATGTTGCAGAGAATCATCACGATCGCCACCTTTGGGCTCCATTCTAGGGTTGGTGGAACGATAGCAAGCAGGGTTGAAGTGATCAACGTATTTTCTCCTTAGCTTTGAATAAAATGGCAAATGAAAATATCAGGAGGATTTTTACCTAAAAATACCGCTTTTAGGTACCTATTGCATTAATAGTTAATGTTTTGTAGAGATTGAATACAAACAAATGGGTTTTGCAATGGTTAGGGAATGTGAGCAAGTGCAAACTTTAGTAAAGCTTATTTACTGTTTACTGCAAGATTTTAAGTGAAGTTTGAGTTATGGGCAGATTAAGACGGTAGGCTGTTGTGTTTTCATGCTATGCGCCAAGAGCAGTCTCATTTACACTTGAAACAGTCAAGTTTCCTTGAATATGGAACCTCTGTGGGAGGCGATCTGATCATCGATACATTTCAGAAAGCAGATTTAGCCCTGGTACTTGAACAAGTAGACCACGCGATCGCTTTTTTTGCCTCCGATCTGAGGTTGGTTGAGTTTAACGATCAATGGGTCAGGTTGTGGGATTTAGAGCCGGGATGGCTACAATCTTGTCCCCATCTCGATGTCATGTTGACTGAACTAGTGATGCGGGGCTGTTGGTCAGCGGAAAATCGTCGGGTGTTTGAGACGGCACTTACCAAATTACAGACGGGCAAGGTGACTATTGCTCTGGTTCTGGCTGATATGACGGTGTTGGATCTACGGTTGTCAGCGACCTCCAGAGGGGGGCTACTGGTTGTTTGCGATCGCAACCCCAGCACCCCTTCTGCTACCCCAGCGGAACCTCAAAAACGACTCTTTTGCTCAGATTTACACTGCGATCCACAATCCTCTTTACCCCAACGGTTTCAGCAGGCTGAAGCAGAACTGCGCCGTAGTGAAGCCACCAACCGTGCCCTGGTACAGGCGATTCCGGATCTGATGATCAGAATGACCCGAGATGGCACCTATCTCAACTTTATTCCAGCCAAAGATTTTAAACCGATCACCATTGCGCCTGACATGCGAGGCAAGAATATTGCAGAGGTGATGCCGCCAGACATTACTCAGAAGCGGTTGTTTTATGTCGATCAGGCGTTGAAAACTGGACAAATTCAAATCCATGAGTTTCAGCTGCAAACTGCTACGGGACTTCGCTTTCAGGAAGCCCGCATCGCGGTTTGTGGTGAAGACGAGGTTTTGGTCATTGTTCGGGACATTACCGATCGCAAACAGGTGGAAATAGCCCTTCAGCAAAGTGAGGCGCATTATCGAGCTGTCGTAGAAGATCAAATGGAATTGATCTGTCGGTTTTTGCCCGACTATACCCTCACATTTGTGAATGAGGCACTGTGCCGATATTTTGGGAAATCGCGCGATGAATTGTTGGGGCAAAACTGGTTACTTTTATTTTCGCCAGAAGAACAACAGGTATTCAAACCTTACTTGAATTCTTTAACTGTAGACAATCCGGTGGGGATGTCTGAAGAGCTTTGTTTGAATGCAAAGGATGAAGCCCGGTGGCTCTATTGGACGGATCGAGCTTTTTTTAATGAGCAAGGCGAGTTAGAAGGATATCAATCGGTTGGGCTTGATATTACGAATTTGAAGCGCGTTCAGAAGTCGTTGCAAAAGAGTGAAGCCAGTTATCGTGCCATTGTTGAAGATCAAACGGAGTTAATCTGCCGATTTTTGCCCGATTGTACTCTCACATTTGTTAATCAGGCGTTTTGTCGGTACTTTGATAAACGTCCTGACGAGTTGATTGGGCACAGTTTTTTAGAACTGATTCCGGAAGCTGATCGACATATTCCTCTGGAACAATTTTTGATGTTGTCAGCCAGTCATCCTGTGGTCACCTATGAACATCGGGCTTTAATTGCCAGTGGGGAACTTCGCCATCAGCAATGGACGGATCGAGCAATCTTAAACGGGCAGGGGCAAATTGTTGAATATCAATCTGTCGGACGCGATATTACTGAACTTAAGCGTCTGGAAACTGTGTTGCGGCAAGCCAATGTAGAACTTGGCATTAAGGTTGAAGAGCAAAATACTGAGTTAAATGTGGCGATCGCCCAACTTCAGCAAGAAATTGCCAAACGTCAACAAACTCAAGCAGAATTGTTTGCCAGTGAAGAACGGTATCGATCGATGGTGGCAGCCCTGCATGAAGGGATTGTGTTGCAAGATGCCGAACACCGATTTCTTACCTGCAATGCCAGCGCTGAAAAGATTCTGGGAATTACAGCTGATCAGATCAAAGGGCGAACCATTGATGAAATTAGTGATGAAATTGGCTGGCACTTTATTCATGCTGATGGGTCTGCGTGTGAGCTAAACAACAGCACGTTTGCGATTACCCATTCGCCAGAAAGTTCTGCTGCCAATGTTGTGATTGGGCTATGTAAGCCCGATGAAACGGTCGTTTGGCTTTTGGTCAACGCGCAACCGCTGTTTCGTGATGGAGAAGGTGCTCCCTATGCGATGGTGACTTCTTTTTCAGATATCACGGCGCGGAAGCAAGCAGAGGCGAAGCTGCAAGAAAGTGAAGAACGGTTTCGTCAATTGACCGACAATATTCAGGAAGTGTTTTGGATTTTTGATATTCAAAATTCTCAAGTGTTGTATGTCAGCCCTGCGTTTGAGACTATTTGGGGACAGCCGTGTAATAGCCTGTATGGAAAGCGAGATCTCTGGTTGGATTCGATTCACCCCGACGATCGCGATCGCGTTCGCAGTGTGTTTAAGAATCGCCAAACCGATCGGCTGGAATATCGGATCGTACAACCCGATGGTTCGCTGCGTTGGATTCGCGATCGCGCTTTCCCCGTCTATAACGAAGCCGGACAGGTCTACCGAATTGCGGGTATTGCAGAAGATATTACTCAAAGTAAACGGCAAGAAAATCGATTACGCCTGTTAGAGTCGGTTGTGGTCAATGCCCACGACTCGATCGTGATTACCGAAAGTAGCCCCATTAGCCATCCGGGGCCCCGGATTCTTTACGTTAACGCCGCATTTAGCCGGTTGACTGGCTATACCGCAGAGGAGGTCATTGGTAAAACACCCCGGATTCTTCAAGGCAGTAAAACTAATCGCGAAAGTCTTCAGAAGATCCGGAAGGCGCTTGAGACTTGGCACCCTATCATGGTTGAGTTGATCAACTATCGCAAAGACCGATCTGAATTTTGGGTTGAGCTAAGTCTTGTGCCCGTTGCCGATGAAAAAGGGCATTACACTCATTGGATTGCGATTCAGCGGGATATTACACAACGCAAACAGCTTGAAGAACGACTTTTAACAACGTTGCAAAAAGAGCAAGAGCTGAGCGAGTTGAAATCTCATTTTGTTACGTCCACCTCCCACGAGTTTCGGACGCCCTTGAGTATTATCCTTTCTTCAGCGGAATTGCTAGAGCACTATGGGCACACCTGGGAAGATGGCGATCGGTTGGAACATTTGCGTCTAGTTCAGGCAACGGTCAAACATATGACGCAGTTGTTGGAAGATATTTTGCTGATTGGCAAGGCGGAGGCAGGGAAGTTGGAGTTGCGACCGACCCCCGTCAATATTCAACCGTTTTGTCAGGGATTACTCAATGAGATGCAGCGAGGGTTGGGAAGAGACCATCAACTGGTGTTGACCTGTAACGATGAGATTGGTGTGATGCAACTCGATGAAAAGTTACTGCGCCAAATTTTGCAAAACTTGCTATCTAATGCCATTAAATATTCTGAGCCAGGATGCTTGATTGAGTTATCGCTCAGTCATGAAAACCATCAATTATTGCTTCAGGTGAAAGATGAGGGGATGGGCATCCCAGAATCGGATCAGCCCCGATTGTTTGAGTCGTTTCGACGGGCTGAAAATGCCAGTGGTTTTCCAGGAACTGGTCTAGGGTTGGCGATCGCCAAGCATTGTGTAGACATTCATGGTGGAGAAATTAGCTTTATTAGTGAGTTAGACGTTGGCACTACTTTTACGGTTGCACTCCCCATTGTGCGCGATGCTTAAGGATCGGAGCGCACAAGGTGTTATGAGAGAGCCGCGCCCTGCGCGGCTCTCTCATAACACCCGTGATTTATCCAGGTGCGAAGACTATGAGCTGTGCTTCTGAAGGTTGATCGGCAATTGCACCAGGAAACGGGTTTCATTCCTATCGCTTTCTGCCCACACCCAACCGCCTAAATAGGTGGTCAGTTTCTTTACCAATGCCAGTCCTAATCCCGTTCCTCCATATTTCCAAGGATCGGCACTGGGAATGCGATAGAAGCGATCGAAAATTAGCGCCAGTTCTGCCTGCGGAATTTCAATGCCAGAATTGCTCAGGGTCAGGGTAATGCAGGGTATGGGGGGTGTTGTCGGATGAGCAGACGGCTGGGCTGTGACGGTAATGACGGCACCGGGCGGGGTGAATTTGTAGGCATTGGTCAATAGTTCTCCCAAGATCCGGTTGAACATATACAGATCGGTTGTCAGCGGAGGCAGGTCTGAAGGCAGGTTCAGCAAGAGTTGTTGCTGGTGATCGTGGAATCGTTCTTCGAAGGTTTCGGTGACTTGAGGAATCCAGTTTTGTAGATGAATCAGGCTGGGGATGAAGGGTTGATTGCCTGCTTCTAATTGTTGGAGGGTCAACAGATCGTTAATCAAATTAATTTCGCGATCGCTTTCTTCTTGTAAAATTTTGAGGCAATGGGCAGCTTTAATTGCCTTTTGTTTGACAGGATTAAGCGGCTCACACTGTTCCTCAACGGGTGTCGTGGAAGCGGGATAAGAGCCTGTTTGTTGTGGCTTGCCACGAATGGGGGAGGCTATAGGACTGAGCGCTGTAGTTGAGTTCAAATCTAAACCGACTTCAGCCCATTCATGCCCAAAGCAATCTTGAAAAATGATTTCAAGGACTTGCACCACCATCCTGATGCTAGATAACGGGGTTCGCAGTTCGTGAGAAATCGTGTTAAGAAAATCATCTTTGAGGTTGTTTAGTTTTTCTAGTTCTCTGACCTGTTCTTTGGCGGCTTGATAGAGGCGAGACTGACGTAGAGCGATCGCACATTGATTGGCAACGTGTTGCATCAGCCGGATTTCAGGTTGGCTAAAGATATGTTTGGGCTGATGAATCAGTCGGATATCGCCCAGAGTGCCGTGGTCGTCAAACATCGGACAGGTAAGGATGGCTGCTCTCTCACCAGGGGGTGGCATCCAGGGGCAAAATTGCACAGATTGCTGTTGAATCAGTGATTCATACAGCACAGCCGCCTGATTCATCGGTACTGCAATGCCTTGTAACGATGTATTAGGTGTCGTGTATTCATAGCGAATGGTTGCAATCTGCTGTTCCAGGTCATAAAGCGAGGCATAACAGGTCGTGGCATCAAAGGCGATCGCCAATTCTCGTACGGCTGTTTGCAAAATCAAGGCTTCATCTAATGAATCCCGCACTTTATCCGTAATGCGTTTGAGGACAGCTTCAAAATCTAACGCTTCCTGGAGTTGCTCGGTTCGGTCTTTGACTTGTAATTCTAACGATGCATTAAGCTGCTGAAGTTGTTTGTATAATTCAGATTGCTGAATCGCGACTGCCAACTGATTTTCCACTTGTTTTAGTAATTGAATTTCCCAGGGTTGCCAGTCTCTTTCGGTTTGGCATTGTTGAACCACCAGTAGCCCCCACAATTGGTGGTCGATTGGCTGTTTCAAGTGACAGGTTGGTTGCAAGGCGCAATAACAGAGGGCTGTCTGTTGCAGATCTGTCGTCCGCTCAATCTCTGGCAGATTTCTGATAATGGGAATATCAAGCTGTGCTTTGACGGCAAACGATTGCAACAGGTGTTTATATGCCGGGTCAAGGGTAGATGTTGTAATATTGGCGATCGCCCGAATTTCACCATGGCAGAAGGGTTCAATGTGCCATTCCTGGTCTAGTTGAGAGCTACCAATTGTCCAATCTAACAAAGAAGGTAACTCTGGTAGACAGGCTTCAACCACAACGGTACTGGCTGGTTTGTCAGGTAAAAATCGATAAATCAAAACCCGATCGGCTTTGAGTAAATGCTGTACTTCTTGAACTGTGGTTTGAAGGATGGTGTTGAGATCTAGCGATTGGCGAATGTGGCGCGTGATCGTTTCGGTCAGTTGTTTTTGGTGAAGTTGCGATCGCAATTCTTGTTCTGATTGTTTTTGAATCGTGATATCGTGTGCCATCCCGACAATGTGCTGGGGCAATCCTTCGGCAGTGAATTGCAGAACTGTTTCGTGCGATCGCAACCATTTCCACTGACCGTTGGACTGTTTTACTCGACATTCCCATGCCAGCACGTCTGCTTTTTGCCAGGTCTTCCAGCACCTTATATGCTGTTTCATTTCATCCCAATCTGCTGGATGAATCAATTGAGCCAACGAGGTGGCTGTCATGGTTTGAATGCTGGTTGGCGTATACCCCAAGACCTGTTCCACCCGTTGGTTTACATACAAACAGGCTGGCTCATGCACGTTGTACACATAGATAATGTTAGGACTGATGTCGAGAATGTGCTGGGACAGATTGCCACGTAAGAATTCTAGGGGATGAGTCGAGATCGGGCAGGCGTTCCGTCTGCTGCCTCTCAAAAGACGCTGGTGTGGTTGACGATGTGAGGAGTGACCCGAATTGCTGCGTCCAGTAAGTTTCGACATAGTATCCCTGATCCCATACCTGGAATCTCATCCAACGTGTTCTTAATGCGTTAAGGATCGTAGATTAAATAAGATCGACGATTGAATCGTTTGCAGGGACGAGCGATCGTTCGCCCGTGTAACAAATTATCGACGTTATCCAGTTCTCATTCCTAAGGATTGCGGATTTAATAAAACCGAAGATTTATTGTTGGAAGCGCGGCGGAGCCGCGCTTCCAACAATAAACGTCCGGGTTTTAATTAAGTTGTGATCCGAAGGCTTTACCTGATTGTGGAGAATTGTGCAGTAGATTTGGAATGATTCCTGTCAACAACTCAGAGTTTTGGATTGAAGTCTTTACCTTTTCGTGTGTGGTCAGTCACTCTGCACTATTAAATATCTAGTTCTAAAACCCTGTACTACCTACTGTGCAGGCGGTACAGGGTTCTAATAGTCTATATTTAATGACGATCACTGACTGATCACCTGTTGGGGAAATCACTCCAGGAACGCTACTTCTACACCCTTTCATCGTTTGAATTCGATGTCTCAATTAACCTATTGGGGGAACTAATTTTTCTTATGAGAAAACTTTAATTCTCGTGCCAATCCCTTTAGGATTACGAATTAAACCAGATTTGAACGTTTATGTTTGGTAGTGTGCCGCCGCCACGCTGCCAAACATAAAATGTCGGTATTGTTACATCCATGATCTTTAGTATTCCCCAAATAGAGTGAAATTTCTTCAACCATCGGCTTTATGCCACTGGGAGTGAGATTTATTTCAAGATCTCTCTATAAATCTTGTTGAATCTTAACTGTCGATAGTCTTGAAACGCCAACGCTTCTAATGCCTTTTCATTTGTGCAGGAATAAATAATGAAACAAAACCCGATCACTTTAACCCGGTCCACGTTACTGTGGGCGTGTCTGGGGATTGCTTGCGGTTTGTTTGCGGCATTATATTGGGTTGCTTTATCCAACTTGATGCAGGTCTTTGAGCAGTTTCATGGGCTGTCTTTGTTAATTGTGATGCCCCTGGCAGGTTTTCTGGTGGGTTTGGTGATTCATCGGTTAGGCAATCCGGGGGAAATTGGGCTGGTGATTGACAATATTCATCTGAATGGTGGGCGATTAGCCCTACGCGAAAATCCTTCGATGATTTTGTCGTCGCTGATCAGTATTGCCAGTGGCGGTAGTGCGGGCCCCGAAGCCCCTATGGTGCAGGTTACAGGGTCGCTGGGAACCTGGTTGGCTGACCACTTTCGGCTACGGGGAGAGGCTCTACGAACGTTGAGTATTGCTGGCATGGCGTCTGGTTTTACTGTATTGTTTGGTGCGCCGTTGGGGGGTACGTTCTTTGCGTTAGAAATTTTGCATCATCAGCATGTGGTGCAATATTCGGAGGCCATTTTGCCTGCAATTGTGGCAAGTTGTGCCAGCTACAGCATTTTTGTTGCTATTACTCAACTGGGTATCGGTCCCGTTTGGCAGTTTCCGCAATATACCGTTGAAAGTCTGTTTGATTTTGCTGAGGCGATCGCCTATGGCATTATCGGGGCGATCGCCGGTTGGCTGTTTATTTGGATCTTCCGCCGTTGTCGTCACGTTTTAGAATCTGTGAGCGTGATTTATGTGCGGACAACTCTAGCAGGGTTAGGGTTGGGTATACTGGCGGTGCTTTTTCCCCTGACTCGATTTTTTGGTGAACATCAGCTAGAGACGATCGCAGAGGGGCACTTTTCTATCGCTTTTCTGTTGGGTTTGGCGATCGCCAAAATGGTTGCAATTAGCATCACCGTTACAGGCGGATGGCGTGGTGGCATTATTATTCCGTTGTTCTTTATCGGAGCTTGTTTAGGCAAGGCGATCGCCATCACTTATCCTGGTTCTAACGAAACATTAGCCATGATCAGTGTCATGGCGGCACTGAATGCAACGGTCACTCGAACACCCATCAGCACCACGTTACTATTGGCTAAATTGACGGGTCTGGGCACTTTTACCCCCATTCTTTTTGCCAGTATCGTAGGGTTTTTCCTGGCTCCCCGCCATCCTTTTATTGATTCTCAGCTGAAGATGGAGCATCAACCGGAATGACCTTGCTAATTACGGTTGCGTGAGAGCCGCGCAGAGCGCGGCTCTCACGCAGCAAGGTATATAGCGATCCTAAATCCGTTGTGAAAGTGCCCGCCCTTCGGGCGGGCACTTTCACAATTGCTATATTATTGGCGATAGTTTTATTGGCGATAGTTTGTGACATCAGGGCATAGAAAGGATAGCTTGAACAGTTTCTATAAACAGTGTGGGCTGATCTGGGGTGATCAAAAGGTTAGTTCCGGTTGACCGTTCCAGTAAGATGAAGCGATCGGTTTGGGAGATGTAAAACTCTAATAGGCCCCGTCGAGACGTCCATAGCCAGCCAAACCCACCCCACAAACCACCGACGCCAATCCGGATTGCCCAGCCAAATTCTTGCTGAAATTCAGTTGGATTGAGCACCCGAACCCTCGTGATACTTCGGAGTGGAATGTTGCGTCGCCAAGCCGGAAAAACCAGTTCCAGGCTATGGTGCGAAACGACAAAGCGAGATGGACGACATCCCAGCCAGACACCGGCATACAGCACCAGGAGTGATGCAAAAACGATGCCCATTAAGCGATCGCGTAGAACCAATGCCAAAATTCCGAACAACAGAGGAATCACTAAAACGACGAGGGTCAATCCCTTAAATAGGGGTGACATCGGTGCCAATTTAAAGCTGTGACTCATTGCCGCTATGTCCTTGTAAGCAGGGCAAAAGGAGAAGATGGAGGAACGGTGCCTCCCTATTTCCTGTCCTACCATACTCTGTAGGGTGCTGTATTAAATAATGCATAAAAGTCAAAATATCGCTCACATCAGCAATGCCAGACGACGAAAGCCATGTCACAAAAAGTAAAAATATTAAGAGACTCTCGGACGACTTCGGCAACAAAAGCTAGATTGGTCTAGTAAGAGATGTGGTTACAGTGATCTAGCTCAGTTCCAAGAGAGAATTTTTGATTTTATGATGTCTTACCAATCAAACCTGGAATCGTTGTCTGATGGGCTTGAAGATGGCACCAAAACAACGACGAGCTATCTGGAAGTTATTGAGACTGTTATTTCTAGCTTGCAAGAAGACCAGAGTGCAATGGTCAGTCATACTGACGAGAGTTTCCTCTGGAAATTTAAATACGGCAGCGTTGAGGTATTTGTTCAACTCACTGGCTTAACGGATGAAGATACGTTTACCGTGTGGTCAGCCGTCCTAAAATTGCCTGCTCAACATGAATCTGCTCTGATGAAAAAATTGTTGGAGTTGAATTGGACGAGTACCTTTGAGGCTCGGTTTAGTATTTTTGATGACTGTATTGTTGTGTCGGCAGCGAGAACTGTTGCAGAACTTTCCCCGGCAGAGGTTTCGCGCAATATTACCGTTGTTGCCACGATCGCCGATGAGTATGACGAAATTCTTCAGGCTGACTACGGCATGAGTTAAGCCATTCTGAATAGCACGATTTGGCGATTGATTCCTCCATTGGAAGCTCCTGGGCATCTCCAGATGGCGATCGATCGGTGGTTGTTTGAGCAACATTGTCAGGCTCTACAGCCACCGACGTTGCGGTTTTATGGCTGGGCACCCGCTGCTATTTCGTTGGGCTATCATCAGCGCCACTATCCCGACCATTGGCAGCAGTTGACCTGGAACAACCAGGCAGTCGATTTGGTGCGACGTCCCAGTGGCGGACGGGCAGTGTTGCATCAAGGAGATTTGACCTATGCGGTGATCACGTCCCAGATGCCGGGGAATCGTACGCAAGTCTATGAGGCACTGTGTCAGTTTTTAATTGAAGGTTGGCGATCGCTTCAGGTCACCCTTCACTATGGGCAAGCAGGACGGGGTTATATTCACAATCCCAATTGTTTTGGTACGGCTACCGCTGCCGATTTAGTCTTGAGCAATGGCAGCAAATTTATTGGTAGTGCCCAACTGCGGCGAGGCAATGCCGTTTTGCAGCATGGTTCGATGCGGCTTAATCCTGATCCAGGCTTATTTCGGCAAGTCTTTGGCATGGATCTGCAACCCCTGGATCTGCCACTGGAGCTGTCGCAGGTGCAAGCGATTCCCACCATCACCGAGGCACTGGTCAAAGCAGCCAGCCAATGTTTTGGTGTGACATTAGAGCCTCAGCCGTTAACTGCGGCTGAATGGGCAGCGATTCAACGGATCTGAATCAGAATCCAATCTCCCTCGACTGTGGCGATCGCCCCGCCTGGAAAGGGATCGGTTTGGCTGCGGTTGGCAGCCGTGATCAATGCTGTGAGCTTTTCGATATGGTCAAAGCCCGGAGCGGTCGGCAAAAGTTGGGTGAGGAACTGCCGCATGACTCGCCGTTGCAGGGCTAAGGGTGCTGCTTTGAGTAGGGGACGATTCAGCCGATAGCCATGGATCAAGGCAGCTTCATCTCTTGCCACGACTCGGGTATACAGGCTGTGGGCTTCACTTTGGAGATAGTCTACTTCGGCTTGCAATAGGTCTGCGGTTTGTGCCAGAGCCTGTTCGACCTGGGGATTGAAATGGGTTTGCAGGTAGGGCAGCAGTTCTTGACGAATGCGGTTGCGGGCGTAGTGCCAGTCTTGATTGGTCGTGTCTTGCCAGATGTTTAGGTTGGCATCCTGGCAAAAGGTTGCCGTTTCTGCTCGGCTGATCTCTAACAGCGGGCGGATCAGCTGCACACCGGGAACTAGCTCTCGTCGCCAGGTCAGGGCTTGCAGGCCATCGGAACCGCTACCTCGCATCAGGTTATACAACAATGTTTCGGCGCGATCGCTCAAGGTATGTCCTGTGATCACGGTGGGATAGTTCTGCTCCAGGGATATATCTGCCAGGACGGTATAGCGCCATTCTCTGGCGGCAGCTTCGCTGTTGGGTGGAACGGTGGCGATCGCCTGAAAATAAGGGATCTGCCAGGTGGCTGCCAGGTGTTGCACATACTCTGCATTGGCGGTGGAATCGTCTCGCCAGCGATGATTGCAATGGGCGATCGCCACTGTCCAACCCCATTTTGGTTGCAGATCGAGCAATAGCCGTATGAGACAGAGGGAATCTTGTCCGCCTGACACAGCAACCAGCAGCCGCTGATGTTTTGACAACAGCTGTCGCTGACGCAGAGTCCGATGCAGGCGATCGTGTAGGGCAGTCCAGGGGGGAACGGAATGTGTCATGCGCCAACGGTTTTAGGAGTCAGTGGGCGCGGATAAAACGGGGGTGTTTCCGGAAACCAGGGTTTCACAATACCGTCTGAGGTCGTTCGTCGAAGCGTTAATCCAATCCTGTGCTTGCTGACGCATTGCTTCGTACTCGGTTGATATCTCTTGACCAAAGCCGCCTGCCTCCAGGTGCCGTAGAAGAGATTGGATAATTGGTAAGGCGATACTCACGCCGAAGAGGGCATTAAAGCCTGCCACAACGACCGGAGCCGCCAGAAGCACGGTAAGTTCTGGGAACAGCGCTAACACGGCAATGAGGATGACAAAGAAAATGGGCGCTGTCACGCCGGTTGTGACTGCTACGGCAATAATTTTGGTTTTGAATTCATCAAGGGTAATGTCACCGCGATAGAGATCCAGGGTATAAGCAACGGCTGTGACCAGGGTTTGGGTCAAAATGGCTGTTCCTGTAGCTGCTAACCCCAATTGAGCGATCGCGCCAGAGTTTTTGACGATGGAATCTACCGCATTATAAACCCGGATATAAAGCTGTTCGCCCCCCGTCATGACGTTCGCGCCCCGCCGGAAATTATCGACGCCAATTTCCCAGACGATATTATCGGCACCATTGCCCCCGCCTTGCGATCGCGGAATCACATGACTTCCCTGTTTATCTGCCAGAAATTCACGAATTGTGCGTTCGTTGGCTCCCAACTTGGATGTTCCTGGAATTTTGTCAAACAGCCCCATGACATCGGCATCGGATCGCGATGGATCACCCACCCGAATCCCTGCTCCATGTCGCAGCCGTTGAGCAATTTTGGGCATGTCGTTTGCCAGTTGTTCCACAGTTCTGGGCACATCTTTCAGGGAATTCGCGATGCTGAGTCCCGATGCTCCTATTGCCAGTGCGATCGCACTCAGAACTTGTTCAGATGTCTGGTCAAAGGTTTGCTGCATTGCTTCAGCAGCACTCAGTCGATGTATCTCCAGGGTCTGGGCTACTGTTTCCAGGGTGTGTTGAGTCGATTGGGCAGTGCGATCGCTAAAGTCTTCAACGGCACTCTTGCTGGCTTGAGTCATTTCAACAACCGCTTGATTCATGTCTTCCGCCATTTTGCTGACGGAATGAGCAACGGTTTCCGATGTTGCTTTAGCGGCTTCCGCAAGTTTGTGTGCTTCTTTCAAGAAATCCATAGTGAAGAAAATTGCGATGATGGCAGCAGATCAATCTCAGGATCGTGATTTTATTAAATCCACGCTCCTAACTTAACTCATGCCCTTTTAGAATTCATGGACTAACACTCTGGCTCATGAAATCTTCTCATGGGGTCACAGTCGTGGGGTCAAAGTTGTTTTGTAGGGTGCTGCGCATTTAGAACCAGGATTATGAAGTATTAAAAAGCGGCGCTCTGCGCCGCTTTTTAATACTTCATGTCGAAGATTTATGGTTGCCAGCGCAGCGACGCTGCGCTGCCAAATATAAATCTAGTACACCAACTTAAAAGTTTTAGAGGGGGTGGAGGGGGTTCTACCCCCTCTTGGGGGCGCAGCCCCCAAACCCCCATGTTGCAAAATTTCGTGTTTGCAACACTAGTAATCGGTCATTTCATCGGCTGGGTAAACGTCACTGCCTCCCCGGCTGTAGGGTTCTTCCCGTGAATAGATATCTTCACGGTTGGGGCGACGACGGGTATCTTCGCGGGGGCGAATCTCTTCGCGAAATCGAGGGTCTTCGCGGGGGCGAATTTCTTCACGGCTGCGGGGGCTTTCTTTGAGCAGTTTGGGGGGTGGATCGGGACAAAATTCCAGGCGGATGCGCACTTTACCTCGTTGCCAGCCCTGGTTGCCCAGACGCAGCGCTTCGCATGGCAAACCCTCGTTAAACCAACCTTCGCTATCTTCAGTCCATTCTTCTTCCTGTTCGCTGATCAATTGCGCCAGGGTATCTAGAAATTCGCTCACACGAAAGGTCGGATTTGACATCAAGATCCGACCTCTGATGATGTGGAGAACTTCGTTATCATTCAACAGCCCAAATTCTTGATCCATGCGTATTGCTCAGCGTTTGATGTTCGTGCAAAACATTTGAGAAGGGGCACGACCGGAGGACATTGTGCTTAGAAAAACCAGCCGTAACTATGTAACCCTTTTCCTAACAGGTTAACGCCTAGATAGCAAATCCAAACGACAACAAACCCTGATGCTGCCAGAATTGCGGGACGGCGACCTTGCCAGCCACGGGTGATACGAGCGTGCAGGTAGGCAGCAAACACCAGCCAGGTAATCAATGCCCAGGTTTCTTTGGGATCCCAGCTCCAGTAAGATCCCCAGGCTTCGTTTGCCCAGACGGCTCCGGCAATGATGCCAATCGTCAGCAAGGGAAAGCCCAGACCAATCATGCGGTAACTAATGTTATCGAGGGTGTCTGCTAGGTTGAGACGTTGGGGCGATAGGGTTGGAGTAGTTTTCTGGGCAGGACGAGCCGCCACGGGATTGAGGACAGCAGTGTTACTGCCGGTTTTAGCCGCCGCGATCGCCGCTTCTGCCATTTCCAGCTCACCGGCGGCTAATTCATTAGCGGCTAAGGTTTCTGCCCGACGCAGTTGGTAGCGATCGCTGCGATAGGCTCCGGTGCCTACGGAACTGCCGTGTAATTCGACTGGCTTGCCCCAGGTGGCAACTAAAAAGGCGATCGCCAGTAAGGCACCGACCATCAAGGCGGCGTAGCTGAGCAACATGACGCTGACATGCATCATCAACCAATTGGACTTGAGTGCCGGAACGAGCGGTTCTGCATGTTGCATTTGGGCGGGCAATGACAGGGTGGCAAAGGCGCTAATTGCCATGGCGACAGGTGCGGTGACTATCCCGACCCAGTTGCTGCGGCTCATTCTTTCTGCCACTAGGTGCATGGTGGTGATGCCCCAGGCGATAAAGAACAGAGACTCATACAAATTACTGAGAGGGAAATATCCGGCTTCGATCCATCGCGCACCCAGTAAGGTAGCAATACCCAGATTGGCGATCGCCATACCCGCGCTACCTAAGGCAGGGAGATAGGGAATGCCCGGAAAGGCTGCCCCTGACCAATAAATCAGCATGGTGAGAAACAGAACAGCAAATGAAGCGTTATCTAACCAGTTCTGTAAAGTAACTAGATCCATGCAGTGTTCCCCCTAACAGCGAGTCGAGCAGAATTATATAGCAATTGGCAGGATGTCATGTTTGAGTGTGGTTGGCTAAACAGGTTGACTGTGTTAACGTGTCCAGCCAATCACACTTAAAATCTTGAGGCTAACGATGATCGATGCCACTCTTATCCTACCGAGTCTTGAACCGGATAGTTAGGGATCTGTTGTTTAATACCATGCTTGTTGTAGGTAGCGACCTTACAGCGCTTCGCGCTTGAATATGGTTAGATTTTTTTGTTGTGTGCCGCGCGGAGCGCGGCACACAACAAAAAATCTGTGGCTTAATCAATTGAAAATGGCTGTACATCAGCTGTGAAAGCGCCCACCTGAAGGGTGGGCGCTTTCACAATGATTCTCAGGGAGAGGTTGCAGGGGCATTGTCGGGGGGCGGTGTCGGAAATGATTCGGGGGGCAAAATCTCTTGAGGTGAGGGTGGGGTGTTATCGGGTCGCTCTAGCTTGCGGAGCAACACATTAATGTCGTAACGAGTGCTGCGTTCCCCTTGAATCGTAGCGGTGACGCCGATCGCTCGAATGGCTGATAAAAACTCATCGGCTTTACCCGGTATGTTGGGCAGGGGCAACTGGCTTTCTGGCTTAAACAGGCGATCGAGATCGATAAAAAAGTGCCCGTTATTAGAACTCAGCGAGGAAGCCGTAGTTGATTGATACAGTTCAACATCCGCCAGAGGGGTTTCGGGTTTGGGTAAAAAGCTCTCGGTCACGGTCGAACCCAGGACTAGAAAAGCGACATCTCGCTCTAGCCAACCTCGGGTGACATGCACGGAACCAAACCGGGAATCCCAACGGGTGACCGCTTGATCGTTGACGTTGGCTTCGCTCACTTTAAAGCCATAGCGCGATTGCATCACCTGGTCTAGTTTTTTGAAGGCAGCTTCGGCAGCAGTGCGATCGCTCGTTTCAATCATCATCACTAACCCCGAAGCGGATTTTTCTGGATCGGTTGCAGGTTCCAGAGCGGCGATCGCGGCGATGGCAAACTCTCCGTCCATCCAGGGGATCAGGTCTTGTTCTGGGTCTAACCCGGTGGTGGTGCGAATGGCTTGTTGTAAAATGTTGGGATTGGCTAATTGATCTGGTTCAGCCGTAGATGTTTGGCTATAGGATTGCCAGACCTGTTTTAAGCTGCCCCCAGACATCATCAATGCCGTATTGGCGGGTAGCAGTTGTGGCATCTGTCGGGCGTTATTGGTCACGGCATACCGTTGTGGACTGTTACTGGGCAACCAGTTCACCCCACGAATACGCAAACCTGAGCCATCTAACGTTGCGGTCATGGCAATGCCCTGATTGTGTTGTAGGGGCGTTAAGCCTCGCAGGGGAACGGATTGAATCGAGTTAGCAGTTGCTAATTCCCTGGCTTGCGGGGCATTGACATATAGCCGGATGAAGGGCTGTGATACAGAAATTTGCTCGAAGGCTCGACGATAGCCTGCGGTATCGGCAACGGACGATTCTCCCTTAAAGGTATCAATCACCCGTTCGATCGCCTGTTCATCTTTCGATACGGCAACAGTTTGGTTGTTCAATACCGTCGAAAATTGGGGGGTATCTGTTACCCCTGGCAACTGACTAATGGGTACCCCTTTGTAATTCCGAGATGGGGCTGGTGTTCCTGATGGGTTCAGTCGAGCTAAAACAGCCTGAGCCTGGGCGGGATTGCTGATCGGCAGCAAAATGACGACAGACTGATCGTCTCTGAGCGGGCGAACCGTCTCGTCAGACTGTGCATTTGCAGGGGTAGAGGACAAAAAGGCGATCGTAATTTCTTGACCAACCCAGGGTTGAATGTCTTGTTGATAGTCGAGGTTCTCACTATCCAATAGGCGATCGCGCCATTCTGCCAGCTGTTTCTCCCACATCTCCTGGCTAGCAGGTGTACCAAATTGCTTCAGCCGTTGCCATTGCCGTTCATCCGTCGCAACAGAAACCGTCATAATGGTTTCCTGCGGAATCAGATCAGCTCCAACGGGCAATTCTGGGGGTAAGGGGCGTTGAGAATTGAGCCACCAATATGCGCTGACTCCTCCTAAGGTGAGACCTGCGACAGCCCCCGAAATCAAAATCAAGATAGACTTTTGCTTCAGGATCATAGATCTAGACCCAACCCTCAACACACGTGCTCTGTCAATCTAGCAGGTTTGTTGGGGCAGATGCAGCCGCATCTGGGGCTAGCTTGGGATTGTGGATTTAATAAAACTAAAGATTTTATTTTTGGAAGCGCGGCAACACCGCGCTTCCAAAAATGAATTTCTGGGTTTTATTTAACGTGTGATCCTTGATAAAACAGTGACTCCTCTAAAATAGCGATCGCCCTACCCGCCTATGCGTATCCGCCCTGCCCAACCTGATGATGTGCCTCAGGTCTTGCCCATGGTGGCGCAGATCTGTGCGTTGCATGAAACCTGGGACGCTGACAAATATGGATTTTTGCCCAATCCGGCTGAGCGCTATCGCCGATGGCTGACCCGCTTAACGCAACAGCCACAAGCCATCTTTCTGGTCGCTGAGGCATCGCCTGGGATATCCCCTGAGGTATCGCCTGAGAGATTGCTGCCAGCCGAAACCCAATTAGCCGGATTTTTGGTTGCCACAATAGAGGATGAAATCCCGATCTATCGCCTGAAACAATACGGCTTTATTCATGACCTGTGGGTAGAACCGGATTACCGCCATCAAGGAATTGCCCAGCAATTGGTAGAAATGGCGATCGCACAGTTTATGCAATTGGGAATTCAGCAGATTCGGCTGGATACGGTAGTGGTTAACGAGGCAGCACAGGCGCTATTTCAGCGGTGTGGCTTTCGTCCCAGTGTGATGGAGATGCTGTATGTGCCACAGACGGATTGATATTTGCAAGTTATAGAAACGGTGTTGTGGGGCGCTCTGCGCCCCACAACACCGTTTCTGCAACCCGAACAGTGCTATAGAACCTATCCAAAACGTGGTTCGGGGAATGGATGGTTCGTGCCCGCAGGGCACGAACCATCCATTCCCCGGATCGGCTCTACGTCACCATCAGATAGGGGGTGGCAAATAAGCTACCCCAACCCTGGATGCGAGCAGGGTTAACCCCTGTCATCATCAACGACTTCCACAGGACAACGGCAATGGTGTCATAGATGGGGATGCCAATCTGTTGTTCTAATGCATTGACGAGCGGTGCTGCTCGCAGGTTGGTGCAAAAGGTGGTGATGGCGTCCGGTCGGCTGGCTGAGACTTGATGCACCATCGAGGCGATCGCGTCTGCGGATACGTTAGAGAAGGCAGCATTGACGGAGAGGTTGAGGTGTTTCTCGGCAATGCAATGAATGCCTGCGTCTGCAAAATTTGCCACAATCCGGTCTTGAACGTCCGCCAGATAAGGGGTGACTAACCCAAGTTCCTTAATTTGGCGATCGCGCAATACTTCCAATAGCGCCAATACCGAGGTCGTGGCAGGAATTCCGGTGGCTTGAGTGATTGCCTCACATAATTGCAGATCGGCTTCAAACCCCAGCCACCCTGCCGATGTACCATTCCAGGCAATTACATCTACCTGGGCATCGGCTAACAACTCAGCCGCATACAGCAGGGGAGATAGATCGAATTGTGCTAACGCGGACTGACTGAGAGAAATCTCCGTGACTCGAAACCGACCAAAATGGGCAGACGCTTCTGGTAAACCCGCTAACATCGCACTGGTGACAGGTTCTAATACTGTATTGGAAGAAGGAGTCAGCATCCCTAAAACTACTCGCTTGCCCATCTGCATCTGCGGAATGAAGGACGGTCAATACTTTAGCCAGTATTAATAATTCAGGCAGTAGTCACAGTTACACTCAAACGCGATCGCCAGCACCTATCTTCTGGATAGATACTGGCGATCGCGTTTAGAGAATTCTCAATGGCGTGACGTATGAGGTGTTGTACGAGAGCCGATCAAGCGCAAGCTGAGAATCAACCCCCTGCAACCGCAGGTACAATGCTGACTTCATCACCCGCATTCAGGGTTGTGTTCTTGCCTTCCAGGAAGCGAATGTCTTCACTGTTGACATAGAAATTGATGAAGCGGCGCAATTCGCCCTGATCATCGCACAGACGGGCTTTAATTCCCGGACAGCTATTTTCGAGGGCATCGAGCAACTCAGCAATGGAACTGCCATCGCATTCAATTGTGGCTTGTTCGTTGGTGAACTTTTGCAGAGGTGTGGGAATCAGAACTTTAACAGCCATAAGGAATTGAAAGTAAATAGTAAAAACAAAGGGGTGATGGTCTAGTGCTGGGATTGGTTTTTTGGAAAGGCGCGCGCCGCGCGCCTTTCCAAAAAATATTACCTAACCCGGAGATGGGGGTGGTTTTTAAACCAACACCTGTTGCCATTCCAGGCGATCGAGGGTTTGCGCCCGTTCCAAAGCCCGCTCAAAGCTATCGAGCTTGGGTTCGATGGTAAAGGGTTCGCCAATATAGCCTTGTACTGCTTCTTGAGTCTTCAAGCCATTGCCGGTGATGTAGGCAACGGTTGTTTCGTCAGGATTGATTTTGCCAGCTTCAACCAGTTTTTTCAGAGTGGCGATCGTGGTGCCGCCTGCGGTTTCCGTGAAGATCCCTTCAGTTTCTGCCAGCAGTTTGATGCCGTCGATAATTTCTGCATCGTTGACCGATTCAATATTGCCGTTGGTCTTACGGGCAATGTCAACGGCGTAGACGCCATCTGCCGGATTGCCGATCGCAATGGATTTGGCAATTGTGTTGGGTTTCACCGGATTGATGAAGTCACGTCCTTCGCGGAACGCTTGAGCAATTGGGGAGCACCCTTCTGCCTGAGCGCCACTAAAGCGGACGGCTTTTTCGTCGATCAGACCGACTTTAATAAATTCCTGGAAGCCTTTGTAGATCTTCGTGAACAGCGAACCCGATGCCAGGGGTGCAACCACATGATCGGGCAATTGCCAGCCGAGTTGCTCAACCACTTCATAGCCCAGCGTCTTGGAACCTTCGGAGTAGTAAGGACGCAGGTTAATGTTGACGAACCCCCAACCGTGGCTGTTGGCGACTTCTGAGCACAGACGGTTGACCTGGTCGTAGTTGCCATGGACTGCCATGACGGTGGGTGCGTAGATCAAGGTGCCTAACACTTTACCCGCTTCTAGATCGGCTGGGATGAAGACGCAACAATCTAACCCTGCATGGGCAGCGATCGCCGCCGTTGAGTTTGCCAGGTTCCCCGTACTGGCGCAAGAAACAGTGGTAAACCCTAACTCACGCGCACGGGTGAGGGCAACGGAAACCACCCGATCCTTGAAGCTGAGGGTGGGCATATTCACGGCATCGTTTTTGATGTAAAGATTTTTGATCCCCAGACGACGGGCGAGGCGATTTGCCTTTACCAGAGGGGTCATGCCCGTGCCAACATCAATCGGGTTGTCGGTTGTAACGGGAAGGAAGGGACGATACCGCCAGATGGAGTTGGGACCAGCCTGGATGCTCTCGCGGGTAACGGTTCGTGCTAGCGCACTGTAGTCGTAGACGACTTCGAGGGGACCAAAGCAAAATTCGCATACATGAGTTGCTTTAGCTTCGTATTCTGCACCACATTCCTTACATTTCAGTCCGGTAAAGGTAGCAGCAGTGGATAAAGTACCAGCGGTTTGTAGTGCCTGGGTCATGGATGAATTCGCTCCCAACTTAACAAGTTTTAATAGCCTGCTCAAACAGCAATCGTTGATGATTCAGTTAGGGCAAGGCTTGTGAAACGTTCCCCACCCAATGGAAATTGATAGTAACACGGCATCAAACACCCAGTCAAATATACCCGATAAATTTTGTCGGGATTGACCGAGTAATTGATTTGATTAGGTTTCGGCTGATCTCTCTGGTCAGCGGAGGTTCAGGTTAATTTTTGTGGCAATGCGATCGCTCAAAAGCCTATCTGAAGAGGTAATGTTGCGAGTAGATTCTAGGATCACCAATTCATTAATTTGAGCGCGCGATGGCGGAGCCATCGCGCGCTCAAGTCTTTGGGCTTTGCCTTAACCACCGCTGACGGGGGGAATCAGTACGACTTCATCGCCTTCGTTCAGGACGGTATCTGGCTCGACAAATTGCAGGTTGACTCCAAATCGAGTCAGGTCACGCCAACGCGCTAACTCAGGATGCTCAGAAATCAGGCGATCGCGGACTTCTGCAACCGACGCGCCAGCGGGTAATTCCAGACTTAACTCCGATACCCCATAGGCTTCTTGATACGCCGCAAACAATTTGACTGTCACTTTCATCATGGTTTGTCTAGGTGGCAACGATGGGGGGATTCGTCGTGGGGTCATGCTCAAATGTTCTCTTGCTTCTCTCCATTCCTCCCTTCCCTCTAGTCTCCCACGGCAGAGAGTGGCAGAATTGTGTATTACAACGTGCTGAATGAGATCACACTTATGACTATCGATGCAACGCTACAAGCTGCTTTGAAACATGGAACAGCGCTGAAAGTTATCAGCGGCATTACAAATTTTGACGCTAATCGGGTTGCGGCTACTGTAAAAGCGGCGGATCTCGGTGGTGCAAGCTTTGTCGATATTGCTGCTGATCCTGATTTAGTTCGGTTGGCACGGCAGCTGACGCACTTGCCTATCTGTGTTTCGGCAGTGGAACCTGAGCGATTTGTTAGCGCCGTTGAGGCTGGGGCTGACTTGATTGAGATTGGTAATTTCGATGCGTTTTATGCCCAGGGTCGTCGGTTTGAGGCGGCAGAAGTATTGGAGTTGACCCGTCAAACGCGATCGCTCCTGCCATCTATTACTCTTTCTGTTACCGTGCCGCATATTTTGCCGCTGGATCAACAGGTGGCACTGGCAGAAGATTTGGTTAAAGCCGGGGCAGATTTAATTCAGACGGAAGGTGGCACCAGCAGTGAACCTGTCCATGCAGGGACATTGGGTTTGATTGAAAAAGCAGCACCGACTCTGGCAGCTGCCTATGAAATCTCTCGTGCCGTGCCGGTGCCGGTATTGTGTGCATCTGGGTTGTCGAATGTGACAGCGGCAATGGCGATCGCTGCTGGCGCATCGGGGATCGGTGTGGGTTCTGCGATCAACAAGCTGAACGATGAAATTGCCATGATTGCGGCAGTGCGTAGCCTGGTCGAGGCACTTCATACCGTCAGCCGTGCGGGGGTCAGAGTTTAATTTGGCAATTTTTTAGAGGGGGCGACGGTGAGAGCTAATTTGTAAAGTAAAGCTTAAGCGTTGAAATGAGGAATATCGCTTGATCCCCCCTTACCCCCCTTCAAAAGGGGGGAATCTGTTCAGATACCCAAGTCCCCCTTTTTAAGGGGGATTGAGGGGGATCGAAATCTTTGTTTATAAATCAGCTCTGAAGCCGTCGCGCCTCTAAAAGCATTTAGTGTACGGGGTGGGCAACGCCCACCCCGTACATTAAACAAATCGCTGAAGATCAGAATGAAGCCGTGCTAGTACACCAACTTAAAAGTTCTAGAGGGGGTTTGGGGGCGCAGCCCCCAAACCCCCTATGTTGCAAAATTTAGTGTTTGTAATACTAGGACTGGAAGTGGTCGATGATCGCCTGGACAATGGTTTGATTGCCATCCAATGCTAGGGGTTCGCTCTGACGGGGTGGGTTCATGGGCGATCGCAAAAAGTCCCAATCTCCCTCAAAAAAGTCAGTATGGCTGACAATCTGATGCTGGGCATAGTCTTGTAATCCTTCTAATAAAATTTCTGCTTCCGCAAAATCTTCGCGGGTAATCGAAAAAATCGGAATATTGAGGCGGCAGGCTTCGGCAAACGTGCCATAGCCCGGTTTTGAAACCACCCGACTGCAAAGCGGCATGACGTCAACGGGACGATACTTTTGCTCTGTCACCACTAGCAAATTGGGCAGCTTCGGTGCATCCTGGTCGAAGCTAATAAATTGCCAGTCTGGAAAGCGCTGAAGATTTTCGTAGGGAATTTTAGCTAATCCCAATCCGCCGAAAGTTAGCAAGATGGTCTTTTCGGGTGGCGTTGTAATGCCAAATAGCGATCGGATCTCGTCACTGGGATAGCGTGGGGAACCGCCCACTAAGCCAATATCTTCAATCACCGGAAACGAACTCATTGGTTCATGGAAGGGCAATCGGAAAAGGCGATCGCACTCTCCAAAACAGTCTGCAATCCAATCTGAGATGCCGATAAACTCATCGCCCCAGGCGCGATAGATAAAATCCCAGCCAAAATTGCTCATCATCCAGCAGGGAACCTTAGCGGCACGCGCTATTTTTGCGGTCAGGGGGGGAATGTCTGCTAGCACCAACCCTACTCGGTTCTGTTGGATAAACGAAACTTCACTCGCGATAATTGAATGTGCCTGAGTACGAATATGCTGAAGCTTTTCCAGCGTTCCAGGCTTGTCCATATTCAGACTATCGCGTTGCAAAACCCCCACATCAAACGATCGGGGACGATGGATAAAATCTTTTTGGATGTAAGACTCTAGCAACCATCGAGGCGCTGTCGTTGCCATAATCACGAGCAACTCAGGAAAGGCGCGTTGCAGGTCTGCCACAATCGACGCGGTTCGGGTTGCATGACCAAACCCATGATTGGTGATAGCAATATACAAAATGGGCTGAGGCATAGTGAAAATCTCCCCAGGTACGAGGTTAGTTTAGCAACCTTGGGGTGACGATACGGCATCACCGCTGCTCTCGTTAACTTATGTATCGTACTAACCTGACACCGGCGCTAAGGCGATTTCTAGAAAAGGTCATTCCAGCACGTCGTAGGGGCGAAGCATTCGAACCATGATTTTCGCCATTTACCAACGACTATCGAACGAATGCTTCTCCCTACAGGGGTAACAGGTTACTGTTTTTGAGGGTGTAACAGTTCTACTGTTGCACCCTCAAAAAGATTCTCTGCATTTTTACTCGTCGTGAAACGTCTGCTCTTAGTATGTAAGAACAGAACTCTGAGTTAGCCGTATTATTCCTGAAGTCCGGCTATTGTAACGGATGTGCGGTGCCCTTAACCTAGAGTGCCGCCGTACCCTTAATCTTCATGATCTTCGTAGGGGTCAGCAAGTTCCTTCGAGGGAGGACCAAATGCTGTGTAAATGGAAAGTCCAGTCAGAGCAACGAGAAATACCCCGACCGAAATGATAAGAACTGTTGCGGAATCCATAAGCGTGATCAAATATGAGAGCTGTTCTTCTATAATATTACGGAAAGTTAAAATATATGGATTGATTGTAGGTTACTCATGGCACAACGGACTCGGCTGGGAGATATCTTAAAACCGCTCAATTCCGAATACGGTAAAGTTGCTCCTGGTTGGGGCACTACGCCCCTGATGGCTGTCTTCATGGGATTGTTTCTTGTCTTTTTGTTGATCATTTTGCAAATCTACAACTCCTCACTCATCCTGGACAGCTTCCAGCTTGACTGGGGCAGTTTTGGTGGTTAATGCTCTTGTCTGTGAAAGCTTAAATGAAGTTGCCCCGGTCGTCCGGGGTTTTTTCTTGGCGATTTTTATGGCTTTGAGTCAGTTCTCCGTGGTGCAACCGCTATAGAATGTCATGGTTAAGGCATCATGATGATAGAGACGGTTAATTTTGCGAGAATATACTCTTTGAGAATTGCGTCTCCAAAGCGTTTGCAGGAGGGAGTTGCGTGAATATTTTCGGAATCGGATTGCCTGAAATGGCTTTGATTATGATTCTGGCTTTACTAATTTTTGGTCCGAAGAAACTTCCAGAAATTGGAAAAAGTCTGGGTAAGGCAATTCGGGGCTTTCAGCAAGCTTCGAAAGAATTTGAGAATGAATTTAAGCGAGAAGCGGAGCAACTTGAAAAAGTGGTTAAGGCTCCGATGGAAGCAAAGCTTGAAACATCACCTCCAAGAGCCTTGAATGCGTCTGAGGCGATCGCCCGGACAGCCGCAGAAAGTTCAACGACTGAAGCCAATGCGTCATCCGAAGAGATTCTCACGGGCGAAATTGTCCATGAAGAGGAAAAAGCGGCTAGCTAATGTGTTGGGATGAAATCATGTCGGAGATGAGAGCATTGCTCTCATCTCCGACGCTAGTGGTCTTATCGATCTAACCTGTTCATTGTTTTTGCCCTGCAAGCTTTATAAGCGGCTCTTGTTCCCCACGACCAGTCTGAGATCGTGCAAAATACGTCTGATTTAGTGATTCCCCAATTGATTGTGGGGTTAGGAAATCCAGGTAGCAAATATGATCAAACGCGGCATAACGTTGGCTTTGCTGCCGTTGATCAGCTGGCTCGGGTTTGGCATATTTCTTTGGCAGACCAACGAAAGTTCCAGGGTGTTTTTGGTGAAGGTAATGCGCCCCACGGGGAAAAGATCCGATTGTTGAAACCATTGACCTATATGAACCTGTCCGGTCAGTCGATACGAGCGGTAATTGATTGGTATAAGTTACCGCCTGAATCGGTTTTGATCATTTATGACGATATGGATTTGCCGTTTGGAAAAATTCGTATGCGTCTTTCGGGGTCTGCTGGAGGGCACAATGGCATGAAATCGGCGATCGCCCACTTAGGGACGCAAAATTTTCCACGCCTTCGGATTGGCATTGGCAATCCGAAAACCGATCAGCATCCTGATAGAGATACGGTTGCCCATGTCTTAGGTAAATTTGCCAAGAGTGAGGCTGAAGTATTAGCAAAAGTACTGCAATTGGTCGGAGATGCCATTAATCTCAGTCTTAAGCAAGGTTTGCCAAAAGCGATGAGTCTTTATAACAATCAAAGTGTGTAGTTACGGATCGGGGATTTAATTGAACCCAATTCTGTTTACAGTGCTTCGCGCTCAGATATGGTTTGGTTTTTTGGTGTGCGCCGTGCGGCGCACACCAAAAAATACCAAAAAACTATGGCTCAAGCAATTGAAAAGCGGAGAGAGAGTGGTCGCTCCGCCACCACTCTCTCTCACCGAAGGACAGGTTCAGTAATCTGTGATCCTAAGGGGATATTCTTTTAGCAGGCAGATAGGGAAATTACTGAGATTTTCGGCTTAAACCTGACGACAAAAATTGATCTGCACCGAACGTCTGTATTTTAACCCTTGGCTACTGAGTAGACGTTTAGATAGATTCACACTAAAGACAACAGTAAAATTGCCCCGTCTTCTCCTAAAAATGAGCCTTGATACCTAATTCCTTAAAATTAGGCTACATAGTAGAGATTAAGGGCACCCCTTCCCTTTGCCTTGATTGAATGACCCGCGTTTTTTTATAAATAGGTTTTATTGCAGATTATTGGGTTGTGTTTCAACGGTATTGGTAATTTTTTGAAAGACTCTTACCGGAAGTTCTCGAAAAAATTGCTTACTTCCTTAAACCATCACCCACTACTGAAGCTAAAATTGTCAGTTTTTCTATCGGTTTGTCGCTTGAGTCTACCCCAACGCTATTTCCAGGAGATCCCTTGTGCCCAATATGTCTGACTCTACTCCGTTAGCCCAAAGTTCTACGGAACCAACCCCGATCTTTTTGCAAAAGCTGGTCAAACGATGCCATGTTATTTTGCCTGATGTGCCCGAACCTGTTGGGGCAATCCTCCACGAAGGCAAGCTGTACGCCTATGTCAAATTTTTCGCAACTTTAGAAACCGCTCAACGAGGGGCAAAACGCCTTGAGGAGAAAGGTAATCAGGTGATTTTGACTAGAGTTGCCAAAGGCTTGGTGTTGTGGGTATATGAACCTGAAGCGACGCTGGCGAACCAATCTCGGCGAATTTAACTCAAACTGTTTAGTTTGGTACGCTTAGACTTTAGTCTCTAGGTCTATGATGTGTTCTATCTTTGTACGTGTTTGCCCATGTCATGTTATGTATTTGGATTCAGGTCAGATTAAAAAAGTAATGATTTTTGGTGGCGCGGGCGTTGCCCGCGCCACCAAAAATCATTACTTGAATACTACTATCATTTTTTGAAAGCCTAGCTCAGCTAGGCTTTCAAAAAAATAATCTGACTTTAATCGAGAGCAAATCACTAGGCGCTGGGTTGAATGCCCAATTGGTATTTGTTTTGCTTGCCCATCAGCAGAGAGACTTAGGAATTAACTGTGAGTTCTAAGCATTTACCTGAAACCACAGCCCATGTGCGGATTACTCATCAGTCTTGGAAACAAGGCAAAATTGAAGGTGAAGTTCGGGCAAATTCATATGAATGGCGGTTTCAGTGGCGATTTCAGCAGGGTATGTTATCCGTCGAGCCGTCTTTGGGACGGGCTCTGATCAAAGATCCATTGGAGCGATTTTTGGAGCGGTCTGATTACCAATTGGAATTGGGGGGAGATTATTCGTTTACGATCCGTGCCGAAATTTAGCCAGCGGTTTATCGCAATTCTCACTGCGCAACGTACTACAAATTGATGAGAGAGAGCCGCGCCCTTCGCGGCTCTCTCTCATTATCTGCAATCCATCCAGGCACGAAGTGATATAGGGCGATATCAGCGCATGGTGACAAATTCTTCGGCAGCACTGGGATGAATCCCAACGGTTGCATCAAAGTTGGCTTTGGTGGCTCCCATTTTCAGTGCGATCGCCACGCCTTGAATAATTTCTGCGGCAGTATCGCCGACCATGTGTGCGCCTAGCACTTTATCGGTTTCTTGATCGACCACTAACTTCATCAACGTCTTTTCGTCTTTACCTGCCAGGGTGTAATACATCGGACGAAATCGGCTGCGGTAAATTTTGATGCGATCGCTGCCATATTGGGCGATCGCTTCTGCTTCTGTCAATCCAACTGTTGCAGCTTCGGGCGTCGTAAAAATGGCGGTTGGGATATTGTCGTAACTCATGGTGCGAGATTGTCCGCCAAACAAGGTATCTGCCAACGCCCGACCTTCGTTGATGGCAACAGGGGTAAGTTGAATGGTGTCGGTGCAATCTCCCACGGCATAGATATTTTCTTCCGCTGTTTGACTATAGCGATCCACCTGAACGGCACCCTGGTTCAAGTCAACCCGCGTATTTTCTAACCCAATATTTTCTGTATTGGGTTTACGTCCGAGTGCTGCCAAACTAACGACATCGGCAAAGAAAGTTTCTTCCGCATCATGGGTCACTGTTACCGAGACACCAGCATCGGTTTTGGCGATCTTGAGGTCACTGGTATGGGGAACGATGTGAATGCCATGGCGAATCATCGCGGCTTGAATCTCAGTCCTTAAATCCTCATCAAATCCGCGCAAAATCTTGTCCTGGCGAATGATTTGAACTACGTCTGTGCCCAGACCATGGAGTAAGCAGGCGAATTCTGAAGCGATGTAGCCTCCGCCCAGTAAGACAACTCGTTTGGGTTGCGTTTTCAGTTGAAATAAATCGTCGGATACTAACGCGTGTTCGATCCCTGGGATATTGGGTCGAACGGGCGTACCACCGACTGCAATTAAAACTTTGTCTGCCGTTACTTTTGCGTTACCAATGGCGATCGTATGGGCATCTAGTAGTTGCGCTTGCCCCCGAAAAATTTGCACATTGGATGTATCTAACATGCGTTGATAAATGCCATTCAATCGCGTGACTTCCGCGTTGACATGACCAATCATTACCGTCCAGTCGAGTGTACTGTTGACCGCACTCCATCCGTAACCCTGAGCGTCTTCAAACAACGATGGAAAACGAGAGGCATACACCATGAGTTTTTTGGGTACGCATCCCCGATTAACGCACGTTCCTCCCAGGCGATCGCTTTCGGCAATACCAACTTTGGCTCCATGGGCAGCGGCTCGTCGAGCTGTTGCAATACCGCCGGAACCTGCGCCGATTACAAATAAATCAAACTCGTATTTCATCACTTTCTCCGGAGAAGTGGCATGCGTAGTGGGGTGCGTGGATGGAATCGAGGCTGCAACAAAACATTGGTTTTGTTGCAGCCTCGATTCCATTCATTGTGGGAGAGACGTAGACTTTATCTGCAATAACATTTTTAGGTTAGGAAACCGTTGCGTGGTGCAGAGTATTTGCACTACGCAACGGGTTTGATAAAGTCTACTAAAATTACAACGATTGGATCAGGCGTTAGCTCTGCTAACGCGCTGAAGCATCGTGTCTATCCAACAAACGCTAACCGAGGTTCAGACACACCTTCAGATGCCGTTCCTTTGAGGTAAGCCATCATCGTATCTGCATCGGATACTTCAAAGGGATCAACGGGGCAGTTATCGCCAAAATCGGATTCTATGAAGATTTTTTCGATCTTGCCGTCATCTACCAGCATGGAATAGCGCCAAGAACGCATCCCGAAACCCAGGTTAGACTTATCGACTAACATTCCCATCTTGCGAGTGAACTCGCCATTGCCGTCGGGTAACAGGGAAATATTTTTGACGCCCTGCTGTTTGCCCCACTGGAACATCACAAACGCATCGTTCACGGACAGGCAGATGATGTCATCGATGCCTAAAGACTTGAACTCGTCATACAACTCTTCATAGCGGGGTAAGTGGTTGGATGAACAGGTCGGGGTGAACGCACCCGGCAAAGAGAACAAGATCACTCGCTTGCCAGCAAAAATTTCTTGCGTTGTCCGATCTTGCCAACGATAGGGATTAGGACCAGGGACAGATTCATCACGGACGCGGGTCTTGAAAACAACATCGGGTACACGATCGATAACTGCCATCTTTACCTCTGTATGAGTAGACTGTGTTCATTGCTATGTAAATCAGAATAATTCTGATTTAGGAATAAATCAATAGTCATAAATACTTAAATAATTTATACATTCTTATCCTTATGTTTTTTCTAAACGGGAAGTGTTATGATTCAAGAAGGATTCTTCTAACCTGTGTTGATCGTATGCAACAACAAGCAGATGCCATCGTTCAAGTTTTAAAGGCAAAGGGTTTGCGGGTAACGCCCCAGCGATTTGCGGTCTACGCTAACTTGTTGTCTCGCACAGATCATCCAACCGCCGAACAAATTTTGTTTGATCTGAACCGCGAAGCTCCTGCATCTTCACAGGCAACTGTTTATACAGCCCTGCAAGCACTCCGTGATGTCGAACTGGTGCGGGAAGTCTTGTTAGAAGAAGGGGTTTCCCGGTATGACGCTAACGTTGGTTTGCATCATCACTTTCGTTGTCGCTGTTGTGGTGCGATTGAAGATATTGCCTGGGAAGCGTTCCAATGTATTGACCTGAAAAATTTGCGCTCCGGTCTTTTAGGGGAAAGCTATGAGGTAACGGTGCATGGGATGTGCGATCGCTGTCAAGGCAACTAATAACCGACGTGAGTAATAGCCGAAGCAGTAATATTATCGTTTTGATGCAATGCCCGTAAATTGCGTCAGCAGCATTGTATTGCCTGGATATGTAGACTAACGGATGCGGCACCGTTCATTGGTGAACCGAATAACTTGAAGAGCTTGGTATCGAGTTGCAAGTTGACTATCGGACATCATTGTTTTTCTGGGCGTTGACGGTTTTGAGGATAAATTGACAGGTGAAATCTACAGTCGCACCTGCAAACTTATACCAAACTTTAGCAATGCCAGGTGCTTAAGCCATCGAAGTATAGATCATCAGGAATACTCCTAATTATGGTTGAAACACATTCTAGACCTGTCGCGATTACTGTTATTTGCGTTCTTGGTTTCCTGGGTTTGATTCCCTCATTTCTGCTAATTTTATCGCCGGTTGCCGCTTCAATTGGTGCCTGGTATCCTCCCTTTCTGGCTCTTGCAAGTTTGGGTGGTTTAGTATCTTTTAGCGGAATGTGGTTGATGAAGAAATGGGGTGTCTATGCTTATACGGGGCTTGCAACGCTGAGCCAAATTGTTCTTTTAGCAAAAGGATTATGGGCTCCTCTAGCCCTTGTCATTCCGTTGATCGTAATTGCGATCGGGTTTAATAACCTTAATAAAATGTCCTGACCGTAAATGCGGTAGTTGTATTGCAACGTAAAGTAGCGATTCTTGAACTCACAAAAAAAGTTGTGCAGGGGTTTCACCCCTGCACACCCGTTTGTTGCCATAGGCTTCGCGGATGGATAGATTACAGACACTGTGAGAGGCGCATCCCTTCGGGATGCGCCTCTCACAATATCGTTGAGACTGCTATAGAAGTGACAGCATTAGTTACTTTTAACAGGGCGGAAGGCATTCACAAAGCTGATAAATGGATAAAGTTGCCGTGACTGTACCCACAGCTTTCCGGTGCCACTAAAGCGGCAAACCAGACCTTCACCGCCAAATACGCCTGTCCTTAAGCCCTTGAACGACAACCCTCCTAACATCTCTACCTTATAGTTGAGGGTGTCTTCAAAGGCAACAATATACCCGGTATCAACTACATACTCTCCGGACACAGGAATTTCTATGACGGCACCATAGGAGCTAAACCACAGATCGCCAGTGCCCGTCATTTTCAACAGAAATAAGGATTCGCCACTAAAGAAGCCTTTAAACCCCTGGAATTTGCTGTCCATCGTCACACTGGGGCTAGACGCCACAAACCCAGATGACTGCACCATGAGACTATTGCCGTTGAGATAATAGTGCTGAATATCACCCGGAACACCGGGCGACAGCATCAGCTGACCGGGTTTACCTTCAGCTGTGAATTCGCTGAGAAATAATGATTCGCCACCAAACATGCGTCCCAACCCTTTCATCAAGCCACCCTGCACCTTGGATTTCATCTTAATCCAGGGATCCATGGCAGCCATTGAACCTGATTCTACTAATACCGTCTGGTTGGCTTGCAGTTGGAGGTACAAAGAGGCATAAGCGGGTGCATGGTCAATATTAAATGCGATCTCGGAGGACATGGGTTTCTCCATCAAAACTGATTGATTCAAAACTTAAACTTAAACACTCAAAACTGATTCCCATGCTTATTTCGGTGGGAGTTTGCTGCCAACAATTCGTCCAAATGCGCCGGGATTGTGGGTTTGACAGAATAAGCGACCTTTGCCTCGGAATCGACAGACTAAGCCTTCACCGCCCAGCAACGCACCTATCCAGCTGGAGTTTGCTTTGGTAATAGAAAAGTCAAGGGTGCGTTCGAAGGCAACGATATTTCCGGTATCGACGACATATTCTCCGTCAACCGGGATCTCGTAAATTCCGCCAAAGGCACTGAGTAAGACAAGGCCGGTGCCACTGGCGGTGAGCCAAAAGATTGATTCTCCCGAAAAGATAGACTTGAAGCCCTGAAATCCCAAATCTAGATTGACGGCGGGAGTGCTGGCAAGATAGCCCGTGGATTGGATAACTAACTCAACCCCAGCCATTTGGTAGGGAAGAATATCGCCCATCAGGGACGGAGCTAGATAAATTTCGGCAGGGCTGCTGCCCGATCGGAAGGTGCTGAGGAACAAAGATTCTCCAGCAAGAACACGTTTTAAGCCACCTAAAATTCCACCTCCTTTGCCTTTACGCAGGGTGGTGTCGGCTTGCATGTGTCCGCTCATGGCGATCATGGCTCCGGCTTCGGCAACTAATTCCTCTTGGGGTGCCATGTCGATCTTGGCGATCGCACTATCGGGTTGGTTTAAGATATCGACTTTCATGGTCAGTTAGGGGTGATGAATAGGAATGGGGAGGAGGGAGTCGTGGTTATCACAATGGCTGTTCAAAGCTTGGGACGAATGAAGCGAACTAAGCCATCGATGCTGCGGGATTGTAAGTAAATGCGACCTTTCCCAGAGAGGCGATTGACTATGCCTTCGCCGGATGTGACGGAGCCGACTAAGCCACCTGCCAGTTTGAGATTCATTTGGATGCTGGGTTCGTAGGCAACCAGGTGACCGGAATCGACGATGTATTCTCCATCCACGCGGCGCTGCACGAGTCCGCCATACCCCCCAAAGAACACTAAGCCTTTGCCGCCCAGTTTGAGTTTGAATAGTCCTTCGCCCGATAACCAGCTAGAGAACCCTGCCCATTGCACTCCTAAGTTGACGCCGGGAGTGCAGGCGATAAAAGCACCCGGTTGAAAACAAATTTCGTTGCCATTTAGCTCGATCGCATCGATATCGCCAATAGTCGATTGGGTTAAGACGACTTGTAAAGGTTGATTGGTTGAATTGCTAAACACGTTGACAAATAACGATTCGCCACCGAAAAAACGTTTGAGCAACGCCGGGATTAAACCGCCCGATAGCTCGGCTTGCATGGACAGTGCTGCATCCATACTTGCCATGGCTCCGGCTTCTGCGGTAATGCGATCGCCTGGATTGAGCGTTACAAAAATGGTTGCGAATGCGGGTTTATATCGAATTTCGTATCTCACCGTTTGCCTCCCAAAATGGGTCAGGGAATGAGGATTTAGCTATAAGCATTCCCGACAGTAGTCAAATTAACTTACGAATAGTAAATTTGGCTGCAAAACTTAAAGCTTTGCAATTTGAACTGTGGCTTGACTCTCTCGTTACGTCAGGGTGGTTAATGAGATCGACACCGTTTTAGAGAGGGCGATCGCCATGATTTATAACCGGATCTGGACACCGTTGCTGTTGCTATTTCAATGCCGCGACGAACTAAAAATCTGGCAAACCTCTGACTCTTTGGGCAATACCTGGTGGCACGCCTATAATCCGACTACAGGTCGCTCTGCCACGCGTGAGTCTGAGGTAGAAATTTTGGCATGGATTGACCAGCGCCCCCTGCATGAGTAGCTGACGATGTTTAAGATTGGTGATTTTTCTAGACTGAGCCGAGTTTCTGTGCGAACGCTGCGGCTTTATGACGAAATGGGGTTACTTAAACCTGCACAGGTTGATGCGTTAACGGGGTATCGCTATTACGAAGCAGATCAGTTAGCGCAGCTCAATCGGATTGTTGCTCTCAAAGATTTAGGGTTTTCGCTGGAGCAAGTTAGCGAGTTGCTGGATGAACACATTCCACCGGATCAAATTCGGGGGATGTTGCGGTTGAAACAGGCTGAATTACAGCAACTGGTTGCCGTCGAGCAAGCTCGATTAGTGCGGGTGGAAGCCCGACTGCACCAGATTGAGCAGGATAATGCAATGCAAAATTATGACGTGATTTTGAAACCTGTAGAGGTGCAAACGGTTGCAGCTATCCGGGATGTAATTTCAACGTGTCATCAGTTTAAGTCCCTGCACTATGAGTTGTGGGACGAACTCAAACGCCAGAATGTGGAGATGGTTGGGTTTCCCCAAACGCTTTGGCATGATGCTGAATATAAGGTGCAAGATGTCGATGCAGAAGCGATCGCACTGATTAGTCAACCGTTATCAACCCCTAGCGGGAGGGTTAAAACGTATACCTTAGCGGGGGCAGAACAGATAGCGTGTGTGGTTCACTCTGGTGGATACGACACGATTGAGCGGGCGTTTAATGCGTTATTGAAATGGATCGGACACAATCACTATCAGGTGAGGGGAGTGAACCGGGACGTGTATTTGAACCCTTTATTTTTGGAAAAGCATTGCCAGATGTCGAGCCGCAACTTACTAGAGGACGGTCAGACTGCCATTGAGATTCAGTTTCCAGTCGAACTGTGTCGGTAGCAGCATGGCTAGTGGTGGTTGATGAGACTCAGCGATCGCAACTAAATTTACTGGAACAATCTGGGCTTGATTAGTTGCTTAAAACACAACCACTCAATCCTCTAAAAAGCTTGCTTAAAAAGCACTTCAGACCTATCAAAAATTCTATGGACTAAATTTGGACTAAATTTGAGCGGATTTTTGAGTTGCTAACTGCCCCAAATTTGAACCGATTTAGCAAGAAATCGAGAAGTGCGATCGCTATTCCTCTTAATTCTTCCATCTATTTCCCTCTTTAAACCGATGGAAAATGTAGTTCATCTATACTAATGAATTAACCTAATTAGCCCTCAGCGATTGGCAGTATTAAGGGAATAGCGATCGCTGTCGATTCCACCTCAATTAAATCTCTTAATAAGACTAGGATATGTTTTTTAAGACCAGTATCGATACTTGAAAGACTCATTTTGAGACGAAAATAGATTAATCCACTTCTCTCCAAGATCTATAGCAATTCTCGATGGCGTGAAGTGTGAGGTGCGTGAGAGCTACTTGGAGCGCTGCTCTCTCAACAATTCAAAACCCATAGTTCAAAGCCAGTAGAAATAAGTTGGCTAATTCTTGTCTTGCATTAAGACTCATAATTTCGATTCGAGACTCAGAACGAGAATCTCAAGACTCAGATGAGAGCCTAAAATTTCAAACGTTGGTTTTTGTCTCAAATTAAGACTCGCATGATTTATTTAGGACTCAAAAGAGATTTATGAGTCTTATTTTAGACACGTCATCCGTCTAATTCAATGACGCAAGGTTAAAGGCAGACTAGATTCCCCTGGCAAGCCTCTGAGGATCGTGGATTAAATAAGATCGAATATTGAGTCGTTTGGAGGGGCGAACGGCCGTTCGCCCGTACAACACATCACCGGAGTTATTTAATTCCCATTCCTGAGCTAATTGATGAGTAAAAGGTCTGATGTAGGTTTGTATTGAACGAAGTCAAACCCAATGTCAACACTATCGATGGGTTACGCTAGCGCTAACCCATCCTACAGCAGAATAATATTTTCAATCATTTTGTCATGCACAAAGGGTGAAGCATTCGAACCATGATGTTCGCTATTTACCAAAGACGATTTAACAAATGCTTTGTCCCTACAGGAGGTGACATCTTTTTCAGAAATCTCCTAAGAATCGTAGATTTAATAAAACCGAAGATTTATTTTTGAAAGCGCAGCGGAGCCGCGCTTTCAAAAATAAACTTCCGGGTTTTAATTAATTTGTGATTCTAAGCCAGTATTGAATTTATGTCTTAAATCGAGACTCATGTATTTTATTTAGGACTCAAAAGTGTAATTGAAAGACTCAATATAAGACTAAATTCGAAAGACCAAGTATCGTACCGAGTCTTGCCGTTCTTTTTTAAGACCCGTCGCAAGACTTGTGAGTCTTAATTTAAGGCATAAAAATCGTTCATACAGATGGTCTGGCAAAAACGACCTGAGCTTGCCTACACTACAATCACAGCAGGCACTACTGCTCACTATCCTTTCCAGCACGTCGCGAATGATACGAATGAATCGACTCCCGCCTTGGGTCAACTGGGGACTTGCGCTACCATTGATTGTTTTAAACGCCTGGGTTTTGCTCCAGGTTTTTCAATACTTCCAGCCACTGATCAACGTCTTTGTTACAGCCCTGTTGTTAGCGTTTGTGTTGGATTATCCCGTGCAAGGCTTACGCCGTCTCAAGTTAAAACGCACCCAGGCTATCCTTTTAGTGCTGTTGATGACGCTGACCACATTGATTATTGTTGGAGTCACACTCATCCCTGCACTTCTGGTTCAGGTGAATGACCTGGCTCAGGAAATGCCGAACTGGATCACCTCCAGCAGTCAGCAATTACAGATCATTCAAGATTGGGCAAAGGTTCGTAAATTTCCCATCGATCTGAGTCGTCTGATCATGCAGCTAGAAGAGCAATTTTCTAGCCAACTGCAAGCCCTCAGCGGAGAAATTTTTACTTTCTTATTTGGGGCAATTGGACGAGTGTTCGAACTCGTTCTCACGTTTGTTTTGACGTTCTATATTTTGTTGCACGGCGATCGCCTTTGGGCAGGTATCTTTCGCTGGTTTCCGTCTAACTCTGGGAAAAAAATTCGTCGCGCCCTGCGACAAAATTTTCACAATTACTTCGCCGGACAAGCAACACTGGCATTGCTGATGGGTTCGAGTATGACGATTGCATTTTTACTCCTGCAAGTACCCTTCGGCTTGTTATTTGGTTTAGCGATCGGCGTCATGACGCTTATTCCCTTTGGCGCAGGCTTTAGTATCTGCGTCATCAGCTTACTCATGGCACTTCAGAGTTTGTGGCTGGGTTCCAAAGTATTAGTGGCAGCAACCGTAATTGATCAAATTATTGAAAGTATTGTTGCCCCTCAACTGATTGGCGGATTTACAGGTTTAAATCCCGTCTGGATCTTAGTGTCCTTGCTCATGGGTGCAAAAATTGGCGGCTTTCTGGGTGTCCTTGTTGCCGTTCCCTTAGCCAGTTCGATCAAAGGCATTGCAGAAGCATTGCGATCCTCACCAGCTCAATCCTCACCCGTCACCGATATGGAGCTGTTTTAAATCGGACTGATCCTACTAACGCACAATGAAACCTTGCAAAAAAAAGGGTATTGCTTAATTAGAGCTTCGATCAGCTGAAAGAGAATCTATCGCCTAATGCAATGGAGATCTGTTCATGCCTCCTCTTTATTATTGTTTTATAGCTGCATTATTAGCTGGCCCAGTTTACGTTATCTTGCACGCTATTACGTTAGTGATTCCGTTATATTTAATCTTGCTGATCGCAGGTATTGGCTGCTTATATTTTCCCTTTCGGATGGCACGAAATACTAAGGTCGATGAAGTCTTTAGCCTGGTAGCTTTAATTGTCGGGAGTGCTTGCACCATTGGCGGCTTTGCCATGTCCCCGCTTTACCTGCAAATTTTGGCAGCGATCGCCCTTCTCGCCATCAGCCGACGCTATGACGTAGATACCGAGATTAGCTAGCCGTCCCCGTTTAACTGGGTGTACTAGCCGATTCAACCTCATCTAGATGCTGCAATTGATAGGTTTTGAGATGTTCGTTGAGCAAATCTTTAGTGCGAATGATGCTGTAGGCTAGCTCAGCTTCATCAGGACTCAATAATCCAATAATTTCATGGGGTTCCTCCCGCTTGACCACCGGAAGCTGGTGTAACCCACGGGTTCCCATGCGGGCGATCGCTTCTGCCAACCCTTCATCGGTATAGGCATACAAAACATCCGTTGTGCACACTTGCCGGATCGGTTGATGTAACAGCTTTTCCAGCGTTTCACCCGGCTCCACGCGCATAATCGAGCGATTGACATCTTGCAACGTCAAAATACCTAAAAACTCTTGATCATCCATCACCAACGCACAATGTTTGCGCTGTTCGATCAACGTCTGACCCGCCATCATCAACGGCATCTCTCCCGATAACACCAGCGGAGATGCATTGATCGCATCCATCACCGTTAACGCAGGCATCCCCTGACCCAACGTCGGTTTAACCACAGGGTCTTGCTGTTCACCATCAGAATCAAGCTTCAGAGTAGGCTGCAACCGTTCTACCAGCCAGATGCTCAACCCCACAGCCGCCATTAACGGCAAAACGATGCGATAGTCTTGGGTCAATTCAAACAACAACAAAATCGAGGTCAATGGTGCCCGGACACTGCCTGCTAAAACCGCTGCCATCCCCACCATTGCGTAAGCCGGTGGCGATGCCATATAAGGATGCAAGATAGGAAAGGCGATCGCCAATACTTTGCCATAGGCAGACCCCAACGATGCACCTAAAAATAGGGCAGGAGCAAACACCCCACCAACAAACCCACTCCCCAAACTAATTGCCGTCATTGCCAACTTGACTAACAGTAACGCCAGTACCAAGTGCAAAGGAAATTGCACATCTTGCAAGATTGACTCCACCGTTTCATAACCTACACCCAGAATTTGCGGATAGGTGAGGGCAATCAACCCGACACAAATTCCTCCAATGACGGGATGAAACATTTGAGGAATCGTCTTCAGCCAGCGAAACCCAGCAATTTGTCCCTGAAAGCATTGCTGCGAAAACCCAATCAACCCTTTATAAAAAACAGACACCAGACTGGCTAATAAACCCAAACCCACATACAAAGGAAGTTCTAGTAAACTCCGCACTTCGTAAGCTGGTAGCGAAAAAGCAGGCGCAGCCCCTAAACCAATTTGCGAAATCCAGGCAGCGACCACTGCCGACAACAACACCACACTCACCGCAGAGGTGGCAAAAGTCGTACCCAAAACCACTTCGAGGGCAAAGAACACCCCGGCAATAGGAGCATTAAAGCCAGCTGCCAAACCGGCGGCAGCTCCAGCACCCAGCAACAATCGCAGCCTTGCCTGCGAAACCTTGAGCACCTGCCCTAACAACAAACTAAAATTTGCCCCAATTTCCACACTCGGACCCTCCGGTCCCAGTGATGCGCCACTGCCCAAAGAAATTGCAGCTGCGACCATTTTGGCAACAGGCTTCAGCGGCATCAGTTCTTGCCCACTTTCTACCCGTTCCATCAATGCCGAAAGCCCCGGACCAAAATCTTGAATGCGCCACCGCATCAGCCCCACGATGATCCCACCCAAAACGGGGATCAGTGCCAGTGTCCAGTGACCCCAGATCGACAGAAAACTGGAAATTTCCCCCCAGGTCAACTGATGAGCGAATAAAATTAGGAATCTTAGAATAACGACACCCGCTCCTGCCCCAGTGCCCACCAGTACTGCCATAAGCAACACTGCCGTTTCAGGCTTAGGCTGCAAACGGTTAAACATTTGAGTGATGGGTAATGCGGACTTTGTCTGAGATTCTCGCTCAGACTCAGAAGACTCCTTCAAGTCGGAGGTGGCAGTCATGGGAGAAAGGGAGGGGTTCGGTACGCTACTTCTTATTCTGATTGATGCAGGGGCAGAAATGGGGAAATTAAAACTTTCTGGTTCGATTTTTTTATGAAGTATGTTCGTATTAGTCTAATGAGACTGAGGGATCGTCTCGATCATTTGAACTATCGATTATTGAGCGATCGCCGTACACCACAGAGCGATCGCCGTATAGTACGCTATTTTATTCTCGCAATTTTGACCGTTTGGTTTAGCGTTGGCATCCACCGATACGCGATGCCAGCATCGCCACCTCCGACTCAACCGTATGCAACCTTTGTCGAATGGTGCGCGAATCGACAGACACTTGCGCCTGAAACCCAACAGACGATTCAAGTTTTATTAGACTTGATGCCTACAACAGACTGCAACCGAGCCGAGGTCTTTCTCAACGATCTGGGGTTACTGGATTTGCGGCATAGTGGGGTCACAGATTTACGTCCCCTGGCAACGCTAAAACAAACGACCAGTCTATATCTCAGCGAGAATACTATCACTGATATTGGGGCACTGGCATCGCTGGAACAGTTAGCCGTACTGTATCTCGATCACAATCAACTCACCGATATTACGCCTTTAGCAACGTTACCTCATCTGCGCGAATTAGTTTTAAGTGACAACCAGATTCAGACCTTACCTACGCTCTCAACGACTCAATTAGAAACGCTAAGTTTAGATCATAATCAGATCCAAAATGGGCAAGCCTTGCGATCGCTGACAAGTCTATGGGCACTGGATCTCAGCAATAACCATATTGCAGACCTGACACCGCTATCGACGCTATCGCAAGTATTTGCCTTAAATCTGAGTCACAATGGCATCTCCGACTTAGCGCCGCTATCAAGCTTAACGGCTCTGACGGCATTAAACCTGGATGAAAATGCGATTGTTGACCTGAGTCCATTAGCATCTCTGACGCGGTTGCAAGTGCTATCACTCAACCAAAACTACGTATCCGATCTCAGTCCGCTGCGATCGCTAACTAACCTGACCGATCTATTAATTCGGAATGTCGCCTATACCGATTGGTTGTATGTTCAAGGGTATGCGGCACTATCTGACCTCAGCCCATTGCGATCGCTGCCCCAGCTAAGAAAACTCGATCTCGACGGCAATGAAATTGAGGACCTAGCGCCCTTATCAGCTCTGAACAACCTGGTAGAACTGAATCTGGGAAGAAACTGGATCGAAGATCTCAGCCCCCTATCCAACCTGAGCCAACTGGAGAGCCTAGCGCTAGACGGTAATAAAATCGCTGATTTTGCCCCTTTAGGATCGCTCAGTCAATTACACCAACTCCATCTCAGCCTGACGCAACTGCGCGATCTGAATCGGCTTCCCCAACTGACCCAGGTGACCGATCTCTATCTCAGTGGCAATGAGTTACAAGATATCAGCCCACTATCCAGACTGACCCACCTCAAAACCCTGGATCTCAGCAACAACCAAATTCAGGACATTCGCCCCTTAGCGACCCTCAGCACCCTGAATGAACTAACGTTGTCATCCAATCAGGTGCAAGATCTGCATCCCCTCTCAGGTCTGACTAACCTGAACAGTTTGAGTGTGGTAGACAACCAAATTCGGGATGTACAACCATTAGCGCCGCTAACTGCACTGTCCCAGTTGTCTCTGGCATTTAACCAGATTCAAGATATTAACCCGTTATCCTCCCTCGCAAACTTGACCAAACTCGTATTGGTCAGCAATCAGATTCAAGACATTAGCCCCCTAGCATCCCTGAGGGCACTCAATGAACTCTTTCTCAACGAAAATCAAATTACCGATCTGCGATCGCTCATCCCCCTCAGCCAATTACTCAAACTCGATCTCTCCTTCAATCAACTGGTTGATATCAGTCCTCTAAGTGCTCTGATTGCCTTAACCGAACTGAACCTGAGCAACAACCAAATCATCGACCCCAGTCCCCTGGCTCGATTAAGTCGTTTACAATCACTCGATCTCAGCCACAACCAAATACATGATCTGAGATCGCTGGCAACCCTGTCCGACCTTTCAACTCTGAAGGCGTGGGAGAACCCGATTACAGCCCCCATCTGTCCGTTGCAACCCCCAGACATCTGCGAGTTTTAGCATCTCTGGTCTGAACCATAGCGCTTCGCGATTAGAACGCGATCGCTGTTCTAACTCTCTCGCATAAAATTAAGGCGATCGCCCCATTGCTTTCCCTCAGCCCCGACCCCGGCGCACAAAATCGATTGGAGCCGAATCAGGTAGACTAGATTGCGTCGTGCTTCGTGAATGAGTGAGTCAACGAATTTTGGAGGCAAAAGCGTGATGCTAACTGCTCCATCTGTTTCCTTACCGATCCAAAAGACTTAGCACCCCGCGTCCCCCTCAATTCAAAACGTGAGCGTAGATCATGGTTGTTTTGACATCCTTGTGTCCTAACAATTCCTGCACCGTGCGAATATCATAGCCATTTTGCAAAAGATGCGTGGCGAAAGGTGTGGCAAGTCACTCGTTTCTCAATCCTTGCCAGCTTCACCGCATCCCGGACTGCCCGTTGAATGCCTGTTTCGTGCAGGTGATGTCGTCGCGTGACCCCACTACGGGGATCTTGAGATAGGCGATTGGCAGGAAAGACATACTGCCAAATTCACTGGCGATCAGCATGAGGGTATTTGCGCTCAAGCCCAAACTCTGGGTAAAACCATTCCCCTGGTTACCTTTGGGCATATGCACCACCACCTGCGCCACACCCAAACCCGCTTACGCAAAAGCCTCTGTGTCAGCCCTGAAGGAATCATTTACCTCAATGCGGCTAGAGTCCCTCGCATCGTCCACACCGAAGACGACTGTCTGCGAAACTTCTCGATTGTCACCTTGCGGAATGGTGCTGTTTTCCAGGTGGCTCTGGTTTGGGTGAATTCTGATTTTGCAATTAAATCGAAATACATCCTCTATCAACAACCCTTCCCGGTGGAAACAGAAGAAGAAGCGGAGGAAGAAGGGGCGATCGCTGCTTTCGAGTCAGCCACCCCTCGCCCATAGACACGATCGCCCACAATCGTGCCGGCAAATGGGTCATATTGCCATCGAGAGCGTTTACCCCTTTGGGAACTGTGAAGCAACCGCCCACTGAAGTGGCATTCGCCAACGAAGTTGTCAAATACTTGACCTGCTCAGCAAGTTACAATACGTATTACAGTTAAGGTTCCGGAGGGAACTCCTGATGTAGTTAGATGCTTTCTTAGTGAGAAATGCCAATGCTTTAAATTCGAAATGAATGAATTCAAGGAGGAGTAATCCATGTATCTCATTCGATAAGTAGCCTTTAATGGGAGCTACAGGCTTGATAGCTTGCTGTGTCTATAGGTGCCAAATCAGCATCTAAGTTAAGATTAATGAGTTGAAGGTCAGGTGAGAAGTATAACACTCCTTACCCTTACTAATAAAAAGACAGGGCTTTGTATGCAGTTGCTTAGAGTTCAAGTTCCTAGCTTTCGTGTTTTAAAAGATGTTGACATTGAGTTTGAAAAAGACTTTACGCCCCAAGTGTTTCCACTTGGTAGTCAGAATGGGGGTGGGAAAAGCACTCTTTTACAACTAATTTTCATCCTGCTACATTGTTCTACTAAAGCAGATAGATTACCTTTTCTAAAAAGCATGATTAAAGGATTTAATATTGCTGAAAACTCCTATTCAAGACCCTTAGCAGTAATTGATATTTTATACAAAGATAAAACTTTACAATTTAATTTTTTCGTTTGTAATGATTTCTATATTCATAATCTCTTAGACCAAAATGGTGTAGGTACAGGTAATACTGTGGATAGTTTAAGTTCTAGTGATCTAAAATTTTCTGCGTTTTCAAAGCTTAAAGATATTGAAGAGAAATCTTTAAGAAAAGCAAGAGAGATCTCTTCATTGAAAGAAACTTTGGATGAACTAAGAGTTATAGCATCTACTGAAAATCCTCGAGAAAAAACAGCGAGAGTTGACGAGTTCTGGAGACGGCTTAGAAGATCTGAAATATTGCAATCAGTTAAATCATCCGAGGAACTACAACTTCGACTGTCACAAGTAGGACAAGAAATTGGAAAGAAGCTAAAAGTATTAGAAGAAACCTATTCAGAGCTTCGTGCTGAACGGAGCTATTGGTTAAATATCTCAGGTGAAATTTTAAAAATTTTAGAAAAAAATAGCCTTATACACATAGTTAATTCTTCATCAAATCTTGATGAAGATGAGAATGCTGCTTTAATTTGTCGTGTTCAAGATTTAGATACAAAAGAAGCTAAATTATTGCTAGATAGTCTCTCAGATAAAGTTTTTCTGGCTGCTCCTTCAACGCAAGTATTCCTTTTTCTTAGCAGAGAGGCTAGAAAACTTTTATTTAAGAATCAGAAAAGCACATATACATCTGAAACTTACTACTCTCATATTCAGCGAGCTAAAGATCAGCTTCCCGGACTTTTCGCATACGATTTCTTAGCAGTAGATCTACTAATTGACTCCTTCAAGGCTGCTCGAGATAAGGATTTTGAAGAAGCTATTGAAAAAGGTGAATATGGTAATCACTACAAAGCTCTGTTAAATGGCTTAAACTCCATGCTTTCTAATAAACAGTTAAACCTTAGGGCTGACCTCTCAGGAGTTACCTTCAAGGTAGGAGAAGATGATGAGGCAGTAGAGCTTTACCCAGAAGATCTGAGTCATGGTGAGTTGAAGAGGTTAAGTATTTATATGTGGTTGATGCATCAGAATATACAAGATTCAATTGTACTAATGGATGAAATTGAAATTGCCTTACACCCAGACTGGCAATACAAAATTGTGTCAGATTTAATACGATGGGCACCCACAAATCAATATATCCTTGCAACTCACTCTTATGAGCTTTGCCAAGCAGTTACACCAGTTCATGTTAAAGAATTAGAGCCGCGACTTATAGGGCAGGCAGAGTAAGTAGTATGAGCCTTGATCCTGAACAAATACAACAGCACTGCGAAGCAATTCTTAATTCTCGTAGGATTCTCAATAAGATTGTAGTGCTATGTGAAGGTAATATTCTATCCTTGCAAGGTAGACCATCACCACAAACATATAAGCAAATGGAAAGTATGCCTGACTCCAATTTTTACCGTGCATCTATCCCAGCGTGGTGGAAGCAGTTTCTTCCACAGTTCTTCAATTGTGGAGATCGTAATGATGTTTTGAATACATACTTTACTCTACTTGAGCTACATAACACAGGTGCTAACTCTTATCTTGATCCCAATAAACTTTTTGCACTCGTAGATTTAGATCTTCAGACTCAAAAGATTGATACTAGCTACCCATTTTCAGATACAGAAGTAATTTTTCATGACTTGTATTGTGCAACGAAAGTCAATGAAGCAAATGCACCAAATCATCGAATATGGGTTACAGGTTTAGTTCACAAAGAAGCCTATTTTCTTGTACCTGGACTGCAACCTATCTTTGATCAATCTCCCATTCAGGTGACTTATAGTGGAACAGCGCTTTCCTTAGAAGATATTTATCTTGCTATAGCTAGTGAAATCACAAGTGACCCTGACTTACAGAATAACTTTGACGAAGCATGTATTCGTATTAGTCATTGCTCTGAGTTAGATCTAACAGAAATAGCTAAATTGGAATATAGCTGGAAAACAGCCTTTCAAACAACGCAAGACAGAGCAAAAAAGAATGAGTTAGTTTTTAATCTTCTAGCTATAAGAAAGGCAAAGAATCATTGGCATCGGATTGAGCCAAGTAGTGATTGGACACGATCAACCTCCGCTTTTAGAGATCAACTTTTATTAGCAATAGGGAGATTTTACTCTGAGCAACTTAACACTGCTCAGTATCACATTCCTTCATTCTTCAAGACTTTATATCAATTTGTTTAGTGCGATCGTCCATCTTGTAGGGTGCGTTCCTGAATGCAACTCTTGCTACTCCACTCATAGATTTCTGGGAACGCACCATGCTCATGATTGAAGTAAGCGATCACAGTGCGATCGCCGATCTTGTAGGGTGCGTTGCTGAACAGCAAACGCACCTTTTTGTTGGGCATCCTAACATTAATCCTTGACCTGTATTCTCTCATGCCCGATTATCGCAGACCTGGAATTGCAGGCGGCACCTACTTCATCACCCAAGTCACCTATCAGCGCCAGCCTTGGCTGTGTCGTGAGATTGGTCGTCATGCGCTACGGACAGCTATCAAGCAGGTTAGAGAGACTCGTCCTTTTGCGATTGATGCTTTTGTGCTGTTACCCGATCATTTCCACTGTCTTTGGACTTTACCTGAAAACGACAGCGATTTATCCACTCGTCTGCGCCTGATTAAAACGTATGTCACGAGGCATTATGGAACTCAGTTAGGACTTGATGTGAACGTTTCAGATTCTCGCAGGAAGCGGAAGGAGCGCAATCTGTGGCAGCGTCGATTTTGGGAACATTTGATTCGAGACGAAACAGATTTTGCTCAACATTGTGATTATATTCACTACAATCCAGTGCATCATCAATTGTGCCAAGTGCCAACAGAATGGCAGTTTTCAAGTGTGCATCGATTGATTACTGAAGGAATTTATCTGCCAAATTGGGGTGAATGCCCAGTTGAGTTTAGGCTGGATGGGCGATGGGAGTGATGGTGCGTTTGCTTGTCACAACGCACCCTACAAGATCCGCGATCGCACTAACTCAGTTTGTGTTGACCTAGCATATTCGAGTTGATTTGTGAATGACTGGGGCGATCGCATCCGATTCATCTCGTAAAATTGGAGTATGCTCCATTTGTTGTTGGCACGATAGCAGGAACAGTAATGGTTCAGACGCCCAACCGACCCCTGACCCTTGATGAATTCCTGAAACTGTCAGAAACCAAGCCTGCCAGTGAATTTGTTGATGGCAAAATCATTCAGAAGCCCATGCCCAAGAACAAGCACTCTCTGCTACAAAGCGAACTTTTTACCACCATCAACGCTGCCAGCAAACCCGAGAAAATTGCCTATGCGTTTCCTGAACTCCGATGTACATTTGGTGGGCGATCGCTAGTTCCAGATATTACTGTTTTGCAGTGGGCAAGGATTGTATTTGATCCCAATGGCGAACCAACTGATGACGTATTGATTGCACCCGATTGGGTGATCGAGATCTTATCGCCAGAGCAAAGCTACAATCGCGTCATGGCGAACATCGTGCATTGTCTAAAACATGGCTGTCAGTTGGGCTGGTTGATTGATCCCAAAGATCGATCCATTTTGGTATTGACTCCCAATCATGTTCCAGAATTTTTCCAGGACGCCGACCCCTTGGTTGTTTT
>NZ_JBSLYH010000029.1:0-102883 GCF_055793305.1 Calyptranema fuscum S582
CAAACGGATTTAACCAATTGATTCTCAGGTCTTAGCAATAGAGACGGGAGTAGCCTCTCTACCCAAACGTTAGATAAAGTCTGTCAGTAGAATTAGGAGTTTAGTGTTATTCTCACCCGCTCTTATGGGTACTCTTTACGTAATCTTCATGAAATGAATTTGCCAATCGTCTTCAAACAGCATTAATAGAGGCTTGAAGATTTAATGAACCCGACCGCTTAGAGTTTTATCAGAGCTAAAACCTTTGTTAAGTTGCTATACAACTTCAGTGGAAATACGGCGGATCTGGATGGTGGCTGACTATGGTTTAGCTAGTCAACTAAAAAGAGCTAGTTGTAGAGAGGTAGGGTTGCTGAAGAGCTTTTACGGGTTGAGTTTTGCCGTTTTATAACACTAAAAACACAAACTATGCGAATTCTAGTCACGGGCGGCGCAGGCTTTATTGGTTCTCATCTCATCGACCGACTCATGGAGCAAGGTCATGAGATTGTCTGTCTAGATAACTTCTACACGGGTCATAAGCGCAATATTCTTAAATGGTTTGGTCATCCCTATTTCGAGTTAATCCGGCACGATATTACCGAACCGATTCGCCTAGAAGTTGATCAGATTTACCATCTTGCCTGCCCTGCATCACCAGTTCATTACCAATACAATCCCGTCAAAACCATCAAAACCAATGTGATGGGGACGCTCAACATGCTGGGTTTGGCAAAGCGAGTCAAAGCAAGATTTTTGCTCGCCTCCACCTCTGAAGTCTACGGTGATCCCGAAGTCCATCCTCAAACGGAAGATTATCGGGGTAACGTCAACACCATCGGCATTCGGAGTTGCTATGACGAGGGTAAGCGGGTTGCCGAAACGCTGGCGTTTGACTACCATCGTCAAAACGATGTTGAGATCCGCGTTGCTCGGATTTTCAATACTTACGGACCCAGGATGTTGGAAAATGACGGTCGCGTCGTAAGCAATTTAGTCGTTCAGGCACTCCGAAATAGACCCTTGACGGTCTATGGTGACGGTTCTCAAACCCGCAGTTTTTGCTTTGTGTCAGATTTGGTTGAAGGTCTGATGCGGCTGATGAATGGCGAATACACGGGTCCTGTGAATCTAGGGAATCCCGACGAATACACTATCCTAGAACTGGCTCAAGCCGTCCAGAACATGGTGAATCCCGATGTAGAAGTGAAGTTTGAACCCCTGCCCCAAGATGACCCCCGTCGTCGTAAGCCAGATATCACCAGAGCAAGAACCTGGCTCAACTGGCAGCCTACGATTCCTCTGCAAGAAGGATTGAAAATGACGGTCGAAGATTTTAGAAGCCGAATCCAAAGCGATTCTGACAATTTAGTAAAGCCTGCATCTGTCCTTTGAGCTTGTCTTTGCATTGCACCTCAAAGCCTTTAACCGCTCTTGTTTTAGCGATTCCATAGAGCTTTACTGTTTACGTCACCTGCTTTTCTGCGAGGAGATTATTCTATGCGTGTTTGTGTCATTGGTACCGGATATGTTGGTCTAGTTACGGGTGTTTGCTTGGCTCACATTGGTCATGATGTGATCTGCGTAGACAATAACGAAGAGAAGGTCAAGATTATGCAATCTGGGCAATCTCCGATTTTTGAACCGGGATTGTCAGAATTGATGAAAGCGTCCATTGACGCAGGACGTATTCATTTCACAACAGACCTGAATGCCGGTGTCAACCACGGCGAAATTTTGTTTATTGCAGTGGGCACCCCTGCTATGCCAACGGGTGAAAGTGACACTCGCTATGTAGAAGCAGTTGCCCGTGGCATTGGCAATCATCTCAATGGCGACTATAAAGTCATTGTCAACAAGTCCACAGTGCCCATCGGCTCTGGTGACTGGGTGCGGATGATTGTATTAGATGGTGTGGCTGAACGGCAAAAGTCTCTGGTTCCCGCCGGTGCAGAAGTTGAGGGCGGTGAAGTCAAGGCTGCCTTTGATGTGGTTAGCAATCCAGAGTTCTTGCGGGAAGGCTCGGCTGTCTACGATACCTTTAATCCCGACCGGATTGTTTTGGGTAGCACCAGCCAAAAGGCGATCGCCATGATGAAGGAACTGTATGCGCCCATCGTGTCTCGTCAGTTTGCGGAAGATAAGACCGCTCCCACCGTACCCGTCGTTACCACCGATCTCAGCTCGGCTGAAATGGTGAAATATGCCTCCAACGCGTTCCTGGCAACCAAAATTAGCTTTGTCAACGAAGTCGCCAACATTTGCGATCGCGTCGGGGCGGATGTCACCCAAGTTGCCAAAGGCATTGGCTTGGACTCTCGTATTGGCAGCAAATTCTTGCAAGCAGGCATTGGCTGGGGTGGGTCTTGCTTCCCCAAAGATGTTTCAGCCTTGATCCACACTGCTGACGACTACGGCTATGAAGCCCAACTTTTGAAATCGGCAGTCAGTGTCAACCAACGCCAACGCTTGATTGTCATCGAAAAACTTCAGCAAGTGCTCAAAATTTTGAAAGGCAAAACTGTCGGTCTCATGGGGTTGACCTTTAAGCCTGACACCGATGACCTGCGGGATGCCCCGGCTCTGGATATGATCGAGCAACTCAATCGCTTGGGCACCAAGGTCAAAGCCTATGATCCGCTGGTGTCTCAAACCGGAATGCGCCACGGGCTATCTAACGTCATTGTCGAAACCGACCCAGAACGTCTGGCAGATGGCTGTGATGCTCTGGTTTTAGTGACGGATTGGTCACAATTCCGCAATCTCGACTACGCTAAAATGTCAAAACTGATGAACAACCCTGTCATCATTGACGGTCGTAATTTCCTTGACCGAGAAGCCCTCGAAAGCGCTGGCTTCCGGTATGTAGGCATTGGTCGCTAACAGAAAAATTGAGTACGTTCGGGGTTAACTCCTCCTCCCTAAGTCAAGACGGAGCACGGTCAGTGCTCCGTTTTTCTTATTTGGTTAACCCATGTTCCAGTGCATAGCGCACCAATTCAGTGCGGCTATTAGTGCCTGTTTTACTAAACAAACGACTTACATACTTTTCAACATTGCGAACGCTGGTGTCTAGCCGACGAGCAATTTCTTTGTTCATCAACCCTTCTGCCACCAACTCCAACACACTTTTCTCACGAGGCGTCAGATCTAACTTAATTGGAGCTGCTGTCTGGGCAATGCTGCCCCGTTGAGTCAGCATGGCTTTGATTTCAGCAATTTGACGAGCCATATCGGCGATATCTGGGGTTTCGCCATCCGTTGCACTTGCCGTAGCTGCAATTCGGCGTTTCAGCAAATTAGATACGATCGCAACCAATTCATCGGGGTCAAACGGCTTGGAAAGATAAGCATCACAACCCGCTTGATAGCCCTGAATGCGATCGGTAGTCATGCCACGAGCCGTTAGAAACACCACAGGTAACGCCTGATAACGAGGGTCTTCTCGCATCTGTTTAAGAAATTGATAGCCGTCAACCTGGGGCATCATGACATCTGAAATGACTAGATCTGGAGCAGTTTGCTGTAATAATTCCCAACCATCGCGGGCATTACCGGCAACATGAACGGTAAAACCACTGTCTTCTAAATAAGCTTGCACGGCTTGTCGCAAACCGGGTTCATCATCGACCAGCAATAACTGTCCTGTCATTCTTTACTAAGCCTCGCTTACATCACTCTATTTAGCTGGAACAGGAATAACGCTGCTAAACTAGTAGCAACTGGCACCTGTCTATATATGTTAAACCGCTTGTATTTTGATTGCGTCGGTTCATGATTTTATCGGATCTTATTGGATTACCTTCAGTTCATCTTCTGGGCGCATTCTGGAATCTTCCGTTAGATAGTCTTCTATCGACCCAGGGGATCATGGTGCTCTTGCTCATTGCTTATGCAGGGGCAATGTGGATGTTTCTAACCAGTGCCCCAAAAGTTCACACCGTCATGGTGTCTGATCTAGAACTAGCCAGACAATTTTACGAGGGCATGTTAGATTTGCCTGCGGCAGATGTGCCGCTGCACTACTACTACAATTACGAGCAAACGTTAGGTGCAGCCAGTATAGACCCTCTTTATATGTCGGCAGGAAGTTTTGGCAGCTCTGCGGGTCAAGGCTATAAAGATACCCCCGACGGGTTGTGGTATCAGCTGAAGAAAAATACTCAATTGCACGTCATTTCAGGTGCCAGCTTAGGACCCAAAGATCGCCAACGCCATGTGTGCTTTGACCATGATTGCCTGGAGCTAATTTTGATGCGAATCCAAACGCACGGCGTCAAGCATAAAATCAGGCGCGAAAAACCGCTAAATTTTCTAGCAAAAGACATGCATGGTCGTGTGATCGAAATTGCCGAAGTGTCTAACTAGTGCTTTGTCAAATATTTTCTGACGGGTGATGTGCCGCGCGAAGCGCGGCACATCACCCGTTTTAACTGTCAATTTTTAATAGACAGACCACTGGTACAGCAAAACGAAAGTTTTGTAAGGGGTGAAGGGGTGGAACCCCTCTTGGGAGCGAAGCCCCCAACCCCCCATGTTGCAAAATTTGGTGTTTGCAACATAGTCAATTCCCTTTAAACCTATCGCAACAGGGTACAGGGGTTCTTACCCTGTACCCTGTTGTATAGCTGCTCAGGTAAGCGTCTCTTATGGGTTAGTTGTAGCGATCCTGAGTCAGTTGTGAAAGCGCCCGCCCTTCGGGCGGGCGCTTTCACAACTAATCATTTTCACAAATCAAATAGGATTGCCATATACCGATTTATGTGAAGCTGCGTCTCACTATATGCAGATGTAAAAACTCGGGTTTTACATCCGATCTTTATCTAAATTTTAAATTGGCTAGAATACACGACAATAGAAGTAAGAGTTCTAGAAAAGTTCTTAAAATAAGAAACTTTAAAGAAAAGTTTTTTGTTTCTTTAAACAGGTTTGAAAGAGTTAGGGTTTCATAACTTTTAAACGGCAACCACTAACCCTTTCAACTGCGAAATATGATTCATACCATTTATCTGAAATAGGAAATGAACAGCCAGTCCATCTCCCTGATCCACTAACTGCGATAGTGTTCTTCCGGTCGATACATTCTAAACCAACAGCGCTCAAGGTGTTGAATTTGATAGGAATACCAGAATCGACGAGGATTTAAGATTGCAGGAGATTGGGCATTGAAAAGTGGCTGATTAAGATATTGCCACATAGGGGAAAGTATTTTTCTACTTTTAGAATTCATGGTGGCTGAAAATAGGATGAAAGTAAGTGGAAATTGGTTTCTAAACCCACTCAAGTGTGAGGAGCAGGGTTTAATGTCTTCAATTTTAAGAATGCCCAGATCCACTCTTTAATCTCCCAGGTCTGAAGGGAAGTATCTGGAAATTTTTGTATCAAAAGTTGGAGCGATCGCAAAACTAAATGGTGTACCCTATCCTATGCGATCGCCCTAGATGCATAATGGCGATCGCAAACCTCCAGAGGTTCCCTAAAATTTTCAGAGTGCGCCCCCTATCCGAGCGATCGTTAGCTTTTGGAACGAGCGACGGCAGAGCCGTCGCTCGTTCCAAAAGCACCGGGTTTTATCACATCCCCTAAGGGAGTTTCAACCCATCCTTAATCTCACTCTCAGAATTTATGTCTCGACGAACGTTAAGATAATGATTGGTTCGTTTTACCAGAAGAATAGGGTGACAGCCTGTGTTTAGTGCTCTTGCTGCTGACTTTCGCATTATTTTCGAACGAGACCCTGCCGCACGCAACTGGCTAGAGGTGTTGTTCTGTTATCCTGGTCTGCAATCTTTATTGTTTCATCGGTTTGCCCATGGTCTACAGCTTTTAGGCATCCCGTTCATTCCGCGTTTGATTTCTCACATCGCCCGGTTTTTAACCGGCATTGAGATTCACCCCGGTGCTGTAATTGGGCGGGGTGTGTTTATCGATCACGGCATGGGCGTGGTTATCGGTGAAACGGCGATCGTTGGCGATTACAGCCTGATTTATCAGGGTGTGACCCTGGGCGGCACAGGCAAAGAAAGCGGTAAACGCCACCCAACACTGGGAGAAAATGTGGTAGTTGGGGCTGGCGCGAAAGTGCTGGGCAACATCCAGATTGGCAATAATGCCCGGATTGGAGCAGGTTCCGTCGTCCTTCGAGATGTTCCGGCAGATTGCACAGTCGTCGGTGTGCCCGGACGCATCGTCTATCGATCTGGAGAGCGGGTCGATCCACTGGAACATGGTAAGTTGCCAGATTCTGAAGCACAGGTGATCCGAGCCCTTGTGGATCGGATTGAGCTGTTAGAACAAGAACTACAATCGTTGAAAGATATTGCGCTTAGACCTGCACCTGCACCTGCACCTGCGTATGTCTATGCATCTTTGGCGATCCACAAAGACGATTCTTTGAGCTGGGGTGCTGACTCAGTCGATAGCGTGGCTCGGGTCAGTTGCCGCTTACAAGATAAAGCGATTGAAGAATTTCTCAATGGCTCTGGAATCTAAGCCACAGATAAACCCAATACTCTTCAAAGTTAAACGAAATAGAGGGGTGTGGAGGCGTAGCCTCCACACCCCTCTACTGATAGACTAATGGCGCTTCGTGCCTAGATGGATTGTGGTTGTTGAGCGAGAGCCGCGCTCCGCGCGGCTCTCGCTCAACAACCTAGACGTCGCGCACTTGAAAATTGCGCCGAAATCAGGTGCTTTCACACCTGATCATTGTCACGCATCCAATAGGATCGCTATAGCAGTATGCAAGTTCGTTAAGTACAGAAACGGTGTTGTGGGGCGCTCCGCGCCCCACAACACCGTACTGAATCAACCTGCACAGCGCTATATTGGTTCAATGGTGATCCTGAATCCCATTTAATGTTGCAAGGAAGAAAAGTCTGGGGTTGGGTAGTGGTTTAGCAATGCAGTATCTACGGTCTGGTAAGGATGCTGCTTTAAAAATTGAGTTGCCGTTGGCAGATCCATCGGTGGGCTAAACCAGTAGCCTTGCATTTCAAAGCAGTTGAGCGATCGCAATATTGCCAACTGTGCCTGAGTTTCTACGCCTTCTGCCACAACATTGAGATTCAGCCCTTTGCCCAGGGTAATGATGGCGCTGATGATGGCTGAATCATCTGCATTCTCTGCCAGATCTTGAACAAAGGAGCGATCGATTTTTAAGGTATGTAGGGGGAATTTTTTGAGATAGCCCAGAGAAGAATACCCTGCGCCAAAATCATCCATCGAAATTCGCACTCCCATCTGCCGCAATGATTGAAGCACAGTGGTTGTAAATTCGATATCTTGCATTGCTGCCGTTTCTGTAATTTCTAGTTCTAGCTCTACTGGGTTAAGTTGGGTTTCTGATAGAATGCCTTGAATTTGTTCGAGCAATTTGGGTTGTTGAAATTGGCGCGCAGAGAGGTTAACGGCAATCCGCATAGGAGCCAGACCCATCGCCTGCCATGCCTTATTTTGCGCACATGCCGCCCGTAGCACCCATTCGCCAATGGGGATGATTAATCCATTTTCTTCGGCTAAACCAATAAATGTAGATGGGGATATCAATCCTAATTGAGGGTGTTGCCATCTGAGTAGCGCTTCCATCTGCGTAATTTTTCCCGTCGTCACATTGACTTGGGGTTGATAGTAAATCACAAATTCATTTTGCTCTAATGCATGATGGAGGCTATTTTCTAACGTCAATAATTCAGAGGCTTTGGGATTGATAGAAATGCTATAAAACTGATAGTTATTGCGACCTTGTTCCTTTACTCGATAGAGGGCAGCATCGGCATTTTTGACTAAGGTTTCGGCATCCGTGCCATTGTACGGATAGAGGGAAATGCCAATGCTACTGGTAATGTAGAGTTCGTGCTGGTCTAAGTAAAATGCAGGTTTGAAGGCTCTAGAAATGCGTTGGGCAATTTTAGCAGCATCTTCAGGGCTTTTGATATTAGGCAAAATTAGGGTAAATTCATCGCCACCCCAACGGGCAATGGTATCTTCTTCTCTCAGGCAGGTGTTGAGACGTTGCGTTGCCTGCTGCAAGAGTTGATCGCCAATGGCATGGCCGAGGGTGTCATTAATCGTTTTAAACCGATCGAGATCCAGAAACAAAACCGCCAGCAATTCCTCTGTACGACGCGCATGGGCAAGATGAAGACTAAGCCGCTGGTCAAACAAAACCCGATTGGGTAACCCCGTCAACGCATCGTGAAATGCCTGGTAGCGCATCTGTTCTTCGGTGTGCTGGCGTTTGATGGCTCCGCCAATGCTAGCCGCGATCGCTACAAGGATCGATTCCTCACTGGCAGTCCATTCACGTTCGTGATGGCAATCGTCAAAGCCGATGTATCCCCAAAGTTGTTCGTCGATAAAAATGGGCACCATCAAAATGGATAGGATGTCATCACGGCTGAGTAAGTCTTGTTCGGCTTCAGAAAAATTGCGCGTAATGCCTGCGATCGATCGCCCCGCCTGAAACGCTTCGTACCATCGGTCTGTCCCCATTTCGCCGTAGGTGAGATGCTGGCAATGGGGCTGATCCAGTCCCGATCTAACGTTTTCATTCGTCCATTCAAACCGCAGACTAACGCAGACTTGCGTTGTATTGGGGTGGGGATAATTTTTATAGATGTACGCCCGATCGGCTTTTGCCGCTTTTCCTAAAATTGCCAGTGCGTCAGGAATGGCGATCGCCAGATCTGTGTTGAGCAGTAAGCAATTGCTGGCTTCGGCTACACCTTGTAATAGATCATCGCGTTTATGAAGTTCGGCTTCAGACTGTTTGCGTAACGTGATGTCTTCGACCGTACCTTCATAGCCAATCAGTTGACCGGCAGCATTATAAATCGCCCGTGCCGATTCAGAAATCCAAATCGTACTGCCATCTTTGCGATAGACCTGAGATTCAAATCCCCACACGGCTTTTTCTGCCTGGATGTGATGGACAAACTCCAGCCGCCGATGAGGGAGTACATACAGTTGCTGCTGAATATTGGTGAGCGATGTCATCAAATCGTCAGGCGAGTCATAGCCATAAATCTTTGCCAGCATCGGGTTAACAATCTGATACTGACCATCCAGGGTGGTGCGAAAGATGCCTTCTACCGCATTTTCAAAAATACTGCGGTACTTTGCCTCGGCTTGTTGGATCGCTTCTCTGGCTTGACAGCGTTCTTGCATCAGGGCGATCGAAACGGCAGCGGCTTGTAATAATTCTGTTTCCAGGGGTTCCCAGAGACGCGCCTCAACACAGTTGTCGAAGCCAATAAATCCAAAAAACTCGCCATTAACGATTAAAGGCACTTCCAAAATGGACAAGACACCCTGTTGCTCAAAAAAGTGGCGATCGCACCTGGGTAAATCACTCACCAGGCTACTGTGAATATTGCCCTGCTGCATCTCCGCTAACCATTGGGGTGCAAAGGTTGCATAGGCAAGAGGGTTAAACGGCGAATTGTTAGGAGCTGAGTCGATACCCACAGCACACCATTCTGAGCGATGCACCATCATCAATTGTCCAGACTCGGTCTGATGGTTTTCATAAATGGAGATGCGGCTGGCTCCAGAGGCACGCCCTAGCGGTTCTAAAATGTTGCTGTAGAGTTCATCAATATTTTCTGAAGCAATCAATAATTGCTGAACTTCCACTAATGCCACTAAATATTTCTCCCGCTTTGCCAGGATGGCTTCGGCTTGTTTCCGTTCAATCGCAATCCCGGCAAGTTGCGTCACCGTTTTCAGCAATTGCAACTCTTGATCATTGGGAATGCGAGGTTCGCGATAGTACGTAGCAAAGGTGCCCAGCACTTTCTTTTGCGAAGAAAAAATTGGCATCGACCAGCAGGCCTGCAACCCATGCTGGAGGGCAACGTCTCTATAATCTTCCCAAAGCGGGTCAGTCGCAATATCGTGGACAATGACGGTTTCTTGCCGATAAACAGCCGTTCCACAAGAGCCTGCCCTTGCGCCAATAGGGCTGCCATCGATTGCCTGGATATAACCCCCTGGTAACCGGGGTGCCGCAATATGGCGAAGACACATTTCATCGGCGTCTAACAGCAAAATCGACCCGATTGTTGCTTGCGAGTGTGCCTCAGCAATTTCAACCAGCGCTTCTAAAATATCTGAGAGGGGATGATGCGTGGCAATCATCTCCAGCACTCGTTTTTGGTGCGCCAACAGCAATTCGGCTACTTTTCGTTCGGTGATATCCTCAGAGGTGCCTAAGATCCCAATGACGTTGCCCGCAGCATCATGAATCGGAATTTTGTTGACGTCCTGCCATACTTTCTGACCGTCTGCGAGGGTTTTATAGGCAATGATATGTAATTCGGCTGTATCGGTTGCGATGATGCGTTGATCTCTGGCAATATATCGCTCTGCCAGATCTGGCGACCACAAGTCATAATCCGTCTTGCCGATCAGGTCTTGGGAATGGTCAAATCCGGCGGCCTGTGCAAAGACCTGGTTGACTCCGCAGTATACGGAGTTGCGGTCTTTCCAAAAAATATGCTGGGGAATGTTATTGAGAATTAGCCGTAAAAAGCTTTCATTCTCGCGGTTTTTTGCCTCACTCTCTTGTAAAGCGTTTTCAGCCTGTTTGCGCTCGGTAATATCGGTAATGAAACCCTCTAGACCCAGTACCTGATCGGCTTGAAACACGGCATTGCCTTTTTCCCATAACCATTTTTCTTCACCCGTTTTAGTCCGAATTCGGTACTCGACAACATACGGTTTGCGAGTGGCGATCGCCATGTCAATGGTCTGAAGAACGTTAGGTAAATCTTCCGGATGGGTAATGGCGTTGTAGGTGATGCATCGGTGTTGCCCGGTCAATTCTTCACTGCGATAGCCTGTCAGCGTAAAGCAGCCTTCGCTGAGATACGTCATCGACCAATCTGGGTCGTTTGAGCAAGAAAAAACAATGCCCGGTAAGGCATCGATCAAACTGGTCAACCGCCGTTGGCTCTCCGCTAAAGCCGCCTGAGTTTGTTTGAACTCCTCCATGCGTTGGTGAAGATGTTCATCACTGAATTGATCGGATGTAGTGCGAAACGCTTTACCCCTAGAGCTATCGGACATCGGTAGCAGATCCATGTAGTGAGAGTTGATCAGGTCAAAAGTTCAACTATCGAGATACACCAACCCAAATTCAGCCATCGATAGTGTTTCAACTCTGTAGTTCATGAGTTGGACAAGCGCGCTCCGCACGCTTATCCAACTCATGAACTACGGATCGAGAACATTTCGTTAGGATCGTGGATGTAATAAAATCCAAAGGTTTTACTAAATTCACGCTCCTTATAGCGGTGTGCAAGTTCGTTAAGTACAGAAACGCTGTTGTGGGGCGCGGAGCGCCCCACAACAGCGTGCTGAATCAACCTGCACAACGCTATGGACTGATGGCTCATGGGTATCACCTGAAAATTGATAAAAATCGCAAGATTGCCTCTAAAAAATTCTTGCTCTAAATTGTTACCCGATTTCAGAGAGAGCGACTCAAGTTTTATCGGGTGAAACCCGAAATTTTTTGTAGCCGTAAAGATTTCACTAAGGATCACAGATTCAAGCAGTCGGTCTAACCCGTTGAGTGTCAGAGGCATAGACCATAGTTGAGAAAAGCTCACTGCGTAAGCCTTACTCGACTATTACCCCCATATCTAGAAAAGCAACACTGGAGCAAGGGCAGACCCCTTGCCCTTACCTAACTTGCCTAATATGTATAGTGCTATATGAAAAAATTCAGGTTAGTGAGCTGAAAGACATATCGACAAGTTAGGGACTGACACCAGACGTACCAGGATCAGGATCTGTGCAGGGGCTACCTTCCCGAAGTTCGTTTGCCGAAATCACGACCAAGATGTATCAAATAGTGTACCAACAATATAAAGATTCTTATCACAAGCCAGTTATGGTTCTACGCAATCCAGTTAGGACATTAGGGAGGTAAGGGAGATGACCCCATGCAGGGGTTTCATTCCCTGCACACCGTCCTGGCCCTAATGCGCCGCTATACAAGGCATTGCAGATCTAGGACGTGAATTTGCCGTGAAATCAAAGGGTTATCTATCAATGTATGCCCAGATACCGCACAGCTGAAGTCAGACGTTTGAGGTATTCTGATTTTGGGTTGCCCCTGATCTCAAAGCAGGTAGAACTGATGCAAATTGATAACTACAGCGAGGCGATCGCCCTAACCGATCAGTTAGAAGCAAGCCTGCCCTTTACAGTGCGTCCGGGAAAGGAATTCTTGAAAGTCTTGCATCAGCAAGGAGAACGGGTTGCCCCCGATGATGAACTAGACGTTACGCTGGTCAAATATTCAGGCGACATGGGTGGCATCATGTGTGCTGTCAACACCAAGCAAACGGGAGGGAAAGTGCTGGTAACGTCACTGACCCATCTAAAAATTGATCCATCCCATCCCTTAGCCGAAGCAGTCAAGGCATATCAGCAAAAACGGATTCATGGGTTGAAGTTACAAAACCAACGGGGTTTTATGGGTGATATGAGGCGTCTCAACCAGGCTTCTAAAGATCAGAAAAAACCCAGAAAATAGAGAAAATTTGGCGTTGCTTAATCGCGGGATGAATTTGACCGTGAAACCTTCGGTTTCACGGTCAAATTCATCCCGCGATTAAGCAATACCGAAAATTTGACGGGGCTAAGCTCGCCCATAAACCTGCTTTGCGGCTCTAGATTCAACCGTAAATTCTGGAATCTCTTGTAGCTCGTCGTCATCCAGGTTGTATTGTTCGCAAACCAAACTCAGCCGCACACCCGGCGTTTGCACTGCCGTTACCGCATGACTTAAATCACCCTGAAAGCAAAGCAATGTATTTACGGTCGGCTTAACCTGTCCAACTTGCTTTTTGTGGTTGCGTAAGACCAACTCACCCCCTTGAAGCGGATCAGGCACTTGAATATAGAGAACGCTGACCATTGCCGGTGGGTCAACGGTTTTGCAATAAGACCGTAATGAGCGATCGATATGCGGATCAACCCGCGAATCTTTTTGTAGCAGTAAGGGGTTGAGATAAAAGGCATTACAACCAGCATCTAGTGCCAGGTCAAGATAGGGCTTAAAGAAAGGAAATTGGCGCTCCACGGCTACCAGTCCAGAACGCCGAAAGACGATGGAGAAGCCTTTAGTGCCAATAAAATCTCGATTTAGATTATTCACGGTGAAGTACGGGCACGCCAAAATCTCGCCGCGTAAGTCGTTGAGGTAAGCGATCGGGAAGGCGTTGGGTTGTCGGCGGTAATAGCTCAAGGGATGTAAGGCTGAGACAGGTTTAGAGATTTGTAACCAAATAATATCAAGCTCAGTCGCTGAACCGGCAGCCTTCAGAATGATGAGTGGATTTAGCAAAACCAAAGATTTCTGTGTGGAAGCGCGGCGACGCCGCGCTTCCACACAGAAACGTCCAAGTTTTAATGAATTTGCGATCCTAATTCTGACGGATTTTCTGTCGGTGCTATCCAATCCTGTAAGGGCATAGCATTTGGATGGGGATTTTCGAGGTCAATCAAGGATTTTTTACCAAATGCTATGCCCCTACGCTAGGTCAACAGCAACTGGGTGAGACCATAGAAATTTATGATTGGGGTTTGTTTCAGTTCCGCGCCTCAAGGGTGCGCCTGAAAAATGAAGCCATGCCCGATTTGAGAAAAAAGATTTACCATTGTACGGACGCATCCTTTCGCTTGATCAGGAATATTTCCTATGAGACTCGGCAAAGTCGTTAAGTCCAACTCTCATTGCGACTACATTGTGCAACTAGATGGCGATCGCGATGTAGACCGTCCACCCCAGGCTGGAGACTATGGCTTTGGCAGTTTCGTCAAGCTCGAAGAACCGGGCAAGCGCCATTGGGCAGTCGGCATTATCTACAACTCTGTGCTCGACAATCCGATGTTTGCCAATAGCGGTCCCCGTTTGACCAGTGAACCCGACCCCTTGTTTACGCCCGACTTAATCAATGAAACCCGGACGTTGCTGGGCATCGTTTTGATTGGAGCGTTGGAGCAGACTCAAGAACTGACCTATGGTGTACATGGCATCCCCCGTGTTGTCGTGCCCGTTAATACGTCGGTATTCACCATGCTTCCCGACGAAATCTATCAATTTCACCTCAATCAAGACCAGCGTCCTCAGTTTTGCTATTACAGTCACCTGCTCCGATTTGGGGGTAGCTTTGCTGCCCAACTGACACAGCAAGTCTTAAAAGAACTAGCCGAAAGCGGTCTTTTTTCCGGAGCAGAACAACGAGCGCTAGAAATCTTGTGCAAAGAGTTGTCTTGGAAAAACACGATGGGAGCCATGCGATAACTACGGATTCCGTATGTTTAAGTATCAAAAGTTACTACACATCTTAATTTCCATAAAAAACCGACAGTCTCCGCTGTGGAATCTGTCGGCAAGTCGTGTGTTCCCTGTTGATGACTCGGCTAGAGTTGAGTCTCCTTTAGTATGTCTAAGTCCGGAGTTATAGGAAGCGATCCGAATCATGCAGATTTGTGATTGTTCTCAAGCCCTGTTGTGACCCTTGTCACTTGCTGAAACCCTGGATCAAGCTTCTTCTCTCGCAAACCCTCCTCTTTCTGCACAAAAGTAGGTTATTTTTTTTAGAAAAGCATTAGTTAACATTATATTCTTTGTGCAATTCAGAGTTTTTATGTAATTTATATACAGAATTCGCAACGGTTAGATCAGTCCCTAAATCTTCCTGCCAAAGAGGTATATGCCAACTACCATCAGGGGTTTGAGCCTCGCACGGAGCAATCAAAGTGATCATGACCTTTCTATAGCGCGGTGCGGGTTGATTTTGTACGGCATCGTGGGGCGCTCCGCGCCCCACGATGCCGTTTTTGTATTTAACGAACTCAGGTTAGGGGCTGTTTTAAAAGTTGTTTTTTCGTGCGCTTCGCGTACGAAAAAACAACTCTCTTAGCGAGTTTTAACACACGCCCTAGTTAATGGCTTCGTTAACGGGAAAGCGATCGATTAATTGGATGGCTCGATGGGCGTTGCGCCTCAGGTCGTCATGTAAATGGGGCACATGAGGAATTTGCGAGAGAAAATCTAGCGTCCGGCGCAAAATGCGAACCACATCGCCTTCGTCCAGGCTGGTGTTGGTGCACAAATCAGCCCACTCGCTTCCCAATGCCCACTGTTCGACCAATCCACTCCAGTCCATCTCCATCCACACAGGTAGGGCAACCTGGCGACGATATTGAGTTTGGATCAGTTGGCGACGTACCCCCCGTAAGCCGCGTAAGGCTTCATCGACCTCAGGGGATGCAGTGTAATGTGCCCAGTTATCTGGACGAGACACTTCAGTGACCAACGACGAGCAGGCGGCTGCAAGATGATGCGGGTCCAGGTGGTCTAGTTCACCTGACGCCAGCGCCAGCCCCAGCCAGAGTTCGTTATCTCCCCGGATAGCCGCCGCCACTTGACCCATAGCAGTCGGTTTCCACTCATCCTGTGCCGATCCGGCGGAAGACGACACTTGTTCTAAACAATCGAACTGTTGCAAGATTTCCATCAGGCTGAGAAATTCGTTCCAATAGCGTTCGGCTTGTTTATCAAGTTTGCCTTTGCGATCGCGAATTTCTTCAGCGATTTTGACCAGGCGTTGTTGCCGCTTGAGGAGATTGGCAGGATTGCCCAGTTGATGCGCTGGATGAGACTGAATCTGCCGTTCGATCAGCTCGACCTGCTCTTGTTGGGTTTGGACTTCGGGAGGCAGGTCTGCAACCGGGGAAATCTGGGGAATGCGCTGGGCGATCGCCAGCGTATCTTCGTTGCCTTTTCGAGAAGACCCCAGTTTTAACGCCATATCCAGCGGTGGCACCAGGTGATCGACCGCTGCGATGCGGGGGAATTCGCCATATAACCCCACCACATCTGCCACTGCCACAATATACCAGCGGTTGTCTTGCCCCAAACACAGCAGATAGGGAGCTTGTCCGGCACCCTGCATCTTGGTCACCAGCACCGCTGGTAACGGAGTTGCCACAGGCACATGCTTGCCTTTGAGCGTCAAAATGGTTCCCGCTACGGCAAAGGCGATCGCCCGTGTCATATCGTGTGTACGTCCATCATGCGACTGTTGCTGCAAGATTTTTAGCAGCCGTCTTTCTTCCTTAAGACGCTCATGCAATTTTTCATAGCCTGCCAAAACCCCCGGCTCTACATGGGCAAGTTGTGCCTGTTGATGCTCGTATTCGGCTTCCAGACGATCGATTTCGCCTTGCTGGGGTTTGAGGTAGAGGGTCGAAAGATATTGCCCAAAGCTACGCTCAATCAACTCTCTGGCTTCTTCCAGAGTATGATTTTCCAGCAAATTTAGCACCATGCCATAGCTGGGGGTAAACTGGCTAATCAGCGGGTCTGCCCCAGAGATTGCCAGATAGGACGCTTCTCTTGCCCCCTCAAATCGGGTTTGAATGGTGACGACATAGCCCTGTTGATCCATGCCCCGACGTCCTGCCCGTCCAGACATTTGCAGAAATTCGGACGCATTCAGTAAACGGTGCCCCCGATCAGTCCGTTTAGACAGACTCGAAATCACCGTTGTTCGAGCAGGCATATTAATTCCGGCTGCCAGGGTTTCGGTCGCAAACACCACCTTGATCAGCCCTTGCTGAAATAGTTCTTCGATCAGGCTTTTCCAGGCGGGCAAAATTCCGGCATGGTGGGCAGCAATGCCGTCATACAACGGTTCGACATGACCACTGCGAGCGGCTTCGGGATTGGATTGCAAAAAGGCATCAACTTTCTGGCGCAGCAGTTGCGTTTCGGCAGCATTGACCAACCGATAATCGCCCGCCTCTTGCAACGCCTGGTGCAATTCTTCTAGCGCTTTTTCACACCCCTTGCGGCTAAAAATGAAGTAGATGGCGGGCAGCATATCCCGTTTTTGCAGTTGGGCGATGACATAGATCATCGAGGGAATGTCTTGCCGTCCGCGTGGATTACCTTTGGGCTTGAGGCGCGGATTAATGCTTTTGCCGTTGGGACTGAGTAAAGGAAACAACCCTTTGTTCGTGCAAAACGAAAATTCTAAGGGTACCGGGCGAAAGTCGGAATAGATTAGCTCGGTAGACCCATGCACATGGCTGATCCAATCCGTCAGCTGGTCACTATTGGCGATCGTTGCCGAGAGTGCCACTAATTGCACTTCACGGGGGCAGTAGATAATGGATTCTTCCCAGACAGTGCCCCGCTGGATGTCATTCATGTAATGACATTCATCTAAAACAACGGTTTGCAAGTCTTGCAGGGACGTGCCCACTTCGCCAATACGAGTGCCGTACAGCATGTTACGGAAAATTTCTGTGGTCATCACCAAAATGGGAGCATCTCGGTTAACCGATGTGTCTCCGGTGAGCAAGCCAACTTGTTCGACACCAAAGCGATCGCGAAAATCTCTGAGTTTTTGATTAGACAATGCTTTCAGCGGCGTAGTGTAAAACACACGCTTTTTCTGTGCCAATGCACGATGGATGGCATATTCCCCAATCAGCGTTTTGCCAGAACCCGTGGGAGCACAAACGACTACCGATGCATCAATATTGAGAGCAGCGATCGCCCTTTTCTGGAAGTCATCCAGGTCAAAAGGGAACAACTGTTTGAGATCAAGACCTGTCAAGTCAGAGGAATTATCCACTAATTCAGATTTGGCGAAAAGGATGGGGGCGCGATCGCAATTGTACTATTCATCAGGGGTTAGAGGTTAGGGATTAGCGATTAAGGGTTATGGGTGGGGATGACGCCGTGCCAGATTCGGACGACACGTTAAGCCGTCTGACCCCGAATTTCATCGAGCTTTTGGCGGACAACCTGGATGTCTTGCCACATATGCCATTTGGGACTGCCTTTTTCACGGGATTGGTTGCGCAGTAAATACGCCGGATGGAAGATCGGCATACACATCCGCCCTTCCCATTCAATCCATTGCCCCCGAATTTTGGTAATGCCGCGTTTGTCTCCGGTAATACCGCGCACAGACGATGCCCCCGTTAAGAGAATGATCTGAGGATCGACCATGCGAATTTGTTCCATCAGGTATGGACGGCAGGCATCCATTTCGTCGGTCGTCGGGGCACGGTTGCCGGGAGGACGGCATTTGACGATATTGCAAATGAAGACATCGGCTTCGGTAATATTCACCGATGCCAAAATTTTGTCTAATAGTTGTCCAGCTTTGCCCACAAACGGCAGTCCAGTCTCGTCTTCATTTTGCCCCGGACCTTCGCCGACGATCATAATTGGTGCATCCAGGCTACCGCGCCCAATCACGGCATGGGTGCGCCCTGCCCCTAAATCGCAACGTTGACAACGATTACAATGGTCGCCCATCGTTTCCATGTCGGTATACGTTCCGGGGGGAACTGGAACTTTCGCACTCGTCGGGATCAGATTGGCATCAAAATCTGCCGGGGGGGCTGAAACAGAAGTGTCTGCCAAATTAAATAAACTAAATTGTTCGTCGCTAGACATGAATACGTTGCAAGGAAACCACTAAGTTGATAAGAAGGCGATCGCAAATTGACTTTAAATCAGATGCTTTAAATCGGGCAGAATCCAGGCTTCTGAACTTACGTGAACGTCAGCAACATCTGGATTTAACAGCTTTAAAATGAAAGTAGAGGCTCTTGATCCCCCAAATAAACATGATTGGTTTGAGTTTTCATAGAGCATCCCGTTAGACGGAGTGGAACTCTTAGATTTTAGGACGAAACATCAGGGCTAATTTGTATCTTTCAGCGTCGCCAGATGGATATTGCTAATCTTATACCAATGAGAAATCAGCCTAAATCCTAAGGAACGCAGATCTATTAAGGATTACAAATTAATTAAAATCCGGAAGTTTATTTTTGGAAGCGCGGCTCCGCCGCGCTTCCAAAAATAAATCTTCGGTTTTATTAATCCACGATCCTAAGCTGTAATTCCCCCCGTGGGGGTGTGGCATACCCGATAGAAAGCAGGCTACGGTAAAACGTCTGTGCGACTGCCTGTCGGAGGTTCCCCTAAATCCCTGTCATGATGATTGGGTGATCCCACCGCACATTGCTGGAGGGAGTGATGTCTTATCTACCCTTGTTTCGCGATCGCGATGACGCTGGTCATCAATTGGCTCAGGCTGTCTTGGCAGAAATAGCGCGGTTAGCGCCCAACGATCGTCACCATCAGCCTGTCGTCTATGCTTTGCCACGCGGCGGCATCCCCGTTGCAGAACCCCTGGCTCAGCAATTGGGCTGTCCGTTAGATCTGATCGTCGCTAAAAAAGTTACACGACCGGATAACCCAGAATTAGCCATTGGGGCGGTTACAGCCGATGGTCATGCGATTCGGTCGCGGTATGCGTACTTTACCTTGCGGAATATCGGTTGCTGGCGAACGGCGTTAAAAGAAGCTCATGATAAAGCAAACGCATTGCGACAGGCATTTGCACCCTATTGCCCTACGGTTAGCGCCACCGGAAAAATTGCGATTTTAGTGGATGATGGCATTGCAACGGGCATGACGATGGCAGTTGCGGCGCGTGCCCTGCGTGCCCAGCAGCCAGCCTTAATTTTCATCTGTGCCCCGGTTGCTCCCAGATACATGATCAAACTGATGCAATATTGGGGCGATCGCGTCATTTGTCTCGCCACACCCGAATCGTTTCTCAGTGTCAGCCGCTTTTATGGCGAATTTCATCAGGTAGAAATGGCAGAGGCGATCGCGTGTTTACAACGACAAAACTTACATTACGATTCTCGTAGCACATAGCCAACGCCCCGGACTGTTTGGATCAGGCGTTTCTCACCTTCATCTTCAATTTTGAGCCGCAAATACCGGATATAAACCTCAATCACATTGGACTCGCCCATAAAGTCGTAGCCCCAAACATTTTCTAAGATTTGTTCGCGGGTCAAAACTTCGCGGGGATGCTCCATTAAATATTTGAGTAACTCAAACTCTTTCATCGTTAGATCAATGCCCCGATCTTGCCGAATCGCCCGACGGGTTGCCAGATCAAGCACCAGGTCTGCAAAGCGGAGTTGTTCGGTGCTGTGGGTGTCGGGCTGAAGATAGAGTTGCACCAGCTTGAGAAAATCTTCCGTCCGGTAAGGTTTGAGGAAATAGTCATCGGCTCCGGCTTCCAGACAGGCGATGCGATCGTCTACTGAATCTCGTGCCATCAGCAATAAAACAGGGGTGCGAATACCTTTTCCTCGCAGATTGGTGCAGAGTTGCAACCCCGATTCGCCAGAAAGCATCCGATCGACCACGATCAGAGAAGGTTTGAAGTCGGCTGATAGTTTCAATGCATTGATAAAGTCATCGGCGATCGCAATGTCATACCCAGATTCTTTGAGATCCAGGCTAATTTGCTGTGCCAACGATTCATCAGCTTCAACAATCAGAACACGAGGAATGGCGTCAGGAGTAGCGGTGTTCATAGGTAGTGCTGAGCGGTCAATATCCCTTGTAGCACGTCCTATCGGTTATAGGGTAGTTCAGACACAATTCAGACACATTAACAAAGACACAATACCAAGGTGGGTAGTGATATTCATGTACTGATTTTTTGTGTCGCGGGCGACGCCCGCGACACAAAAAATCAGTACATTTCCGGGATTACCCCAACTTTCATCGCTGGATTACGCCATGTCCCAATTCGTTTCAAGAGAATTACGGGTTAGTTAGTTGATGCCTCTAAACCAACATCTATCCTAGGAAACCTTAATTCTCGGTTAAGTTTAGGTGTTTATCCCCCCTTAGAGGATTGAATTTTTGGATTCAACTTAGTTTACTAAAGCAGATACATACTAGGAACCTATCTGAAAAGTGGTTAGAGGAGTTAATTTTGCGCGCCCGAACGGTACGAAAAATCAACGTTCCGGATAGGTTCTCACTCCCTGTTATTGATTAAAGCTGATTAGGATCGTGGATTTGATAAACCGGAAGATTCATTTTTGTAAGTGTTGCAACGCCGTGCTTGCAAAAACAAACTTCTAAATTTTTGTCCCCATTTTTGTCCCCATTGCGGCGATTGTCCATAAATTTTGCTGACGAAGTATTGTGCATTATGGTTGAAAGATTTGTTCCGGGTTTTCTGCCTGTCGTGTTTAGCGTGCCTGCCGGGCAACCCCATTTGGCAATGCATATCCCGGATGGTTTCTTAAGTTTGCCAGTGAGTCTGGTCACGTGGCTAATCGCGATCGCCCTTATTGCGTTGTCATTAAATCGGGTCAAAGTGGAATATCAAGACCGCATCGTGCCGCTGATGGGTGTCTGTGCTGCTTTTATTTTTGCTGCACAGATGATTAATTTTCCTGTACCGGGGGGCACCTCTGGGCATTTGATGGGCGGTACATTAGCAGGCGTGTTGCTGGGGCCCTGGGCAGGAACATTAGTGATGACGGTGGTATTCATCGTCCAGGGAGCCTTGTTTCAAGATGGGGGCTTAACGGTCTTGGGCGCTAACGTCGTCAATATGGGTCTGATAGGCACCTTTGGAGGGTACTACCTTTACAAAGCAATCCGCTCGGTGACTGGATTTAATACTTGGCGAGGGATGGCATTCGGTGTGGCGATCGCCTCCTGGTCTAGTGTGGTCATTGCTGCCATACTCTGTGCGCTACAGCTAGCACTATCGGGCACCGTTCCCTTAACTATTGGGCTATCAGCAATGTTGCTATGGCATATCCTGATTGGCGTCGGTGAAGCCATCATTACACTCATGGCAACCAGCTATGTTTGGCGAACTCGCCCTGATTTGCTGTTTGATCCGCCGCGTCGTTCTGTCAGGTCTACCCAACCCCTGATCACTCGATAGATGACAGGGCTAATTTTTGAGACCTGCTTTTGCCTATCCAATCTCAGGATTCATGGGCAGAAGGTTCCTCTATTGAAACATTTCACCATAGCCCCCTTTACGCAGAGGATTTCACCATGCATCATCGTTCATCGACTCTAACCAACCTGGCTTTTGTACTGGTTGGGCTAGGCAGTGCCGTTTTGATTGCTGTTTTTCTTTCTCCCTTTGCTAGCCCCCACCCCGATGGCTTGAACCGAGTTGCAGAAGATTTAGAGTTTACAGATAAAGAACTAGCTGACGCTCCCGCCCGTCAATTGCCATTTGCCAAAGTATTTGATGGCTACGAACTCAAAGGAGCGCCCGATAGTGTGGCAACATCCATGGCTGGCTTATTGGGCACCTTAGTCACCTTCGGGGTTGCCTGGGGATGCGGCAAACTTTTGGTGAAAAAGACACCTCCATCGGAATCACTGCCCCATTCCTGAGGATTGTGGATTTGCCCCATTCCTGAGGATTGTGGATTGTATCACCTCCTGCTTCTCATCCATGTTGGGGTGACTTCTGGTGAAGACGCGATTAATCACATCTTTAGGCTTCGCTGAATAGACGTACGAATTTGCCCCCCAACCCCCAATTCGGGGGGAGCCAGATTGCTCAAAGTCCCCCAGAATTGGGGGATTTAGGGGGCTATTAACGTTGTCACATGTTTCCTGAGAGCGACGGCTCCGCCGTCGCTCTCAGGAAACCTACAGGTTCACTCATCCGCAATCCTTAACGTTTTGAGCAAGCAATGGCAAAGCCATTGCTTGCTCAAAATGAACGCGTTTTATAGCCCGATGCGATCGCCTATCTCAACGCGATCGCAGAACCGCTATACGAAGTGCAGAACTGCAACCCATCGCCCCTCTGGTTCCAAGCAGCTGTGGATCTGCCCGATTGCCCGTTATCTCTACCCTCGAATTTACTAGCCATGCTACTACTCCATATTGGAGCGTTTCATCTCGATCTAGACAGCCAGCGTTCTTCCCTGTGGCATAAGTTAGCTCCTCAGACCCGTGTTCTGTGTACGGTTTTGTCTGTTTTTGCGATCGCCTTAACGACGAATGGACACTGGTGGACATGGGCAACTTACGCAGCAGGGCTAATCACCGTAATTTTGATCAGCCAGGTAACATTGCCCGCACTACTCCGCCGGATTGCGGTTGAATTTGCATTTGTCGCGGTGATCCTCTTGGGCACCCTGTTTCACCAGGGGGGCACTGTCTTGTGGAGCTGGGGCATCATTCAAATTACATCCGTCGGGCTGACCACATTGGCAAGCGTGACACTAAAAACCATGCTTTCGCTGACCCTACTCAATGTCTTGATCTTGACGACCCCCATCCCGGCTTTATTGCGAGCGTTAGAGATCCTCAAAGTGCCACCCTTACTCATCGCCATTTTTGCTTCCATGTATCGCTATCTCAGTGTTTTAATCGATGAGTTTAGTGCCATGCGTCGGGCATCTGCTGCCCGCAACTTAACCGCAAGTGGTCACTGGCAACGCATGGTTGTAGGAAATATGATTGGTTCGTTATTTATTCGCACCTACGAACGTGGCGATCGCATTCATCAGGCAATGCTATCGAGGGGCTATAGTGGCTTGCCACCCGTTGCAGAGATGCCCAAAGGCAGCACTCTCGATATTTGGGCACTGAGTCTGACAGTCGCACTACTCATCGCTGGACAGGCTATTTATATTTACTAAACCTCGTCTTGATTTAAAACTTAAATGCGATAGAGGGCGATCGCCCTTCCTAAGAGTGAAAAATGAAGGGTAAAGAGGGAAGAGGAAAAACCCTATGCAACAAATGCGATCGCCATCACTTTAAATTCCTTTAAGCACTTGGATAAGTAGTCAAGCTATTTATGTGATTGATTGGAGAGGTAAGCGATAGTTTTCAGTTCACGTTCATGTTGAATCAAACTACAATTATCTGTAGAGTTTATTTTTAGGTAACCAATAAATATTTAGACTACTTAAAAATGTATTAAGCGACATCTTTATTAAGTTTAATGGAAGCTAATTTAGCTTGTACTGCACACAGCATATATGGCTCAAGGTTTTGTTTATATTTTGCTCAATCCGTCTTTCCCTGACCAGATCAAAATTGGATTAACTACACAGACTCCTGAACATAGAGCAAAACAGTTATGGAGTACAGGAATCCCAACCCCTTTTATTGTGGTCTATGATGAGTTGGTTTCTGATTGTGAACTGCTTGAGAGTCGGTTGCATAAGCGCTTTGCCAGTTATCGCGTTAGCTCAAACAGAGAATTCTTTCGGATTCCAGTTCGTGAAGCTATTCGGGCACTACAAGAAGAAGCTCTCACTTATCATGTTCAAGAGACAAAGCTTTTTAACCGTGTTGATATTTTGCCAAGCCTTAAACAAAAATATAATGAGTATTTAAAGCCAGATATTGAGATAGTAGAAATTGTTCAATTACCTGATGTTTGTTTCCTAGAAATTGTTCGTCAGAGCAATGAATATCTGCGTGATGAAATTATTGAACGTGTAGATCTTGCAGTTATGGGCGATCATTTTGCCCCTACAGATCCTATTGATATGAATGTTAAGCGTTTTCTTGAAGAACTGGATGAGTACGACTTGATAATGATAACTCCACTTTTTACTGAAGATGCATGCAAAAGAATTGCCTATGATTGGGAAGTAGGAGATAAACTTAAGCAAAAGCAAAAATTTTCTATTAATGAATAAACCTACAGTGTTAGTTTCCTAGCAAACAGGCTAGTTAATTGACCAGCAAACTTTATTGCTAGCGATTGCTTTGAGTAAAGTGAAACCCAAACTATGTAGGGTTTATTAGATTTCGTCATGCTGACCTAACCGCCCAAGGAATCAAGTCCTGCATTCATCCTCTAAAATTTTATAAAATCGCGGTTGGCTAAAGCTGTTTGAGGCGATAGCCTAAGCCATGAACGGTTTCGATCAAATCATCGGGGGCACCGACCGATTTGAGTTTGTGGCGTAAGCCTTTGATATGGGCTTTGACGGTATCTTCTTCGGGTGGATCGGTGAGTGACCAGACATGCTCGATCATGGCTGCTCGACTGAGGACACGCCGACCGTTGCGCAGCAATAATTCTAAGATCGAAAATTCTTTGGGGGTGAGGCGCAGCAGGGTGTCTTGATAGGTGACTTCATAGGTGCTGGGGTTGAGGTTGAGGTTGCCCCATTGCAGTAGAGGGGATGTGGCAAAGCTGCCGCGCCTTAGCAGGGCACGGATTCTGGCGAGAAGTTCGGGTAAATCAAATGGTTTGACGACGTAATCATCGGCTCCGGCATCTAAGCCTGTGATTTTGTCTGCACTGGTGTCACGAGCCGTCAGCATCATTAAGGGCAAATAGCAGCCTTTGGTGCGTAAGCGCTGGCACAAACTATAGCCATCGAGCTTGGGGAGGGTGACATCCAGTAACAACAAGTCGTAGGGCAGCAACATGGCTTGCTCCCAACCTGACTCACCGTCGCGGGCAATATCGACGATATAGTGTTGATCGCTGAGCGCTTCCGATAACGCCTCCCCAAGTTGGATATCGTCTTCAACCAGCAGAATTCTCATACATTCGTCCAGGAGATAAAGCGATCGCTCTGTACTGACTCAGGAATGGGAATTAATAATGTCGATGATTGGTTCTACGAGCGAACAGTCGTTCGCCCCTACAAACGATTCAATAGTCGATCTGATTTAATCCACCATCCTTAGTGGTCATCACTAGCAACTAGATTCCCCTGAGTTGTACTGCGAAACTGTTCTAAGCGATACGGTTTGCTGGCGATCGCGATAAGAACCGCTACGTTTCATTGCGATCGCTATACAACGAGGCGTTAAATAAAACAGATTCTTGATGGGTCAGCAAGGTGCAATCGGAACGGGGATAGGCAACGCAGGTGACCGTATATCCGGCTTGCAACTCAGACGGACGCAGAAATTTTTGTTCGTGCTGGTCAATAGTGCCATGTTCTAACTTGGCGATGCAGGCAGAACATTCACCCTGACGGCATCCGGCAGGTAAGCGCAGACCCGCTTCTTCTGCCATATCTAAAATGTATTGATCGTCGGGAACAGCGATCGTTTGATCTAGCCCGATCGCTGGATTGATTAAGCGAACTTGATAAACTCTAGACAATTGAAAAATACAATAAAAAAGTTGTGTGGTGCAAAGTTTACCACACAACAAATTAGGGTTAGGCTTTAACAAAATTGAGTCAGACCAATGCCAGATGATGATACGCCAGATAATTATGCAGCGATCGCAGGACTGGGCATCCTCCGATAGTCTGGATCGATCCAGCAGCGAGGCAACGGTTCACCCGATGGAAACTGTAAATCAGCTTTCACATACGGTTCTGGATCTTGCAGTTCTTCCCCGGCATGGCATCGTGCCATAACACTAGACATAAATGGATCAAATAGATCTGGAATCGATAGAACTTCTACCAGCGTTTGAGAGGTCTTGTTCAGTAAAAACATGGCTGAACCTCCGCTATTAACTCTAGCTACTTCCATCCTAGCGTTAACACTACTGAGTGATGGATTTACGCAACATTTACGCAACAGTCTGAGACGTTGGCAACGCTAATGGTTGGGCGATTGCATCAAACCCAACTCTGTTTGAGAGAGCGACGGCGGAGCCGTCGCTCTCTCAAACAGAATTTAAGACGTTTTCAAAATTGCCTCCAGCGGGGGCTGATGCTGGAACCAGGACAGCCACTGGTCTAGCTCCACGCCATCGGGTGCCCACTGGGGATGATCGGGCGTAATGTGCCACAGCTTCAAGAACCCAATTCGTTTAGGCTGAAGGGTGCCTGACCATAGAATCTCGCCATTGGCATCCAGGATCGTTAACGCTTGCCCCAGACCCAGACGATGCATGCCCTCTAATCGCCAACCGCGATCGCGACTTTCGGCATAGGTACGATCTTGAAAGATCAGCCAGGTTTCATACTCCATTCCTTGAGCATGGTACTCCACGATCCAACCCGTCAAAATCATCTGATTTAATCCACGATCCTAAGTTATAGAAAACGTTGATTATGTAAGCCCTTCGGGCTTACATAATCAACGTTCTAACCCAATTTGTGTTGCCCTGGTAGGGACTTAGCATTGGGTAAAAAATCCTTGATTGACCTCAAAAATCCTTGCCCAAATACTAAGCCCTTACAGGATTGGATGGCTCAGATAACGTTAGCTCTTAACTGTTTCTTTAAGGGCTTCGAGCACAGTTGCGTGAATGGCACCATTGCTGACAATTACGCCTTGAGTATCCGCCAATTTCGCACCCTGAGCAAAGTTCAAAGACTTGCCATTGATATCAGTTACCTTACCCCCGGCTTCTTCGACTACGATGACCCCAGCCGCATGATCCCAAATTTTTTCGCGGTAGTCGGGGGTTTTAGGGGATGGCAAACGCAGGTAAAGTGCGGCTTGTCCGCGTGCGACCGCTCCATATTTAGCCTGACTATCCATCCGCACCGAAGCCGCAGTGATGCCGACTGCCTGGGCAACGGCCTCTTGACGAGAATGATCGCCATGTCCAGATTCCACACTTTCGACAAACCGGAGATTGCTAGTATCACTGGAACCCATGACCCGAATCGACTGTGGCTCGCCTCCAGCCAGTGGCATGGCGATCGCTCCTTCCCCCCGAACAGCCACAAATAATACACCAATGGCGCTATTTGGATCAGAGGGGTCAACCGGGAGGGCAGGGCAACCCAAGACGCCAACTTTGATCTCGCCGTGTTCGACTAAAGCGAGGGCAACAGCGTATTGATCTTGTCGCAAAAATCCTTTAGTACCGTCAATCGGATCGAGTGTCCAGTAGCGATCGCTAACGTTGCCATTACCCCGATCGATCCACTGTGTGACCAATTCAGGAGTCGCATCAGCGGCGTACCCTTGAACAAACTGAGTCACCTGTGCCAGACGTTCAGTCATGTCTGCTTGCCGTAAAACGGCAGCGTCTTCTTCGCCCACAATCGGATCATCTGGAAACGTATCTGCGATCGCCCGACAGATCAACGCTTGCGAACCAAAATCAGCGATCGTTACGGGACTTTTATCTTGTTTTTCAATTGCCGTTGGTACAATTTCTTGACGAATCTGTTCACAGAATTTTGATGCAGCAATCACAGCTGCAATTGCGACTTGTTTTTCTTGCAGATAGGACATGATAAGAAGCCTTAGGTGTAATTGAAATCGTCAAAGGGGTATGGGAGTTGGTAGAGAGGATGTCAGCGTGCAGCCCTGACGCTTTACCTGGAGAGCAAAGCAAGCCAATCTAGCTACGTTCTCTGGGTTGTACTGTTTTGTCAGTATTGCTGAACTCCAGGGGTACATTTGCAGGAGACCCCTGCGGTTTCCCTCGTAAATGCACCCTCAAATCAGTAGCACCAGGTTGTAAGCATTTGACCATCCAATCCTCTCGCATGTTTCTCATCCAATCCTCCTTCATCCCATACTCCTATATCTGTTCCCGTATTTTTCATCACTCTCCGCTATCTCTGAGTTGTCTGACTATAAAAGGATATTTGAAAAGAGGTGATCGTGAGAGAGCCGCGCGGAGCGCGGCTCTCTCATACCGATTTAATGTGAAGCTGCGTCTTATTTAACCCCCGGCTGTCGCCGTCCCCCTTGCTAAGGGGACTACAGGGGGTTCTGGTTTGGCGCAACTTCATAAAAGAGGTACGCATTAGGGTTAGGACGGGGTGCAGGGGTGGAACCCCTGCGTGGGGGCACCGCCCCCACCCCCCCAATGTCCTAACTAGATTGCGTAGAACCATATCACAACATTGTGGACTTCAGGTGATTGAACATTGCTATGGATCTAAGGCATGAGCATCCCGTTGCTTTCATTCCCAAGGGTAGTATTAGCATTTCAGAATCGGTAGTTTTACCAAACAACTTTATTTAATTTTCATCATCCAGAGTGCTGAATAGATGTGCTTTGCCTTCCTACACTCCAGGACAGGTATGCATCATGGCTTGATCAAATGGCGCTCTGCCCGATGCTGGGTTGAGGTCAACCGGAGTTTCTGCATTGGCGCATAAACAACCAGAACCGCTAAGGCAAAGCTTGTGAAAATGGCGATCGCAGATATTAAAGGATGTAAGAAACCAATCGCCAAGCCTGCCCCCAAACTGATGCCCCAGGCTTGCGTAAGTAGCGCTGATAAGATAGCTAACGGACGTGGCAAACTCCGAGATATCAAGTTTTCAACCACCATCCCAATCGTAATGCCGAGAATCGTGCCGCCTACCAGTCCCGCGATTAAGGCACCTAAAATCAAGCTACCCACATTAATTACAGTTCCGCTCCAGGCTCCCAACAAAGTTCCTAAGCCAATAATGAAGCCAATTTTAATCACAATATTGGTGCCAATTTGCAGGCGGGCAATCATCAGCATCCAGGCTGCCAGTTCAAACCCAACAGCCATCCCAAATGCCAAACCAAACCCCGCCGTGGCTGGAGACCCTGTAATTGTACCGACCACCAGCGAAACCCACGCCAAAATCCACGATAAAACGGCTGAGAATGCGGCAATTAACGTTAGCAATCCGTAGGGCAAGGTACGGCTGCGGGTCGGGACGGGTGCCGTTTGGATATGTAAATCGACGGTATAGGTTTTAGCCGTGGCATTGGTGTGCAGCAACAGTTTGCGATGGTAAGTTTTGCCCGTCATCAAGGGTTGAGTATTAATCGCAATTTCACACTCAACCGAGTTGCCAGAAAACTGGGCAGGGTGAACAGTAATCCAGGGATGGAAATCGGGCGTATGCGGCGGATCGCTGGTGTGGGGTGCCACTTCCCACGAGCCTTCAATCTCGGTTTCAGCAGCAGCATTACTGATCAGGACGTTGTGAACCAGGCGATCGCCCGATCGCACCGCTCTTAGCTCGATCGCCGATTGACTCAGACGCACCTCCGGCAGTTGGATTGCCGCCGTTGGCATAGCGGACAACGCCGCTGCCGCATTGGGAAATCGATCTTTTAATCGGGGTTCCACCATTTTCTCTAGCCAGTTCGCCCAATGAACATTCAGTTTCGGCAACAACTGCTTAAAATTCACCCGATAACTGATATCGACCAGATTCCCAATGTCATCACTGCGAGTGCCGGTCAGCAAACAAATCAGCGTCATCCCCAAGCCATACAAATCGGAGGCTTCGGTCAACTGCCGATTAAAGAGTTGTTCGGGCGGCATAAACCCTAACGTGCCTTTAACCACACTGCTAACGCCGACTTCGCCATCGCCAATGCGGGCAAAGCCAAAGTCAACCAAATAGACCTCAATGTGCTCATTTACCAAAATATTGTCGGGCTTAATATCTCGGTGAATGATGGGGGGCATCCGATGTTGCAGGTAGACCAAAATCTCTAGCAACGCCGTCGCAATTTGACGAATTTCAGACTGATTGAAGCTTCGAGCCGTTCTTAGCGACTGGGCTTTTTTATAGTCTTGCACCATGCAAAAGCCATCTTCCGTTTGAAAGGAGTCTAGATAACGGGGGATGCCCGGATGCTCTAGACCTTGCATCACCTCGATTTCACGCCGATAAGCATCATACTCTGACCAGGTTGAATGAGTCTTGGCAAATTGAAATTGCTTAATGACTACAGGACTGTGGGTGTCCAAGACGGTCGCTAAATACGTGACTCGACCCCCTGCACGATTTGCACCTAGCTCTCGCTCAACCTGATAACCGTAGGGAGAAAAATCTGGCAGATGATTCATAGTTCCTGGATAAGACGGCTCTCTATGGTGAATATCCGCAGCACTGGCTTTTGGGCTTGCAATTAGGTAAGAATGACGGATTAATTAACCTGTCATTCTTTTTGAGAGAGCGGCGGCTTCGCCGCCGCTCTCTCAAAAAGAAGTGGGTTTTATTAAATCCACGATCCTAAGTACAATTCCACTCATCTGATGCTTATACCGATTGAATATAAAGCGGCAACTTTTTCAGAGAGGGTAGGGGGGGTACCTCCACGAAGGGAGCGTTGCCCCCTTCATCCCCTCTTTCAATTCGTCGCACTGTTATTAGAGACGGTATCATTCAAAAATTTAAAGTTTTTAGAGGAGAGTCTAATAAGCGTGTGTTGCCTCTTGACCACCCCTCTAGATCGGTTTTAACGGGAAATGTCCGGAAGACTCCCGGACAACAGTGAATCTACGGGGAATCTCTAACACACGTTTAGAATCTCGAGCTCAATACACTGAGCAAGCCTTGCAACAATAAGCAGGGTTAGTTTAAACGCAGAAGATAACAGAGGGTGTTGCTGGTTTTGGGCACGCATTGGAACCGTAAACCAAAGGTTTGTCATTCCACTACATACCGGGGTTTAGCAATACCGCGCAAATAAGGATTGATGAACAGTGTAAAAACTACTGAAAATATAAAGAGGATTAAAAAGGTGAACAAAAAATTTATAAGTGTAATTACGATGGAACAGATGCCTGGACTCCATTTTCTTAACAAATATTTTATAAACAGAGGCTTTTCAAAAAAATTATGTAAAGCTCTTGCAAGTAACAGAATTTTTCTAGAGCTTTTTACCAAAACCAGCACAATATTAAGCTAAAGGATCTGCATCCTTAACCCTCTGGTTGATGAACACCCCGATTGATGAACCATACTGTTTGTCAGCCGATCTGTCACCTGTAAGTGATTGCTGAGCGGATTGACTACTCCCATCCGTGAAGATTAAGACAGACACCATAAAGAGAACTGTAGAGATTTTCCATGACGTTTCCTAATTGTTCTGGGTGGCTCCTTCCACTACTGACGACTGGGCTTTCGATATCAGCGTTAGTAGGTACAACCTGCCTGTCTGCTGAGGCAACTGAAATCCCTCAACCCAATCCCCTACAACGCACCACACGAGCCTATCCGCCTGGTGCTGAAGTGGCTTATACATTAGGAGCTGGCGATCGCATTCATATTGATATTTTGCAAGTGACCCAGTACAGCGGCGATAGCGATGTATTAATAGATGGGTCAATCAATCTGGCTGGGGTTGGCTCGATTTCGGTTGACGGCATGACGCTCGAAGAAGCTGCCAATGCGATCGCGATCGCCTATAGCAACATCCTGAGAAACCCCGTCATTACCGTTACTCTGCTAGAAAGCCGTCCTTTGCAAATTGGCATTGCCGGAGAAGTGAACCATCCCGGCTCCTACACTCTGACCATAGAAGGGTCTCAATTTCCGACATTGACCAATCTGATAGAAACAGCCGGAGGCATTACTCTCTCGGCGGATCTGCGACAGGTTCAGATTCAACGCCGCCAACGAAACGGTAGAACCCAGACTATGCAGGTCGATCTGTGGGAACTGTTGCGAACCGGCAACATCCAGCACGACATTACCTTGCGAGATGGCGACACGGTCTTTATCCCCACATCAACCGATGTCAACGTCGCAGAAGTTTCGCAACTTGCCGAGGCTAGTTTTGCCTCTGACGAAGGCTTATCTATTAACGTGGCGATCGTGGGCGAAGTCTATCGACCGGGTCCCTATACCGTCACCGGCAGTACCAGAACCAGTGAAGAAGCTGGTGCCCCTGGTGGCACCACGGGCACCAGTGCAGAGTTATTACCCACCGTTACCCGTGCCCTGCAAGTAGCCGGTGGCATTCAACCGCTGGCAGATATTCGCCATATCGAGGTTCGGCGTCCGACTCGGGAAGGCAGTGAACAAGTTATCCCAGTCGATTTATGGGATCTGCTTCAGGCAGGAAATCTTCAACAAGACGTGATTTTGCAAGAAGGAGATACCATTTATGTTCCTAGCGTTCCTGAGATAAACCCAGCCGAAGCTGCCACGCTGGCATCTGCTAGCTTTTCTCCTGATACTATCCAAGTCAATGTGGTCGGTGAGGTAACTCGATCGGGTGCAGTTTCCCTACCTCCCAATACCCCCCTTAATCAGGCGGTATTAGCCGCAGGTGGCTTTACAACACGGGCACGCCGGGGTTCCGTGCGATTGGTACGGCTAAACCCCGATGGCACGGTGTCCGAGCGAAGAGTGCCCATTGACTTTGCTGGAGGCATTGATGAAGCCTCAAATCCGATGCTACGCAATAATGATGTCATTATCGTCGGTCGATCTGCTATCACCGGAGTCACAGATACGATCGGCACAATTTTGTCTCCACTCTTTACCTTCTTTAACTATCCCCTTCAATTTATTAGAACGGTGGACAGTTTCTCACAAGGGGGGGGTGGACGGTGATTGACACCTTTATGCTTATGCGTTCAGATATCGCCGTATTCAGCCTGTCAGCATTGGCAAAAATGAAGCAACTCACTCGCGTATCGGCATTTAAAATTCAGTCTCAGCCTTCTGATATGTTTTTGGGCAGAATGGGTTACAACTTAAACTATCTCAGGAGCTGATGGGTTACAGGCACATTATGTAGGGAATGGAAAGGAATGGAGACTGGACAATCTTCTCAACTATCGCTTGCGTCTAGAATGCTCCAACCCGATGACGGTGATGAGGGTGGCTTGAACCTGGGTCAACTTGTCTCGGCACTCCGGCGCAAACTATTTTTAATTATCGGCATCACCACCGTGGTTGCTTCGGCAGCTGTAATTAAAGCATTAACCGATACCCCTACATATTCGGGCAAATTTCAGCTCCTGACTCACTCTGTGACGGTAGAAACAGAGGTGACTTCAACGATCCCCGATACATTGAGTAGCCAGGATTCTGTCTCGACGATTGTGGTTGATGACACCACGCTGAAAGTATTAGTCAGTCCTAAAGTTTTAGATCCTGTTGTCGAAGAGTTGAAAACCCAATATCCGACCATTACCTATGTTCAACTCTATAAAAAATTGTCTGTAACAAGCACGAGTAAGGACTTTAGTATTGTCGATGTTTCCTACACAGATGAAGATCCGGAGCTCGTTAAGCGGGTTATTCAGTTAATCGCTGAAGCCTATTTAAAATACAGTCTTGAGTCCAGGCAAATTAACGTTCGCCAGGGGATTGAGTTTGTTGAGGCGCAATTGCCAGAACAGCGAGAACTGGTCAACGACTTGCAAGAGCAACTTCAACAACTGCGATTAAAGTATGACTTAATTGATCCAGATACGCTGGGTGAACAGCTCTCTGAACAGCTGAGTACGTTTTCTCAACAGCAATCAGACGTTCGCATTCAGCTGGCTCAGACGCAATCTATTTATTCAGATTTACAAAATCAACTGGATCGATTGCCAAGTGAAGCAGTTGCTTCGTCAGTGCTAACCAATGACGTCCGTTATCAAAGTTTATTAGAGCAGCTCCTCGAAATCGATAGCCAGATTGCTAAAGATTCAACGTTATTCCTTGACGGTAGCCCTAACATTCAACTGCTCCGATCTCAGCGCCAAAATCTGGTACCGTTGTTGCTACAAGAGGGGGAACGGGTCAAAAATGACTTGGCAGGTCAGATTCGTGAGTTGGCAGAACACGATCGCGCCATTACTCAAACCATCAACGAGTTAAATGCACGGGTCAAAGAATTATCGGGTATTTCTCGGCAATATACCGATATTCAGCGTGAACTCGATATTGCGACGGAAAACTTGAGTCAGTTTTTATCCAAGCGAGCCGCCCTTCGGATCGACGCGGCTCAACGGGAAATTCCATGGGAACTGCTGACACCACCGGGGCAACCATTGCCCTCGACATCTAGTGTGGTTACCAATCTCATCTTAGGGGCAGTTTTAGGACTTCTGTTAGGCGTTGGCAGTGCCTTAGTTTTAGATCGGATGAGCAATGTGTTACATACCACGCGTGAAATCAAACGCATTGTCACAGTGCCGATGTTAGGAGATATTCCTTTTAATAAGGTGTTGGACAGCGAAGATAATCACGATAGGGTGGCGGTTGAAACCTGGTTGCAAACATCTCAGACCCTGGCAACTGTTAGCAACGGTAGAGCCACAACCTATGAAGTCATCCCGTTTCTAGAATCTTTCCGCTCTCTGTTTACCAATATTCGCTTACTCAATGCCGATCATCCGGTTCGAGCGATCGCCATCAGTTCAGCCACCCCTGCCGAAGGAAAATCTACCGTTTCGGTTCATTTGGCTCAGGCAGCAGCAGCAATGGGCAAACGGGTTCTTTTAGTCGATGCAGATTTGCGACGTCCACGGCTGCACCACCGGCTGAGTCTGAGCAACGAAAAAGGCTTAACCCATGTAATTGCAACTGATTTAGATTTGCGAGATGCCATTCAGCGATCGCGATTTGAGGAAAACCTGTACATTCTAACTGCCGGTCCTATTCCACCAGACCCGACGAAATTGCTGTCATCTCAAAAAATGGCAGATATTATTTCAACCAGTTTGAAAGAGTTTGACTTTATCATCTTCGATACGCCCCCCCTCTTAGGCTTTGCCGATGCCTATATTGTTGCCGCCGCCGTCAACGGGCTCATGCTCGTGGTGGGCATCGGTAAAGTTAAGCAATCCTTTTTAGAGCAAGCCATGGATGATTTAAGGGTGGCAGGCACCCCCATCTTAGGAGCTGTGGCAAATGGCACCACCGAAAAGCCCTACATCGACAGCTATCACCACTACCAGATCCCGCTTGACGACGACGACGATGAGATTATCCCTGATGAACTGCTGACACCCCCATCTGGGATTAAAGCTATCGTCCCAACCCTGTTAAAGAAAATCAAACTGCGCTAAGGATTGCCCGTTACTTCACCTGTAATTCTGTGAGAGAGCGGCGGCTCTGCCGCCGCTCTCTCACGCAGATGGGATTTTAGCACTGAGCAAGCGTTCCCAAAAATGTAGCACTATGCCATCAGGTGAAGACGGGGCGCAGGGATAAAACCCCTGTGTGGGGCACGGCTTCACACCCCAACGTCCTCACGTAAATACACAAAGACATAGCGACAAACTTGAACCGATACCGAATTAGACTGCCTGTGAATTGCCTGTGATCAGAGTTCAATCACGGCGGACTGAGTACATCACTCTCATTAGAGGTATCAAACGATACTATTGCTCTGAATATTTTTCAGCGAAGATTATTTGATTTAATTGAGAATAGGGGCTAAAGTTTGCCAACAACTCTTCTGAGCGATCGCAATATTGACCCTAAAAAATTTATACTCTGCTTACAAAAAGAGTGTTTTTTCAAGCTTTGATGAACCTGTTCCTGAGTAACTTCACAGACCATCAAATCGATTCCGATTGGGTTGCAACTTATTTTATTAACAGTTGCTAAGCTCCTAAATTCAATCGATTCAGCAGCCTTAAGATTTTCTAAAGCTGCATTTGAGGTGACTTAGCTCTGCAAAAGTACCAGCCCAATTACGGATTTCGCCGCCAAGTTTACATGAACTTTAAACTCGTTACGAAAATTACATCGCTCTAGTTCCATATTCATTATGGGTTTGAGCATATATCCAGTAACCCAAGCAGATTATAGTTTCCGTAAACTTTGGGTAGAAACACTTAAGCCCAGTGGCAGATGAGACTATACTCCTGGAATAAGCATCAGCTATTCCCTAAGTCTCTAACTGTGTAATTTGAATATTGGGTCTTCAAGCCATATAGATATTTTTTCTAGAGTCCGAAATAACGCTGATATTGATTGAAACAGTTTTTAGCTAAGGATTTAACTGTCATTGACCACTGCCACTCTTTTTAAGATTAAGCCGTTAACGCTTAGGTGGCTTTTGATAAGACATTAAGACTTTGTTCTTGGCTTTTCTATGAATCGTATGTATTCAGACGAAGTAAACGAGTTAATGCCTTAACGAGGAGTAACGCTAGACATGTGCCTACCTAACCTCAATCTGATTGGCTCTCCTGTGACCGCTCTACCATTTGATGAGCAAATAGAAACCATGTTGCAATGGGCAAAGCGACGTGTCACTCGGGTAGTATGCGTGGCTAATGTCCACATGCTCATGGAAGCCTATTGGCAATCTGACTTTGGCTCTGTGCTCAAAGAGGCAGATATGATTACTCCAGACGGTATGCCGTTAGTATGGATGATGCGATTGAGTGGTGCTCACAACCAAGACCGAGTTGCAGGTGTAGATATTCTGCAAGCCGTGTGTGAGCGTGCTCAACATCAAGATGTCAGCGTCTACTTTGTAGGGTCTCAGTCCAGCATTCTCGATCGAATGAAAGACAAGCTGATGGAAGACTTTCCTAAGCTTAAGATTGCCTGTATGCAACCGTTGCCATTTCGTCCTTTGACAGCAGCGGAAGATGAAGAGTTAATTCAACAGATTAATGATAGTGGCGCAGGCATCGTTTTTGTCTCGCTCGGATGCCCGAAGCAAGAAAAGTGGATGGCTCAGCACCGGGGTAAGATCAACGCGGTGATGGTCGGTTTAGGGGGTGCTTTCCCGGTATATGCGGGTATCCAAAGCCGTGCGCCGCAATGGGCGAGAGAATCAGGATTGGAATGGCTCTATCGTCTGATCCAGGAACCAAGCCGTCTGTGGAAGCGTTATAGTTCCACAATCCCTCCCTTTCTTTGGTTAGCCTTTAAGCAATTGGTTAAGAAAAAGTTTTTTTCTAATACCTTACATCCTCAGAAAAAATGTGTTTCTTGATGTAAGGGCAATGGAATAATTTAGTCGTTGAGTTCTACCAGACAAACCATACACATATCTGATGGCTCTGAATAGTATTCAACTTGAGCAACTTGATAATGCTTGGTCTTTGCCTGCGATCGCAAGGCAATATATTCATTTTTCTTAATATTAATACCTTGCCCCGTCAAATAAAACTTGCCATGCTCTTTCACATCAGAAGAAGGTTCTAAGACGTAGTCAAAACCTTCTTCCAATCGTGTAAGGTCATGTATTTTGACGTTCATGGTTTCAGCAAGTTTAGGAATGGGTGTTATCGCCATAAGACCTTCGTTGCCTTGCAGTAGTCCGACTTGTCGCATGACTAGTTGAGGTAGTATATCCGCTTGCGAAGATTTCGTTTGATGGCGAGCGGCATAACTCTCACTATTACTGAAGCAATTGCGTAGCAGCGGCTTAGAATCCTTTGGGTTCAGCACAAGAATTTTTCCTTAAATAGAGACAGAATCGTAGCAAGGTAGATGCTCCGCTCAAAAACCATAGGGGTTACTTATGAGAATCGAAATTTCTCAAAAGCGGTACGTGATTAGCGCATGTGCACTGGAAGGACTGAATATAAGAACGGCATCAAAGTTCCTGACTCAAATTCAATCCATCGCGGTTTGCTGACATTCATCACCCTGTACATTCATCACCCTGTAATTTTTTGACGAGCTGCACCCGTTTTGCGTCTCTTTTGCGTCTCTAAGGGGGCTTCATTGCAGTCATCAACTCAAAACGCTGAACCTCGCGAGGCAAGCTTTTAGTCAACTGAGAGACACCGTAAAAACCCTTTACAGCTCGATATCCCTAAAAATCTTTGACTTTTTAATAACGCTATTCAGCACTGTACAGAGAAATACATCGTTTAATATCTACCTAAAAGTAGATATTTGATCGTTCCTTCATAAAAGCCACACGAAAGAAAGAGGATTGATTATATTTTTTATTTAAGGATAAATAGTACGATCCGTTACTTCCCGTTTGATTGAATGAGCTAAATAAATTTGAACCAACGAATGATGAAAATACAGGAGATGGTTCTCTGGGCGTGACATAGCCCCTCTCACCCGTTCCTATAGCACTGTGCGGGTTTCTAATGTTTTGGGGCGCAGGCTTTGCCTGCGCCCCAAAAACCATGCCATGGCTATTCCTTCCGGTTTTCCTGCCCTTCAATCACAACAACCTGATATTCCGGAAGACCTTACTGGAAGACCTTACTGAATGTCATCCAAGGTTTGCTCTACCTTGGTCACACCTTCGGTATTGCCTTGCTGTTGATATAACATTCTGGCTTGTTGCAATGCGGCGATCGCCTCTTGGGTTCGGTCCCGTCCTTGCAAGGCAACTCCCAATTGGTAGTGAAGATCAGGGTTTTGCGGTGCTAACACAACTGCTTCACGATATTCGACGATCGCCCGTAAAAAGTCTTGCCGTGCCAAGAAGATTTCGCCTCGAAGCATATGAGGCTCCGGTGCCGTCGGTGCAGCGGCAGCAGCCCGTTGATAATAGGCTAGCGCCTGATCGTCGTTGCCTGCGGCTTTGAGAATATTACCGACCTGCATGTGAATCTGGGCATTGCGAGGTTCTAGAGCCGCAGCTTGTTCTAACGCACTCAGCCCTTCGTTGATATTGCCCAAACTCATCAAGGCAATCCCCAGGTTCAACTGGATGCTACCTGTTCGGGGAGACAGATTGGCGGCTTGCCGCAGCACCCCGACCGCTTCCTGAAAGCGTTGTTCTTGGATATAAACTGCCCCCATAAATTCATACACTTGGGGGTTATTGGGACGGAGGGTGACGACTCGTTGATAAGCCGCAAGCGCACCGTCATAATCGTGCTGGCGGGTACGGACAACGCCCAAGCCTAAAAAGGCATCCACATTGTTTGGATCCAGCTGGGTCGCCTGTTCATACGCTTGGGTGGCTCCCGAATAATCGCCTAAATTGGCTTTGCTAAAGCCCAGGGCATAGAAAAAACTAGCATTGCTAGAATCGAGCGCGATCGCCTGTTGATAGGCATCGACGGCAGCTTGAAAGTTGCCCTGACGGGCTTGCAAAAAGCCGATGCCAGAAAAAATTCGGGCGTTATCAGGTTGGAGTCGTGCTGCCTCTTGGTAAGTGGCGATCGCGTCGGCATAACTACCCGCATCGACCTGTTCCCGCCCTCGACGAATTAAGTCATTGACTTGCTGATTCGCATTTTGAGCCAGCAATATGGGTGACGTTGGTGCTGGGCTTGTCGCTGTTTGTGCCAAAGCGACTGGAGGGATGGCGATCGCGCCAAAGAACAGGAATGTGCTGGCAGTCAGTAAGATGTGTCTATTCACGGTCAACCTTCCGGATTACTCCTTAAATAAATCTAGTGGTGCAAACACTAACGTGTACAACCGGGGAGATGGGGTGAACCCCCTCCAAGCCGTTTAATTGAGTGGACTGGTGAGGATGCGATCAACTTCAAATCACGGGTATAGCGCTTCGCGCCTGGATAGGTTTATTGTTTTGTTGTATGCCGCGCAGAGCGCAGCACACAACAAAAAACCCCGTAGCTTAAGCTATCGAAAATTGCTATAAGCCTATTCCATCATGCCCACATTTCTGGCATTGCTGAATCCTGGTATGAGTTGGAATGTAAACCTGAACGCTACAACCATGAAATTTGGAGCTATAGTGATCCAGAATGCATAGGTGCTGATATTAAGGGCAAAGCATGATTTTATCAACAACAGATGTCATTCAAGGTGGAGTTGTCGAAGCTTACCTTGGCATTGTCACCGCAGAAGTGGTGTATGGCAGCAACGTGTTACGAGATTTCTTCGCTGGCATCCGAGATGTTATTGGTGGACGCACCGCCAGCTATGAGCGAGTGTTCGAAAAAGGTCAACGAGAGGCGATCGCAGAATTAGAAAAACGAGCCGAACTCTTGGGTGCGAATGCCGTCGTAGGGATTGAGTTAGATACAGGGACAATCAACATCGACGAAACAGGTGTTCTCCTACTTATTACAGCGACGGGAACCGCAATCCGTTTGCAATAAGAAACAGATCCCTCGGCATAGTTTAGAAAAGAATTCGACATTACTTGATCCAGCCACGAAATTGGTGTGGGTGCCGCGCGAAGCGCGGCACCCACACCAATAATTCTGATAGATTTTGTGCCGCAGTCATCTCATCCTGTAAGAGCTTGGGATCGTGGATTAAATCATACCAATTTAATTAGCGATCGCATCAGATACCGTAGGGGCGCATCGCGATGCGCCCTTACACTAGATCGATGTGCCATGGAGTCTGTTTAAATCGGTATCAGATCGACTATTAAATCGTTTGCCGCGCTGCCAACACTACATCTGCCAAATTTTGTTTAATTTGTCATCCTAATATTTTGAATGATACAGTCGTCCATTGCGAAGCTGCACGACCGGATGATTCGATAACCGCACCAGATGTTCATCATGAGTCGTGACAATGACCGTGATGCCGATGGAGTTGAGTTTTTTGAGAATCTTAATCACCTGCCAGGAGTTGTCTGCATCCAGATTTCCGGTCGGCTCATCTGCCAGCAAAATCGGCGGGGTACTAACAATGGCTCGGGCAATACTGACTCGTTGCTGCTCGCCGCCCGATAGCTCATCCGGAAAACAGTTGGTCTTATCCTGCAAACCCACCATTTTTAACGTAGGTACCAATCGCCGGTGGATTTCCTTGCGCGTAAAGCCCTGTGCCCACAGCACAAACGCCACATTCTCAGACACCGTTCGACGTGGAATCAGTTTGTAATCCTGAAACACCACCCCGATCCGACGACGCAACATCGATAACTTATTCCCCCGCAACTTAGAAAGTTCATGGGTATCCACAATGACTTCCCCTTGTGTGGGACGTTCGGCACCGTAGAGAAGTTTTAATAACGTCGATTTACCCGACCCCGAGGGACCAGTAACAAACAAAAAATCTCCTTTGCGAATCTGGAGATTAACGTCGGCTAATGCCTTGCTGCCATTGGCATAGAGTTTGGAAACTTGCTGCAACCTGATGATAACGTTCGCATTGGCACGAACTTGAGGAGTATTACCAAAGATAGCTTCTTCAGCCTGTGGGGGTCGTTGAAAAACGCCTTGATAAACGGGAGACGTGAGGGGAGGTCTTTCGCTGATGCTTTGTGCCATAAAGTTTGCAAGTGGGTTAGAGCAAGAATTTCAGGATGGCAAGTTTAAACTATGGAACAACGCCTGATACGACCGCTAATTGTAGTGGTTGTCGGTTCTTAAGTCACCTTATGTTAAGAGAATTGCAAACTAGTGCGTTATCAACGCTCAGATGTGGGGTGATGGGGAGATTTTAGACCTCGGAGGTTTAAGAAACCTCCGAGGTCTTAGGCAGCACAATTAGAGATCGACAATCCTCAACGTTAACGCTGGCAAAGCACTAGCGCGTCATTCTATAAAAGAGCCGATCTAGATTTGATGAAGTCTATGCTTCGCATCATTTTTTGGATCGGTTTTGGTCTGAACGGGGCGAATAGAGTAATGCCCGTATAGCAAATTTGGGCAACGCCAACATTCTGCGCCAACGCCAAGGTTCTTGATACAGCCGATACACCCATTCCAGATGGTTATTGCGCAACCATTCCGGCGCACGTACCTTTTGCCCAGACCAAATATCAAAACTACCGCCCACGCCAATCCAAATCGACTTGGGGCAGAGGTGGCGATTGTCTGCAATCCAAAATTCTTGTCTGGGTACACCCAACCCTACCAGAATAATGCTGGGTTGCAAATCTTTTAGGGTTTGTTGTAAAGCGTTTTGCTCGGTTTCGCTCAGGTAACCGTGCTGCGCGCCTGCGATCGCAATTCCGGGTGCCCGTTGTTGCCAGGCGGTAGCAGCGGCTTGACTGGTGCCGGGTGCGCCGCCATAGAAAAACACAGAGTTAGGGGTGGCATCTGCTGAGGCAAGGGACACAGAGCGAGCCAGTAACGCTTCTGCTAACTCAATCCCCGGACAGCGATTGACCCGCTTGCCACGAAACCGGAGATAGAGAACAATGCCTGCGCCATCGGGAATGACCAATTCAGCCTGGCGAATAATGGTTGCCAGTTGTGGGTTTTGTTCCGCTTGCATCGACATCTCTGCATTCAGCGTCACCACATGAACACCCTGTCGATGCTGCAACTGAGCGATCAGCCAATCTTCATAGTTATTCAGCAAATGCACCGGCGATCCCAAAACCGTTAATTGATCAGGCGATCGCAAACCGACTTGCCCTTCATTCGGGTTGGGGAATTCTTGAAATAGCACGGGTTCTAGGTCCGACATAGCCGCTGCAAACACATCACATCACACTAAACAAGCGTTGCTGAGTTTGGGATGAAGTTGAACGTGAAACCTTGGGTTTCACGTTCAACTTCATCCCGATACCAAGCAATACTCACTAAGCATTATGCCGCTTAAACCCAATGTGAACACAGAATCTTCATTCGATGCCGAAGCCGGTCACTGGAATGCTTGCAACGCTTGCTTTACATCAGCCAAGACCCCGATCCAATCTCCATGCGATCGCTGACGAAAAAGGCGCATGGTGGGATACCAGGGACTATCGTCTCGATCTAACAGCCACCGCCAATCGGGCAGGCAAGATAACAGCAACCACACAGGACGACCCAAGGCACCTGCCAGGTGAGCCACAGCCGTATCCGTGGTAATCACCAGATCGAGTTGGGCGATCGCGGCGGCAGTGTCGGCAAAATCAGTAAGATGCGGAGCCAGATTATAAATCGGTGCAATGCGTTGCCATTGAGATTCCGAGGCAATCGGACTTAGTTCGGCTAGATCTCGCTCGCGATCGCCCTTTTGTAAGCTATAAAATGCCAGCCCAGGCACCTGAAACAGCGGCAGAAAAAACGAGAGGGCAGAGGAGCGACTGCGATCGCGTTTGTATTGGGGATTGCCTGCCCAGACGATGCCAATATTCAAGCGTGGCGATGAAGGGGGTTCGGAGAAGCCATCAGCCAGGGACTGGTGGTTAAACGCTGCCGATTCCACAAGTGCGGTTGGCAGGTCAAGCTGAAACGTATCCGTGGCTTTCAAATAGGGGATCTGGTCAGGAACGGTAGCTAAGGTTGTACCTAAAATTGCAGGCAGGCTCATCAACGGTGCCTGGACATCGAAGGGAGGTAAATCTGCCTCGGACGAAATCAGTTGATCGATACCTGCAACGGTTTTGAGCAAGCGCAGCAACGACGGTTGACACTGCAAAATCACCCGTCCCCCCTGGGCTTTCACCAGGGGTGCGTAACGAACAAATTGGATAGTATCGCCAAATCCATATTCGCTATACAACAGAATAGTTTTGCCGGTCAGGTCGGAACCATCCCACAGAGGTTGCGCAAAAGGACTGGGAGCAAGGTCAGGTAAGTGCCACCGCCATTCAAATTCGGCAAACCCCTGTGCCAAATCACCTTGCTGGAGCAGCAGTAGAGAATAGTTCCAATGGGCTTCGGCATCATCTGGATTCAGCGCCAGAGCAGCTTGATAACAGGCGATCGCCTCGGATAAAGCACCCTGCTGATGCAACACAAACCCTAAATAATTATGGGCACGGCTATTGTTGGGGTCGAGCGCAAGTAACTGCCGATAACAGGCGATCGCTGCCTCTAATTGTCCCTGACGGTCGAGCAACAGCCCCAGGTTATAGCGGGCTGGAAGATGGCTGGGATTGAGATGAATCACTTGCTGATAGCAGGCGATCGCCGATTCTATCTGGTTATGCTGTTCAAAGGCATGACCCAGGTTAAAGCAAGCCTGAAAATTACCTGGATCAATCGCAACTACTTTTTGGTAACAGGCGATCGCGGCTTCTATATTGCCCTGATACTCCAACACCACCCCCAAATTGTTGTAAAGCGCAGGGTCATCGGGATGACGTTCTAAAATCTCCTGAAAACAGGCGATCGCATCTTCCAATCGTCCTTGCTGAAATAGCACTTGCGCTAAATGGTGCCAACCCGCATCGTAATTGGGGTCGAGTTGCACAATTTGCCGGTAGAGCCGTTCTTGTTGAGAGAGCGACGTTTGCATCCGGGCAGCCTGAGCCAGCACATCAATTAACTCAGCCGTCCAGTGGTTTACCATGTCAGCCCCATCTGCGGCATCAGAAGCCAGCACCGTCAGCCAAACGGCTTCAGCCTCCAACTCTTCTCCTTGCAAAAACAGCGCTAACCCTAACCGCCAATAGTATGAAACGGTTTCTGGCTGTAACTCAATGCAGTGTTGATAATAGGTCGCTGCCTCTGGCAACCGCCCCTGTATCAGCGCATCCTCTGCGTGTTGTTGCCAATCTGCTATGCCATCCATTGTCCCAGTCTATTACGCCTCAATATCATCGTTGGGCAATCGTTGGTGGCTCTGGTCAAAGCCTTCAGGCTTAATTTGGGCTACCTGTCCTTGCAGCAACCCGGATACCCCAACAGACGGACTCACTGGCTCTGGTTTGGGTCGATGCTCCTGGCGGGCGATCGCGTGAGGATCGTAGGTTTCAGGCTCATGATAAACCGCGACATAGCCCTCATAGTTGCGCAACACGACCTTATTGGCACCCTGGCTAATTAAATACTGGGGTGAAACAGGCACTTTGCCACCCCCACCGGGCATATCAATTACGTAGGTAGGAATGGCATACCCACTGGTATGCCCCCGCAGTCCTTCCATAATCTCGATGCCTCTGGCAACGGTGGTACGAAAATGTCCGGCTCCTTTGACCAAATCACATTGATAAAGGTAATACGGACGCACCCGATTGCGCACCAGTTTATGCACCAATTCACGCTGAATCTCTAAGCTGTCATTGATCCCCGCTAACAACACACTCTGATTGCCTAACGGAATGCCTGCATCCGCCAATTTGGCTAATGCCTGACTCAATTCGGGGGTGATTTCGTCGGGATGGTTGATGTGCAAGTTCATCCACAGCGGATGATAGCCCCGCAACATCTCACACAGTTCGTCGGTAATTCGTTGTGGCAGAAACACCGGCACTCTCGTGCCAATGCGAATGATTTCAACATGGGCGATCGCCCTTAAACTCGACAAAATATAGTCCAGTAAAATGGGCGACAAGGTCAGCGGATCCCCCCCACTCAACAACACATCTCGCACCTGGGGCGATCGCCGGATGTAGTCTAATTGACGTTCTAAGTCAGCTTTCTTAAACGTCATGTCTAAATCACCCACAATGCGACTGCGGGTGCAATAGCGGCAATAACTGGCGCAGTGGGTGGTGACTAACATCAACACGCGATCGGGATAGCGATGGATCAACCCCGGCACGGGGCTGTGCAAATCTTCTGCCAAACTATCGGCTTGCATCCCCTCAAATGCATCTAACTCGCGCCCTAATGGAATGATTTGCCTGCGAATTGGACACTGGGGATCCGTCGGGTTGATTAAACTGGCAAAGTAAGGGGTAATATCAACCCGGAATTTATCCGTTGCCTCTAAACCCTGTACCTCTTCATCTGTTAAATTAATAATTTCTGCTAACTCCTCAACCGCGTTCAAACGATTGCTGAGTTGCCATTGCCAATCATTCCACTGGTGAATGGGCACATCCGTCCAAATTGCCGGACGGTCAGGATGACAGGAGCGTTGGGAAAGAGGCATGGTAGAAGTACTTCAAGATGAAAGTGGCGATTTTGGTAACTTGAGCATTCTATATGAGCAAAATCTATATGCGCAAAATCAAGAGATATGGCGATCGCCCACTATTTTAAGACGGGGTGCAATGGGTCTACCTCTACATGGGGCATAGCTCACATCCTTTTGTTCCAACGTGTTATGGCTAATGCGTAGAGCTATAGATTTAGTTACCCAATCGCGTCTCTATTCGCAAAGTCGTTTTGAGTATTCCCTTGACAGCCGAAAATCTGCACAAAACTTATAGACTTAACACTTTCAGACTGGTTAACGTAGTAATTTAGTAACGGTCACCGTTAGAGGTACACCATGCCCAAGATTGTTTCCATTCACTCCTATCGGGGTGGAACTGGAAAATCCAACTCAACCGCAAATCTGGCTGCAACAGTTGCTCGATATGGGTATCGAGTGGGTATTGTTGATACTGATATCCAATCGCCGGGTATTCATGTCTTGTTCGGTTTTGATGAAGATAGTATCGATCGCTCGTTGAACGATTACCTCTGGGGTCGTCGTCGCATTTCTGACGTGGCGTACGATGTTACCTCAGTGCTTGAAGGCAAGCTGATGGAACGGAGTAAAGTTTTCCTGGTGCCGTCTAGCGTTAAAGCGGGTGAAATCGCACGAGTCTTACGAGAAGGCTACGATGTCGGGCTACTCAATGAAGGCTTTCAAGATCTGGTCGAAGACCTGAATCTAGATTATTTATTCATTGACACCCACCCTGGGCTAAATGAAGAAACACTATTATCCATTACTATTTCTGACATTTTGGTATTGATCTTACGACCTGACCAGCAAGACTATCAAGGAACGGCGGTAACGGTAGATGTGGCACGTAAGCTGGAAGTTCCTAAGCTGTTGATGGTTGTGAATAAAGCCCCAACCGTGTTTGACTTCAATCAGCTAAAAGCACAGGTAGAAGAAACTTACGGCGCAGATGTGGTCGGTGTTCTACCCCATTCGGACGAAATGATGGTGCTTGCCAGTAAGGGCATTTTTTCTGTGAAATTCCCAGAACACCCACTCAGCAAGATCGTTGAAGGCATTGCCAAACATATCATGGCATAGGCTCAGCTTGGCAAAGGTGCCACAGTCTCGTCCCATGAGGAATGAATTAAACGGGTGAGCCGCGCGTTGCGCGGCTCACCCGTTTAATGGATTTCATGGATTTATACGGAGCGACTTGAGTAGACCCGTTGTTCTCTCAATATCTGGCTATAAAGCTCTTCTAAATGGGTAATGTTACGAGTTAGGGTATAGCGGTCTAATGCCCGTTGTCGGGCTTTTTTGCCCAGCAGAGTCGTTAATTCGGGATGATCGTTGAATAAAGGCAGTAAGGTTTGCAGTTGGGTATAGGTGCGGTTAGTGCTGAGAATGATTCCGGCACCGTCTTCTAAAACTTCACCATCGGCACCCGCATCCGTGGCAAGGCAGGCTGAGCCGCACGCCATCGCTTCTAACAGCGACAGAGATAGCCCTTCAACCAGAGACGGCAAGACAAATACATCGGCTCCGCGTAAGATTTCAATCCGTCGTTGCTCATCTGCCACAAACCCCAACCAGATGATGCCGTGTTCTGCGCCATAAAAAGCCGAGAGCGTTGGCACTAAAGGACCATTACCCACAATGACCAACTTGCTATGGTTGCCCATTTCCGAGTTTTTCCAGGCTTTGAGCAATGCTTCTACATTTTTTTCAGGGGCAATCCGACCCTGATAGACAAAAATACGCTGGGCATTTAACTCTGTTTTCAGCCGAGAGAGACCGGGGGAATATTTATCGGTATCGACCCCATTGGGAATGACGGCAACTCGCTCTTTGGGTACACCCAATTTGACCAGCAGATCGCGCTGAATTTGGGAGAACACAATCACCCGGTTATAGTTTGCCAGAAAGGGCGCGTAAAGCTGATACATCAGGTGCTGGGTGCCCGATGTCAGGTTGCGGCGACGACGATCGAACGGAGGATGGAACGTAGCAACAAGAGGAATATTCAGCTCTTCACAAATCTCTGGCAGCACAAAATCCAGGGGCGATAGGGTCAAAGACGCATGCACCAGATCGGGCTTAAGCTGCCGCAAAGACTGGATCAGAACCTTACTGGAGCGGAGTGAGGGAATCGTGTAGATCTGTGACTTGAACAGGAAGGGGAGAGAAACTTCTTGTACGTCATGCGGGCTAACTATGGCTGCTTCTTCTTGGGCAAAGTGCAGGAAGCTGACTTGATATCCCCGATCTAGCAGCGCATTTGTAACTTCTCGACCATAGGTGACATTGCCACAAAATGGTGATTTTTTCCCTAGCCAAGCAATATGCATTTAAGTAATTCGTTAGTAATTGAAAAAATAATTAACTTAATCATAAGAATTGTAGTCTTTCAAGATACGGATTGACTTGATCCCTGCCGAGTAATTGAGCGAGTCAGAATAGTACCGGCGATCGCGATCGCCCCCAAGCCGAGAAATACAACCGTTAACCCCAAATACGTTTCGGCTAACCCTGCCAATGCCAGCGGCAAACTCAGGGCAACATTAATCGCATTGTTTTGTAACCCAAATACTTTACCCCGCATCTCGACGGGCGTATGTTCCTGGATAGTCGTTTGCATGGGAATGCCCACCATTGCCGCAAAGGCTCCCAGGCAAACAAGGATGGCGAGGGACGGGAAGAGTTGATGGGTAAATAGGGAGAGGGCAGCTAACGAGCCTGCTACGCCGAGCGAGCCGTAAAGGCTTAATTGCGTCCTGGAAAACCGTTGTCCGCCATGACCGATGAAAAAGGCACCGATCGCCATGCCAACCCCACCCGCTGCCAATAGGAAGCCAAATTGGGACGACTTTAAAGCGGGCATCACTTCTGCCAGACGCACTGCCAGTACTGCCAGAGCCGCAAACAGAGAGAACAAAATCACCAGTTGGATCAGGGCTGCTCGCACTTGCGGTTGTTGCCCCAGATAGCGCAAGCCATCGCGGATGTTATCCCAGACATGCGGAGGGGGCTGCTCTTCTTCGTCTGCTTTTTCGTGGGTGCGCATTAGCAGCAGCAGCAATCCGGCGATCGCATAGCTGATACCGACCAACAGTTCTTTACCAATATCGGGGCTACTGGGACTGATCAACGAAAATAAATGATCGGCGATCGCCAGCAACGGTTCGCCCACCGCAAACCCAATGATCACCGATGCCATCATCGTCGTTGTGTATAACGAATTGGCAGAGAGCAAATGACGGCGATCGACAATTAACGGAATCGTGGCTTGCTCGGCGGGGGCAAAAAATTGGGTGAGCGTCGAAACCAAAAAGGTCACACCCAGCAAAATCGCAAACCCAATCGGAATGCTGCCAAAAGGCGACCAGCCATTGGAAATCCACAATAACGCTGGCAGTGCCAGCACTAAAACGCCCCGCAATAAGTTAGTGGCAACCAGCACAGCTTTTTTGGGCCAGTGATCGACATAAACCCCGGCAATTGAGCCAAACAAAACGGCTGGGATAGTAAACGCAATCATGATCGAAGACACCCAACCGCTGATCGTTTGTCCGGCGGCTTGAAATTGGGTATCGATCAGCATGATCATCAGCACCAGGTAGACTTTATCCGCTAACTGCGAAAAAACCTGCCCTGCCCACAGTGCTAGAAAATCTCGATTTTTTAAGACGGGTAAAAAGCCATGTTCCGCTTCTTCCGGGATATCGCCCAGTTCGGCATTGGCTGGTTCGGTATCGGGTTCTGCCTCTGGTGTGGCATTGTCTATGATGTCTGTACCGGGACTGCCATTGCTAGAGACAGTCAGAGCCTCGGTTGGCGAAGTTTCAACCCACGGCTTATTCGTCGCCACTGCTCTCTCCTGCGGTTGCAGGGATCGCTCCTCCAGGGCTGATGGTTCTGACGATTGAGATAACGGTGAACTAGTCGGGATATCTTGGACTTGAGCAGGCGCATTGGCAGCAGGATCGGATGAAACCGGGAACTGTTTACTTGGGGTCAAGACGTTTCTAGATGAAGGGGTATTTCCGTTGGCAGTCGGAGTCGAGGACGGAATGAACTCGTCTATCTTTTCAGATGAATAGACGCGGTTCTCGGTTCCAACATAAGGCAATCTCGATGATGCATATCCTGGAATCGTAGATTGGGCTTCAGGTCGATCAGAATTGAGAGGGCGATCGCCTTCCATTTTAAACACAGTCACATTGCTTGACCCCATTTGGCTCACGGAATGAAGCCTGGGGGAAGAAGTGGGCAAGTCTGAGTCGAACCGTTGCATCATGATTCAAGGAGATGGGGATGACGATGAAAAACAGGTCTCAACCAGGGCTGCTGAACGAATCGGACATTCCAGATGATATTGGGCATACCGTCTTAAAATCCGCTCAATGCCCAGCCAGGCTTGATCGGGCGGAATTTGCATGAAGGGAATGTCTGACGGATAAAACAACGTGCCATCGGGTTGGATCAGGTCAGGCTTTGACAATTGTTGTAACAAAGCCAGTTCGGTTGCTGTGAGTTGAACAAACTGATCCGCAACCGGGCGCGGAGTGGAGTCAGTGGCATAGGCGATCGCCCCTTCTGAACTGCGACCCTGACGGATCGGCAAAGAAGTCCCATTCGTTCTGTCTCTCTTTGATCCTACGTGGGAACGCGCAGATTTGCCTGAAAGGAACTGATCTCTTTGGCTAAAGTCAACTGTTCCTCCTGCTGCCGAACTAAACCCGACTCGCCACGCCGGATCGACAAAATTGGGTTCTAACGGGTCTTGGGTAATGCAGCAAGCATGGACGCGAGGCGCTAGACCCGCCAACACGAGCAAATGAAAGATGGCATGCACCAGGCACGCCAGGGAAACCGAAGCGGGTAATGCTTCCAGTCGCCTTAAATGTTCTCTCAGTAAGCAAAATAACTCTTCCTGGGGATGATCGGTGAGCGCCTGAGACAAGGTTAACTCTGCCAGGTATTGACTAGCCGTCAGTTTGCGCAAGTCTTGACTCAATTTTGTGTAAGATTCTAGACTCTCTGCCTGAATAATTTTGTCCAGGCTGCGCCCTTTGACGATCAGCAACCGATTGACCACAAACAACTCACTCCGACCTCGTAAGCTCGACTGATGCTTGCGAGAACCGGGAGCGATCGCCCGGATTAAACCAAATTCCTGGGTCAGCACCGTCAACAGGCGATCGGACTCACCCATTGGTATAGCTTTGAGATTAATACCCGTCGCGGTGTAACTAGCTGCCATAGGGAAAAGGGGAGAGCAAGGGCAAGAAGTCAGGGAAATGAAGGCTACCGCGTACCCGTCAGCAATGGAGACTACCCAGAACTCTAGGGAACGTTTTAAAACTCGCTAAGAGGGTTGTTTTTTCGTGCGCTTTACGCACGAAAAAACAACTTGTAAAGCCGACCCTTGCTATAGATATCAATCTTCAACTCTATTCAATCTACGATCTTAAAGAGCATAGATTTAACCTCCCATAGGGTGGGTATCCCTACCCAAGCAGGCAAGATATCGACATCGGCTCAGTCGAACGCTGCCCGGCTTCATCAGAATAACGAACCTTTCATTTCTGACTCGTCTCCCCATTATCCCTTTCTTCCCCGGTTGCGGTGTCGCGATCGCGGATCAGGTCGGGACCCCGAGATGTCCCCAGGCGGCTGGCACCTGCCAGGATTAAGTCAATCGCTTGGGCAGCCGTGCGAATCCCCCCAGAGGCTTTAATCTCAATGCGATCGCGGCTAATTTCCTTTAGCAAACGAACATCGGCAACGGTAGCACCTCCGTTCCAGCCGGTGCAGGTCTTAAGAAACGTCACCCCCGCATCAATGCAAATATCAGCGGCTATTTTTTTCTCTCGATCGGTCAATAAATTCGTTTCCAGAATCGCTTTAACTGTTTGCCCCGTGGTATCGCAGATTGCCGCGATTTCTTTATGGACTTCTTCAACTTTGCCCGCCCGCAGCCAACCCAGATTGAGCACCACATCTAACTCGGTAGCTCCATTTTCAGCCGCTTCCTGGGCTTCGTAGAGTTTGACAGACGATGTCGTGGCACCGCAGGGAAAGCCAATCACCGTACATACTTTAGGAGCTTTGTTGTGCAGCAGTTCGACTGCTTGCCGGACATGAACCGGGTAAACACAGACGGTAGCAAACCCAAAACGTTCGGCTTCACCGCACCACTGGATGACGTTGTCTGGGGTAGCCAGGGGGTTGAGCAGCGCATGGTCAATAAATTGTGCTAAATCAATTTCTTCGGGATGAATCGTTGCCATTATTCCAATCTAAGGGGTTCTCCGGAGTCCTCTACACTTGTAGCAGATAAAACAGGATGCTGTTCGGGGCAACCGTTGGCGTGGCTTCAATCACGCTGGGGCAACGTCCCTGAAGAAACAGGCAGACACAATGTGTGGCTAAAATCCGGATGTTAAGGTGTAGTGTAAGGAATCGTAAGTAATCTTACTGGATTAATCTAAGGATTACAGAGTCGTCAACCCGTAATTTTGTTTGAGAGAGCGATGGCGTTGCCATCGCTCTCTCAAACAAAATTGGATTTAATCTTTACCACTGGGTCAGCAAACTGGAGTGTGTTGAGCGTTGGATAAGTATTGGTGGGAAACGCTGGCAGTAGCGCAACGAATTTTAATTGAATTGGGACGGCGACGGCGATCGCTCATTTTTTGGGTGATTTTTCCGGTTTTGGTGCTGTTGCTCAATGGCAGTATTCTGCAAGAACGAGCCCAAATTTCGACGGCTGAAGCGTTTCAAAATGCCGCACCACCCACCCTTGTAGGAGCAGCCCTATTTTTTAGCTGCCTGGGGGGCAGTGTGGCAACCGTTGTATCCGAGCGAGAGCAACAAACTCTGAAGCGGTTGTTTATCTCTCCGCTCAGTGGCACGTCTTATTTCCTGGGCATTTTTGTCGCTCACGCCTGTATTGGGATTGGGCAAACGTTGATGGTGTTTCTGCTGGCGGCGGTGATGGGGGCACCCCTGGAGGGTGCACTCTGGTTAGCTGGTTTGATTATTGTGCTGAGTATTGTGGCATATGTGGGGGTAGGCTTTATTTTGGGCACCCAGTTTGCCCGTCGGACAGAGGATGTCAATGCCCTGGTGGCAGCGTTTGGGGTGCCCTTGTTGATTTTGGGCGGGGCGTTTTTACCGACCTCGTTGTTTCCCCAAATTCTGCTGGATTTAGCAGCATTTAACCCGATTTATCACATGACCGAAGCGCTCAGTGGGGTGTTGCTTAAGAGTGATGATTGGCAGGCGATCGCCCCTCACTTTTGGTTCTTAGTGTTGTTTGCAGGAGCGATGGTTGGGGGTGGGTGGCTGTCTTATCAACGAATGCTCTGGGTTGAAAGGAGGCTGTAAACCATGCTGCATATCGAGAAGCTCAACAAAGCCTATGGAGGGCGTCAGGTTTTGCAAGATTTGAGTCTATCGATTCTTGCAGGAGAGGTCTACGGGCTACTGGGTCCCAATGGTGCAGGCAAAACGACGACGATTAATATCATTTGCAATTTGCTCAAGGCAGACAGCGGCAGCGTTATGGTCAACGATCGCCCTGTGTCGCAACAGACCAAAGCCTTAATTGGCGTGGTTCCGCAAGAAAATTTGTTATACCGATCGCTGACCTGTCAGGAAAATCTAGCGTTTTTTGCTCGCATCTATGGCGTACCGCGATCGCTCCATACCCAACGCATCCAAACCTGTCTGGAAGCGGTTAATTTGCTCGATCGCGCCAATAGTCCCGTCGAAACGCTGAGTGGTGGCATGAAGCGGCGGTTGAGTATTGCGATCGCCCTGGTGCACCAACCCAAATTGGTGATTTTGGATGAACCCACTACGGGACTTGATATCGAAGCTCGCTACGAAATTTGGGAATTTATCCGGCAACTCAAGGAACAGGGCATTACCACCCTGCTTACCACTCACTTGTTAGAAGAAGCGGAGCGACTGTGTCAGCACATTGGCATTCTCAAAGGCGGGCAACTGTTGGTGCAAGGAACGTTACCCGAATTGCGGCTGCGGATTCCGGCAGAAGAAGTGGTCGTGGTACAAACCCCCGATGAAGATGCCGCGATCGCCCGTGGGCAACAGTGCGGCTTTACCCCCAGACGCTATGGGTCTGACCTGGTGTTTTGGATTCCGGAGTTGCTAGAACTGAGGGAAATTATCCATCGATTTGATGGCATTGCGATCGATTCGATTTCCCGTCAGCCTGTGCGCTTAGAACATATTTATATCGAGGTCACTGCCAGCAAAGGCATTGGCTTCCCTATCCGTGAAGTCTTACCAGATCCCTGGGATTAATCCGCTAACCCTCAATAAATAGGGGTGAGCGGCGTTGCCGCTCACCTCTATTTATGTGCTTACAACATTTATGTGCTTACAACGCTCCCGTTTGCGATCGCTGTACCGCATAGTCGCGGTTACTTAAATACTGCGGCACCCGGTCTTGGGCAATTCGATAGCTGGTGTTTTGGGGTGGCACCGATGCCATGAGTGTGGCGGCCTCTTGCCAGAGCTGGGCGATCGTTTGCCATTGCTCAGGGGTATTTGCCGATTGTGCCAGATTCGCGGCTTCTGTCGCTTTGTTGACCGCATCGCGGAACGGATCATCGGTCAGTCCAGGAGGGGTTGGCTCTGGATTGGTGGTCTGTGGCGATGGTGCCGCTTCGGTCGGGGCAAGCGAAGGACTCTCTGGCGGAGACGCCAAAATTGGGGTTGCCGGTGTCGCAGGCGAGGCTTCCCCTGGGCTTTCTGCGACCGCAGGGCTATCGCTCGGGCTGGCGTCTGGCGACGGCAAACCTGGACTCGTTGCACCAGATTCAGACGGAATCGGAACGCCTTCTGGATTGGAAGCAACCTGCGGCTGGGAAAAGAATTTGGTATAGATATACGCCGCACTCAGACCCAACAATACAGCGATCGCCACTGCCAAAATAGTTTGACTCAGATTTGGCGAGCCTGATTGATCGGCTTCCGCTTCTTCTGCGGCTTCTGCTTGGGTGGCTCGGTGTCTGCCCGTTTCTAACTCTGCGGCTTCTAGCTCAGCCGCTTCGATATCTGACTGTCTCAGTTCTGAGGCATGAACGTCCGGTAGCCTGATATCCGGCTGACTAACATCTGAATGGTTAATCTCTGCCTGACTACTCTCAGCCGAGTCAATGTCTGCCTCAATATCGGCAACGGATTCCGGTTGCAACTGAGTCGATGAATTCAGTTGAGTGATAGCTGGATTAACCGGAAGCGAAGGCTTGACACCGGGGGCTGGATGGATAGGGGGTGCCGGAACTGGAGGGGTTGGCAGGGGCGGTGTCTGAACAGCCGTCGGCGTTTCTAAGAAATCAGGAAGAGCTTGTAGCTCAAACTCTTGAACCCAATCTGCGGCAGCTTGTCCCCGACGTTTTCCGCTCAGTCTGACGCGGTTGATGGAAGCAATGCCCAAATTCGACAGCCCTTTATGGACAAACTGCGCCAATGACTCCTGGTTAGGGGTCTGTTCCGCCTCTAGAGTCACGTCCAGCAAATCACCCCCCTGAGAGGTGACATCAGCAGTAATACCTCGGGGTTGCAGAGGACGGTTCATTAAAACGGCGATCGCCCTTGGGTTGCCTTGTTTGGCAAGCTCCAGTAGATTTGGCTGAGGATTCGTCATAATCACTAGGGAGCAAAAACGATGATGAAAAAGCTATCCCTTATCGGGTTCTGACTAAAGGTTACAATTGCCGGAAAATTGCAAAAAATGTAAGAATTTGACCTTTAGCGAGACTTAGACTGCTACGCCATTCTAGTACAGAAGGGATGAACTGCCAGAAACACACGCGCAGAGATTTCCGAATGACGTTGATTCAAGCTACGATACAAGCTTTATCTTTTTACGCTAGACCAAGGATATCCTGGATTAAGAATCAGGAACATAACCTTAGCTATAAAAATAGGGTAGTCCTGGAAATGTAATGATTTTTTGTGACGCGGGCGACGCCTGCGCCACAAAAAATCATTACATGAATATCACTATCAAATTAGGATCACAAATTAATTAAAACCCGGACGTTTATTTTTGTCAGCGCGGCGGAGCCGCACTGACAAAAATAAATCTTCGGTTTTATTAAATCCACGATCCTTAGCGACATCAACAGGCGATCGCACGTCTGTGGGGGTTTAGCTCATCTCGTCCATCTACGCGACCGACCGTTCATCATCAGGGTGTTCTATCGGCGTCTCAGCTCTACAGGATAGTTGCCCGAGCCTTTATCCTAAGGAATTCTCATGACGCAAAGTTCAACGAGTCAGACTTCAGACGATGCTTCCAGCCCAACGGGGTTAAGAATTGCAGATATCCTGACCTTACCCAATCATCTCCAACATTTGGTGAATTGGATGATGCGTCAGGAGGAGGTTAGTATTACCCAGGTATCGGAGTTTTTAAAGACAGACCCAGCCCAGACCAGGGTGCTGCTCCAAGAACTGGTCGATCTGCGGTACGTTAAAGTGTCTGCCGTAACCGGGCAAGAAACCTATCGCATCAAGTTGGCACATAAATCCAACCGCCAAATGCCTACCGATATTTGGAAGGTGTTGGATAGTCCGACGGAAGCGGCGAATGTTTTTATTTCCTACTCTCGTCGCAACAAAAGCTTTGCCAAGCAACTCTATGAAGCGCTGCGAAAACGGGGTCGCGAAGTCTGGATCGACTGGGACAATATTCCCTCTGCGGCTGATTGGTGGAAAGAAATTCAGGTCGGCATTGAAGTAGCCGATGCCTTTGTCTTTACCCTCAGCCCTGATTCTGTCAAATCTCAGGTTTGCGGTCAGGAAGTGGAACACGCCCTGCACCATAAAAAACGGATCGTTCCCATCCTGTATCAAGATGTAGATCCCAAAGACGTGCATCCAGAAATTGCCAAACTGAATTGGATTTTTCTACGTCCACAAGATGACTTTGAAACCGGGTTACGGAACCTGATTCGGTCATTGGATACGGATCTCAACTATGTCCGCGCCCATACGCGGTTGCTGATGCGGGCACTGGAATGGAGTGGCAAGAAAAAAGACGATAGCTTTTTGCTGCGGGGCAGCGATCTGAAGGCAGCCCAAGATTGGCTGACCCAGAGCAATGATAAAGAACCACAGCCAATGCTACTCCAGCGAGACTATATCTGGGCATCTCGCAAAGCAGAGACTAACCGTCAGGAAGCAGAATTAGAACAGCAACGCAAAACGCTCAGGCAACAGCGGATCTGGCTGGGTATTGTGGCGATCGCCTCAACCATTGCCGTTGGTTTTGGGATTACATCTTTTGTGCTCTATCGGCAGGCGTTAGGGAGCCGTCGAATAGCAGACGATCTGCGGATCACTGCCGAACGCCAACAGTTGATTGCCCTCAGCCGTTCGTCCGAAGGCTTATATCTATCCAATCAATATTTTAATGCCTTGCTCGAAAGCATCCGTGCCGGACGAGCCTTTCAACAATCCAATGCATTGAACACCGATGCATCCCTACGGGCGCAGATTGTGACCGCTCTGCAACAGACAGTGTTTTGGATCCAAGAACGCAATCGCCTGGAAGGGCACGCCGGATTAATCTGGCATGTAACCTACAGCCCCGATGGCACGATGCTTGCCTCCGCCAGCGCCGATCATGATGTGCGGCTGTGGCGATCGAACGGTAGCCTGATCGCGCGATTACAGGAACATACTGCCCAGGTTTTAGGAATTGCTTTTTCGCCAGACAATCAAATCGTTGCGTCTGCCAGTGCCGACAAAACCGTCAAACTGTGGCGCACCGACGGCACCTTGATCCGCACATTGACAGGGTTTACCGCTGAAGTCAACAGTGTCAGTTTTAGCCCCGACGGTCAACTCATTGCCACCGCTGGAGAAGACCATACCGTGCAACTTTGGCGATTAGATGGCACTCTGGTCAAGACACTGGCAGGTCATGGTGCCGCAGTTCGGGATGTCAAATTTAGTCCCGATGGGCAACTCATCGCCTCGGCAGGAGACGATGGCACCATTCGTCTGTGGCACGTCAACGACACCTTAGTCAAAGTCTTGCGAGGACACAACGCCCAGGTCAGTAGTATCAACTTCAGCCCCGACGGGCAACTACTGGTTTCTGCCAGTTCAGATAATACCGTTCGGTTGTGGCGACGCGATGGCGTTTTGGTACGGCTGATTCGTGCCCACGATACCCGCGTGTATGATGCAGTATTTAGCCCCGATGGCAAAACGATCGCCACTGCCAGTTGGGATAAAACTGTTCGCATTTGGAAACTAGATGGGACGCTGATTAACACTCTCAACGGTCACAGTTCTCAGGTGCGCAGTCTCAGCTTTAGCCCCGATGGTCAAATGCTGGCGTCCACCGGCGGCGATCGCACCATTCGACTGTGGCAACTTCAGCGACCCCTCACCCTTACCCTCCAAGATCACCGTGCCCAGGTTTACGATGTAGCCTTCTCTCCCGATGGAGAATTACTGGCCTCTGCCAGTGCCGACAAAACCATTAAACTCTGGAACCGAGACGGCACCCTGCTCAAAACCCTGGTGGGCAATCAAGGTTTAGTCTGGGATGTGAGCTTCAGCTCCGATGGGCAAACCTTAATCTCGGCAGGCTCCGATCGCACCGTTCGAATTTGGAGTCGCGATGGACAACTGCTGAAGACCTTGACTGGGCATGGTGCCCCCGTGAAAGATGTCGCCTTCAGCCCAGATGGCAAGCTGATCGCCTCTGCCAGCGAAGACCGAACCGTCCGTCTGTGGACCAGAGAAGGGACACTCATCCGGACGATTAAAGGACATGACTCTGGTGTGCTAAATGTGGGCTTCAGCCGAGATGGGCAAACCTTACTCACCAGCAGTTGGGATAACACAGCCCGACTCTGGCGCTTAGATGGCACCCTAATACAAACCTTTAGAGGTCATAGCGGTTGGGTCTATGCTGCCAACTTTAGCCCGGATGGCAAAATGGTCGTCACGGCAAGTTATGACAACACCATCAAGCTCTGGAACCTGGATGGCACGCTGATCAGAACCCTGGAAGGGCATACAGATGGCGTCGTTGATGTCGATTTCAGTCGCGATGGTCAAATCCTTGCCAGTGCCAGCTATGACAACACGGTTAAACTCTGGAAACTGGATGGCACGCTGATTACAACCATTCGAGGGCATTCCGCAGGGGTAAATAATGTCAAATTTAGTCCCGATGGGTTGCAACTGGTGACAGCCAGCGACGACAGAACCATTTTGGTCCGCAACTTAGCAGTTATGGGAGATCTGACTCAACTGTTAGAGCAAGGCTGCAATTGGGTGAGTGATTACTTGCAAACCAATCCCAATGTCAATCAAAGTGATGCCCAACTCTGTAAAACGACACCGTAAGCAGCGATTGCACTCCCGATCGCACCACAGGAGTGCAAGTTCTTCAGTACAGAAACGGTGTTGTGGGGCGCTCCGCGCCCCACAACACCGTACTGAATCAACCCGCACAGCGCTATAGACGTTAGCAGTGTAATAAAATCCCTGTTCCCTGAGCCTCGTAACCTTAATCCATCACAGTTTGAGCGCGCGACGGCTCTGCCGTCGCGCGCTCAATAAACTTCAGGTGAATGATCCTTAGATCAAGCCATCCTGCTCAATTTCTTCGATCACCTGCAATCCTCGGGTATCACCCACCTTGAGAATTGCCGATCGCGCATCTTCTCGCACCCCCATATCTTCATCTTCTGCAAACGACTCGATCAGGGCATCGATCGCCGTTGCATAGACGACATTGGAAGGTAAATCACGACACAGTTGCCCAACAGCCCAGGCGCAGTTGCTGCGCACGGCAGAAACGGGGTCACGCCGCAAGCCTTCGATCAGAACAGGGATGACGTTAATGATTGCCTCGTAGCTAACATTTGACATCTGTGCCAGGGCGCTCGCAGCCCAGAGCCGCACTGCTTGGATATCGGTTTTCAGAGCATGGGTCAGGGGTTCTAAAGAACGGCGATCGCGACAGTTGCCCAATGCCCAGACAATGCCTTTGCGCACATAGCCATTCCAGTCTTGCTCAAGCTGGTCAATCAAAGGAGCAACCGCCGTGTCACTGGGGTTGCGCCCCAATGCATAGGCAGCACTTACCCGAATTAAAGGACAAGCATCGGTTAACAGGCGAATCAAATGGGGAATCGCCCGCTTATCTTCTAATTCACAAAATGCACGCGCGGCTAACATCCGTTGCTGATTGTCAGGCGACTCCAGCAGCGGCAACATTTCTTCCGGATCTGGCTTGGGGATCTCTGCTTCAGCTTCGATCGTCCCCATCTTGTCTAAGGGGCTTTCCAGATCAGCATCTGCATCTAGTAGGCTTAAGTCGTCGTCATACATACAGTCACTTTACAGCAATCCTCAAACCCCGATCAACGCCGCCCCAATCACTCCTGCCGAATCACCGAGCTGATTTTTGACGATCGCCGTTTCCAACCCATCGCTAAACACCCGTTCTGAGGCAGCTTGTATGCCTAAAGTATAGAGTTCATCAATATGCGATAGTCCACCCCCCAACACCACCCGATCGGGGTCAAGGATGTTGATCACATTGGCGATCGCTTGACCAAAATTTTGGAAAAAATGGTCTACAAACGGGATGACTTCGGGAACGCCTGCGCGAAATTTCTCCAGGATCTGAGTGAGTGGCAAGCGATCGCCAAACTGGTGTTCATATAACTGTTCCAATCCACCCCCACTAATTAAAGTTTCGACACAGCCACGACGTCCACACCAGCATTGGGGTCCTTGTGGATCAATGGATGTATGCCCCCACTCGCCAGCGATCGCCCGTCCGCCACTGATTAACTCCCCCCGGTAGACAATTCCGCCACCACAGCCGGTGCCCATAATGACACCAAACACCATGTCTACCCCAACAGCAGCTCCATAGAGCGCTTCTGCCATGGCAAAACAATTGGCATCGTTTTGAATAGCAACTGGATGACCTAAGACAGTTTCTAAATCACGGTGCAGCGATCGCTGGTTCAGACAGGTTGTGTTGGAGTTTTTCAGTAGCCCCGTTTTGGGCGAAATAGCTCCCGGTGTGCCAATGCCAAGGGTATGGGGTTGCTGCCCCATCTGCTCTAGCATCTGGTCGTAGATCTGTTTTATTCTGCTGAGAATAAAGTCATACCCGTTATCTCGATAGGTGGGAATGCGATCGCGCCAGAGTGGCTGTCCTGTACTGTCCAACACCACCCCTTCAATCTTGGTACCACCCAAGTCAATTCCACATCGATACATTTTTCGGCAGTCCTAGAACTGTGATGATTTTTTGTGGTGCGGGCGACGCCCGCGCCACAAAAAATAGTACTCAGGATTAGAAATTAACGAAATATTGCGTAATTCTTTAGGCTTAACCCTGAATTGCTCAAGTCAGACTCGATTTCTGCTAGCCTAAACTAAGTATGTTTCATTAATTTTTTCTACCAAGATCTCCTAAAAACATTCGATCTTTCTATCAAACGCCTCAGTTCTGTCACGCCTTAGGATCACCGATCAATTAAACCCCGAACGTTTAGGTTGGAAGCGCGGCGACGCCGCGCTTCCAACCCTAGATCTTCGGTTTTATGAAATCCACGAGCTTAATGCGATGACCAAAACTGAGTTGCTTTTTTATCCATCTACCAGGGGTTTATCCGTTTTTTAAATCCTGATGCCATTTCTATTATGAAGATGCGTCGAATTAAAAGCAGGGGTGAAGGGGGCGCTGCCTCCTTTATGGGGGTTTCACCCCCACACCCCTCTTAAACAGTTGCAGTTTCATATTTGATTGATACGAATACAGGGATGTCAGGTTAAGACATGTGGACTTCGACAAGCATCTTAGTCGAGTCATCTTTATCAGTTAAACGTTGCTGACCCAGAAGACACGATTAAAACGATATCCTGGAGATCAAGAGAGAATTTACTATCCCGGCGTTGATACGGTTAGCATGAGTTATCAAAATATCCATTAAGCTTAATGGATGCTGTTTTGAGTACACTCGTCGGCTTCTGAGATCTAGGTTTGCAGCTTTTCAATATTCACAGCATGCTTGTTTGGTTGATTGTTTTAGGAGTCATTACATACCTGATCGTTCAACGCAGTGCGGCTACGATCACGCGCACTCCGGTCTGGATGCTCTGGCTCGTTTTGATGGCTCCGGCTTTAATCTGGACGGTTTGGGTTTTGTTCAAAGGTGAAACGACCCCTATCCCGCCCTTACTTCTACTGGGACCGTTTATCGTCTGTCCCTTTCTGTATTACTGGCTGATTCAGTGGGGGCGTCCGCCCCAGGCCTCGACACCCGAATCACAACCCTCATCTGGCGACCCAACAAACCCATCCGCCACGGAAAAGCGCCCCAATCTCCGCCCGATCGATCGGCAAGAAGAGGCAGATTTGCAGACTTGCTTTCCCTGGTCGATTTATTATCTACAAAATATCGAGTATCGCCCTCAGGCACTGATCTGCCGGGGGCAACTGCGATCATCTCCGGAGGTCGCGTATCGCACCATTCGCGAGAATATTGAAGCCAGGTTTGGCGATCGCTTCCTGGTTATTTTTCAAGAAGGATTAAACGGCAAACCTTTCTTCGCGCTCGTTCCTAACCCCCGCAATCAAGCAACCCCGCAACCGGAGGATCAAGTTGTTAACCGTCCGGGCTTAGGGCTTGTTTTGCTGGTTGCCACCCTGTTGACTACCACCTGGGCAGGTGTTGTTTTTTCTGATCCAACCGTGGTGGAAACACCGCAATTAAACTGGTCAGTCTTTTCGACAGGGATTCCTTATGCGTTGTCATTAATGGCAATTTTGGGCATTCACGAGTTAGCCCATTATCTGACCGCTCGTTTTTACAAGATTCGCGCCACGCTGCCTTATTTTATTCCGGTTCCCTTCACCTCGTTTTTCCCCTTCGGCACGTTTGGAGCCTTTATTCAGCTGCGTTCCCCCGTTCCAGACCGTAAAGCTTTATTTGATGTAGGAATTGCGGGCCCCCTCGCCGGATTTTTGGTAGCGCTGCCGATTTTGGTGTGGGGCTTTGCCCACTCTGAGGTTGTTGAGCTGGCAGACACCTCCAGTCTATTTAACTTCGATTCCTTCAAACCAACTTCATCATTACTTTTAGCTTTGTTGAGTAAACTAGCGCTAGGGAATGAGTTGACGATCGACAAAGCCTTACAACTGCATCCGGTTGCGATCGCCGGTTGTCTGGGCATTGTGGTCACAGCGCTCAATCTTATGCCCGTTGGGCAATTGGATGGAGGGCACATCGTCCATGCGATGTTTGGTCAACGAACGGGTGCTGTCATTGGTCAAGTCGCGCGTCTACTGGTGCTAGCCTTAGCCTTTGCCCAACAAGAATTGTTATTGTGGGCGATCTTGCTATTCTTCATTCCGGTCGTTGATGAACCAACCCTGAATGATGTGAATGAATTGGATAATCGGCGAGACTTTTTAGGCTTGCTTGCCTTAACCCTGTTAATTGTGATCATCTTGCCAGCACCGCAAGCGATTACTCAAATTTTGTTTTAGACTCTCTAGCATAGGCGACATGAGGAGCCTTCAATGACCCACGATGTCAAACAGTGGCTAGCAGAAATAAAGTTTCTCCAGCAAAAATTGGACGACGCTTACAAGGAGCGCGACGAGGCGTTTGCTGGAGCAGCCAATTGGCGGAAATTGTATGAAACCGAAGCCAAGCAACGCCGCACGGAAGCCAATCTTGCCAAACAGACGATAGAGAGCTTAAAAGAAGAGATCCAACTCTTCCAGTCGCCTCTGGCTGGGGCAGAGCCTCGCTCCGGCGATCGCCTTGCTGTTCAACAAGAAGTCGAAGATCTCACCAGTCTGCAAGAGCTAAAAGAAAAGCTGATTCAAAGCCTGGTCGAATGCAAACATCTGGCACAAGCTCTAAAAGCAGAGCAGATGGATCACGAGCGCACCCGCAAAGCGCTGACCGATGCATTGGGCGATACGATGAATGTGCTGGCCCGCGAGCGAGCCGCCGGGCGCAATGGTCTGGTTGAGCCGGTTGGCTCGATCAATCTCCCTTCAGAATAAAATTATGTAGAGAACCCATTGAGCGCCATCCTTGCAGGATGGCGCTCAATGATCTATGGGATTAAGGATTTCTTGAAGTGTCATTTATTGAGAGAGCGACGGCTCCGCCGTCGCTCTCTCAATAAATATTTGTCTGTCGGAAACTCTGGTGAATTATTCAGATTAGAACCCCATAGCTTGGGCGATCGCCTGCATTTCTGGCTCAATTCCTGGTTTCACCTGGTTTTCGCAGTGCTTGATGGCAACATCAGGATCTTTCAAGCCATTACCCGTCAGCACACAGACAATTTTGGTACCCACCGGGATCTGATCTTTTACCTTCAGCAGCCCTGCAACCGATGCAGCACTGGCAGGTTCGCAGAAAATGCCTTCCTGGGATGCCAGTAGCCGGTAAGCGGACAAAATTTCATCATCGGTAACGGCATGAAACTGCCCCTGACTGGCATCACGAGCCGTGACGGCCTGCTGCCAACTGGCAGGGTTGCCAATGCGAATAGCGGTGGCAATCGTTTCGGGGTGGGCAATGGGGTGCCCGGAGATTAATGGAGCGGCTCCGGCGGCTTGAAATCCCATCATTCGAGGCAGGCGATCGCTCAAGCCTGCCTGATGATATTGGCAAAACCCCATCCAATATGCCGTAATGTTGCCCGCATTGCCTACGGGAATGCAGAGCCAATCGGGTGCAGTGCCCAGCGCATCGATAATTTCAAACGCAGATGTCTTTTGCCCCTCAATCCGATAGGGGTTCACCGAGTTGACCAAGGTAATCGGGTACTGATCCGCCAGTTCGCGCACAACCGACAACGCCTGGTCAAAATTTCCTTTTATTGCCAACACCTCTGCCCCGTATAACAGCGCCTGGGCTAACTTCCCCAGTGCCACATAGCCATCGGGGATCACGACAAATGCCCTCATCCCACCCCGACGGGCATAGGCAGCCGCAGACGCGGAGGTGTTCCCGGTACTGGCACAGATCACGGCTTCCGACCCGGCTTCTTTGGCTTTAGAAATTGCCATCGTCATGCCCCGGTCTTTGAAACTGCCCGTAGGGTTTAACCCATCGTATTTGACCCAGACCTGCACATCTTTCCCAATTTGAGCGGCGATCGCAGGCACCGGGATCAACGGCGTATTCCCCTCATGCAGTGTGACTACAGGGGTTTGATCGCTAACCGGCAGATAAGCACGATATGCCTCAATTAACCCAAACCAGTTGCCTGCCTTTGCCGGACCTTCAGGCTTGGGTGCGGTCATTTCAGAATTAGCAGAAGATAAACTTATAGTCACAACAGCGTAGTCTCAGTTTTACGTAGAAGTCAAAAAATTAGAGTGCAGATGGTCTAGCAGAGGTTGGCAAAACCGACTGACACACCTGATATACTCCAGACTTTTAGTTTATCTGACAGCCAGCCTGCAAATGCTGAACCTAATAATTCACCCCTAACCCTGCGATGAGAAATTTGGATCGGGATCACCCACCTTCGCAATCGAGCAACCATTTGATGGAAATGGGGTTGAGCACCTTCAGTCAGCTCCGCTGACCCCGGATCTGCACCGTCCAATCCACCTAGAAAAATCCAGACTCGCTATATAAAAGTTGCTAATTTTGCTGTTTTAAAGTTTTATAGAGCTTTAATATTTCTAAAGAACGATAGAAATTTGGGTTGCCGTTATCAAGCGGAACACTCGGGTTAAATATTTTCAGGCATGATGCGCCTCACTCTGCCTTACTACCGAATAACTGAACCTTTAAATTTAGTTTTTCCCTCGGTAAGAGGGCTGTAGCCAAGGCTCGTCTGCCCTATATTCAAGCCGTTTAACCCAATTGTCGCGATCTTTATGGATCGGGCAAATAAATCCACAATCCTATATAAAAATCTGAACAGAATCGAGGAAATAGGGAGTTGCGTCCCTACATCCTTACCAGGCTCAGGCTTATAGAGAATTGACAAAGCTATCGTTTTTGAATTGAGTGCAAGATTTCAGCACAGAGGGACATAGCTTAATGGTGAAACCGGGTAATCGTGGGTATCATGATCCAGGGATTATCTTCGACTTATCCCCTTGGGCTGAAATCGAACGTAGCAGTGTGGGTTGCTTTTCAGCCAGTTGTTAAACCGACACAGGCGAATAAAAGCAAATCGACACATTTAATACAATCGATTATTAAGCTTAAGTTACAATATTGCTGTGGTGTGAATGAGTAAAAATGACTAGCACTGTTTTATTACAAACCCGTTTATCTGACGTGAACACTTCTTCAGCAGTTGTTGAAAGACCTCAATCTCCAGATGTATTCCTGGAGGACGCCGATGCACTCTCTAGTGCTAAAGAATCTTTGACGAAGCTTGCTAAACTTCCCTATCAAGCCAGTCATCGAGTTGAATTGCTCCATCTGCAAGCCGAAACTGAAGCTCTCCTCCAGCAACTTCAAACCCTCAAGGAGCAGCGTTCAGTAACAGAAGTTCCAGACGCCTAAAACTAAATTCCGGCTGATTTACAGCTTCAATCTGGGTAAAAGATCTACATTCTGCATGTCGTCCCTGTGGCAAGGGATGACTGCCTCATAGATTAAGAAAATTACGAAGGGGTAGTGCACAAAGCACTACCCCTTAAAATTTTATACATCCCCTGTATAGATAATAATCTTCAAGTATGCATGATCGACGGGTTTGGCGATCGCTCTACCGTAGGCTAGCAAAGCTTTTTCCTCTTGGGCTAGGGGTTTTGGCGTGTGTTACGTCACTGCTATGTAGTTGGGCATCTCCCAATCTGGCTCAAATGCCCCCGATTCATTCGGCTCAAGCAGCTCAATCGGTTCAATCACCAGCCGCGGATCCTGCTCTGGCAGCGACATCAGGACAAACCTTTGATCAGACGGGTAGAACCCTCTATCGGCAGGAACGATTTACAGAGGCGATCGCCGCTTTTCAGCAAGCCTTGAACGCCTATCAACAAACGGGCGATCGTCTGCGGCAGGCAATGACCCTGAGCAATCTCGCATTAACCTATCAGCAGCTCGGAGCCTGGGACGATGCGAATGCTGCCCTCGATCAGAGCCAGACACTCCTTCACAACCCTTCCCTGGAAAACGATCCAGATTATGACTCTGTGGTCGCCCAAACTCTCGATATTCAAGGTCGTCTACAACTAGAGCAAGGGCAAACCGAAGCCGCCCTGATAACCTGGCAAACCGCCGCCGCAACCTATGAGCGCATGGGGAATATTCTGGCGATGATTCGTAGCCAGATTAACCAGGCTCAGGCGATGCAAGCCTTGGGGTTATATCGACGAGCGATCGCCACCCTGACTGATGTTAGCGATCGCCTCCAGGCTCAGCCCGATTCTGCTCTAAAGGCGACTGGCTTAAGAAGTCTGGGAGATGCGCTGCGAGTTGCCGGGAATTTGACACGTTCTCATGAGGTATTGCAGACCAGCCTTGATATGGCACAACGGTTGCAACACCCGGAGCTGATGAGTGATGCCTTATTCAGTTTAGCCAACACAGTTCGGGCACAGGGCGATCCCCAAGAGGCACTCGACCTTTACCAACAAGCCAGTACCCATGCCACCTCCCTTCTGAGTCGGGTACAGATTCAGTTGAATCAGTTAAGTTTGCTCTTAAGAAATGAACAATTTTCTGACATCCCAACCCTCTTACCCCAACTGCAAACCGATCTACAAAGCTTACCGCCAAGCCGCACTGCCATTTATGCACAGGTCAATTTTGCCAGTAGTTTAATGGATTTAGGGGTCAGGGGTCAGGCGTTGGGGATCAGCGATACGGCACCCACCGAGATTGCACAATGGCTGACTCGGGCAATCCGGCAGGCACAACAGTTGGGCGATCGCCGTGCGGAGTCTTATGCCATCGGCAGTCTGGGCACGTTGTATGAACAAACGGCGGCGTGGGAAAATGCCACCCAAATCACAGAACGCAGCTTGTTGCTGGCACAGAGTGTCAATGCCGACGATATTTCTTACCGCTGGCAATGGCAGCTCGGACGCATTTTAAAGGCACGGTCTGATCAAGCCAGCGATCGCGATGATCTCCATGAATCCGCGATCGCCGCCTATTCAGAAGCGATTAATAGTCTAAAATCCCTGCGCAACGATCTGGTTGCCATCAATCCAGAGGTACAATTTTCGTTTCAAGCCAGTGTAGAACCTGTCTATCGAGAATTTGTCAGTCTGCTGCTGAGCCGACCGGGGCAAACAGAAGCCGAACACATCGAAAAAGCAAGACAGGCGATCGAATCGTTGCAATTGGCAGAGTTAGAAGATTTCTTTCGTTCGGCATGTTTAGATGCTCAAGCGGTCAATATTGACCAGATCGATCAACAGGCAGCCGTCATCTATCCGATCATTCTGCCCGATCGCTTGGAAATTATTTTGAGTGCGCCGCAGCAGCCGTTGCGCCATTACTCGACCCCCATTTCTGCGGATGAGATAGAGGCAGCCGTGCTACGGTTTCGTCCGTTGTTGACCGATCGCCGCCGGACAGACGCTCAAATCTTACCGCTGGCACAACAGTTTTATGATTGGCTGATCCGACCGCTAGACGCTGATTTAGCCAACAGCGAGGTGGAAACGCTGGTATTTGTGCTGGATGGTTCGTTGCGTAGTGTGCCAATGTCGGTACTGCACAATGGGCAGACCTATTTAGTCGAACGCTATGGCATTGCCCTCACACCAGGGTTACAGTTACTCAGTCCGCGATCGCTGCAACGACAACGCTTAACCATCCTGGCGGCAGGTCTGACGGAGGGACGTCAGGGCTTTTCAGCGTTACCCAGTGTGGGTAGTGAACTGACCCAAATTCAAGATGAAGTGCCGACGCGGGTTTTGTTAAATCAACAATTTACCAGTAGTGCCTTACAAGATGCGGTGGATCGGCAACCGTATCCTGTCGTGCATTTGGCGACCCACGGCAAATTTAGCTCAAATCTCGACGATACCTTTATCCTGGCGTGGGATGACCGGATTGATATCAACCAGTTGAACACTATTTTGCAAAATACTGATTTGAATCGTCGTCAACCCATTGAGTTGCTGGTGTTAAGTGCATGTCAGACGGCATCTGGCGATCGCCGTGCAGCATTGGGGATCGCGGGTATGGCAGTTCGAGCTGGCGCACGCAGTACAGTTGCTTCGCTGTGGAGTGTGGATGATGCAGCAACGTCTGCCCTGATGACGCGATTTTATACAGAGTTGACCCATCCCACTGTCACCAAAGCAGAAGCGCTACGTCGGGCACAGCGATCGCTTTTGGACGATCCTCAATATCGGCAACGTCCCTATTTTTGGGCACCCTTTGTCCTGGTGGGCAATTGGCTATAGTGCTATGCGTTTAGAACTAATCGGGCAATGTGTGGAAACGCGCTGCGTTTCCACACATTGCCCGTAGGTGCCATTGTCGGCTGATGCCGTTTTAATAGGAAGCTGCGCCCAGCAAGGCGTCCAGAATAAAATCGTGTATCAATTTAAACGATTTTTTGGGCACATAGAGTGAGATTTAACTAAACACCTCACCTTTGCGTTCTGGCACATCAATCGTTTCGCTACCCGATAAATCGAAGGTGGCATGAACCGCTTGCAATGCTCTTACCCCTTCTGCCTCCGCGACAACGCAGCTAATCTTAATTTCTGATGTGGCAATCATTTGGATGTTAATTTGCTCTTTCGCCAATGCGGCAAACATTTTGGCAGCTGTCCCAGGGCAGTCGATCATGCCCGTACCAACAACGCTGACTTTGGCGATCGCCTCATCCAGCACGATCTCACCCCATCCCAGTTCCATCGCAGCGGTTTGCAAGATTGCCTCTGCTGCCGTGCCATCAGGTTGAGCCACTGTAAAAGCGATATCTCGCATGGGGACACCATTGACCAGGCGGCACCGTTGCGACTGAATAATCATATCCACGCTGATATTGTGGTCAGCGAGCAAACTGAATACCTTCGCTGCCATGCCGGGGCGATCGGGTACATGGCGAATCGCAAGTCGTGCTTGCTTCAGGTCTAATGCTGCGCCGCGCACGGGGGGCACAGACAGAGATTCCGAGTCCGGGTCAAATGTCTCTGTCCTGGACGACACGAATCGCGTCTCTACGACTCCGGGATCGTGGATGTCTGATCGTTGCCCTCGCATCGGCGAACTGTTGACTTCAAACGCTTCACACAGTGCCGCGATCGCGCGATCGCAATCTGCCAAATCGACGGCACAACTCACCTTAACTTCAGATGTAGAAATCATCTGAATATTCACCCCGGCGGCGGCTAGCGTGGCAAACATTTGCGCTGCTACTCCGGGTCGCCCAATCATGCCGGCTCCGGCAATACTTACCTTTGCCATTTGCCGCTCGACCAGCACCTCGGCTTCAGCAGAATGCGGAGTCGTATCGTTTCTCAATGCCGGGGCGATCGCTGATGCCACCGCTTCCGCTCGATTTAACGAATTGCGAGTCACGGTAAACGCAATATCATTCGTGTTGCCTTCATGGATCGATTGGATGATCAAATCCACATCCAGATCTTGGGTTGCAATTTCACCAAACAAACGTGCTGCCACCCCTGGACAATCGGGCACCCGCAGCATTGAGACTTTTGCCTGATCGGTGTCAAATTCGACCGCATCCACAGGTTGAGCAATTTCTAACCCATCTAGCGATCGCGGTTTGGGCAAGGGCGAAATTACCTTCGTTCCCGGATCATCTGTCCAACTCGATCGGACGACCAACGTCATGCCATAATTTCGAGCAATTTCTACGGCACGCGGATGCAGCACTTTTGCGCCCAAACTGGCAAGCTCCAGCATCTCATCGCACGTAATCTCGCGCATTAGTTGGGCATCTGGCACGATCCGAGGATCGGTGGTCAAAATCCCCGGCACATCAGTATAAATCTCACAACAGTCGGCACGTAGGGCGGCGGCTAGAGCAACCGCTGATGTGTCAGAGCCGCCCCTGCCCAGGGTGGTAATTTCTAAATCGCCACTACTGCTGATGCCTTGAAACCCCGCCACTACGACCACTTTGCCATCTTTCAAATGGCGTTCCATGCGATCGGTTTCAATCCGCAAAATCCGGGCACGGGTATGTTCTGCTTCCGTCACAATGCCAACTTGCGCACCTGTCATGGAAATAGCAGGCTGCCCCATATCTTGTAACGCCATACTCAACAGTGCGATCGATACCTGCTCTCCTGTAGACAGCAGCATATCCAGTTCTCGACGGCTGGGGTTCGTAGAAATTTCGTGGGCAAGCTTGACCAATCCATCCGTGGTTTTCCCCATGGCTGAGACCACCACCACCAGGGAATGCCCCATGGCTACCGTTTGACTGACCCGTTGAGCCACTGATTTGATCCGCTCTACGGAACCGACGGAAGAACCCCCATACTTTTGAACAATTAACCCCATAACACCCGTTTTATACGTACCTGTAACATGCGGAAGTATATAACACCCTCGACCAGACATTGGTAATTTGTAATGATTTTTGGGCATTGGTGAACAGGAATTTGCACGCCGAGAGCGGTTCCTAAATCCTTAGGATCGCGGATTAAATAATTCCTATCCGTCAAGTGCTCTGTAGGGGCGCACAGCTGTGCGCCCTTACCCAAGAATTACGGGTTATTAAGTCCGTGATCCTTACAAACCTGACTCAACATCTCGCGTTACTGCATTTTGCTGTACCGTTGCCGGTGAAACCGGAAGTTTCGCTGGCAACGTCATGCCGATATTAAGCCATGCCCTCGTTTTTTGTGCCTGAGGAAATTGGTTTATTGGCAAAAGTTTTCTGATGCCGTCTTTCTTTCTTGATTAATGATGTAAGGGCATTGTCGAAATTTTTGCCTCCACCTACAACGTGCTGATGACAGATCCGATTCGCATCCTCATCATTGATGACCAAACCACCATCCGGCAAGCACTCATGGTGTTGCTGGAACAAGAAAAAGACTTTCTCATTGTCGGCAGTGCCGATAACGGGGAGAAAGGAATTGAGCTAGTTGCAGAGTTGCAGCCTCATATTGCGTTGGTAGACATTCAAATGCCCGGAATTGACGGCATTGAGACGACTAAGAGAATTTGTCAACGGTTTAGCGATACCAAAGTTTTGGTCTTGAGTGGGCAGGATGGGGGAAACTACCTGGCAGAAGCCTTTCGGGCTGGTGCAAAAGGATATCTCCTCAAAAATACTCCCGCCGAAGACCTGGCAGCCGCTATCCGGTCTGTAGACAAAGGCTATGGACAGGTCAGCCCTGGCTTGTTAGAAAAAGTGGTGACTCATGTCGGGGCATCCGAGAGTGGTGCTGAAACGCTGTCTCCTAAAGCCACCGAGCAAGAGCGGACTCCGCCATCGATGTGGGCAACCACTCAGACGATTTTGCCCGACGTCGATTTGCTGTTACTGCTGAGAAATTTTGACGCCAGAACTTTACTGGAAACCGTTCGGCGGATTCACCAAAGCGGTAAAGCAGCCACTGTTATGGCCGATCTAAAAGCATATTTGACCAGTGAACCCACCAACTTATCGTCGCTCTATCTATACGGTGCTTTATCTCATCGAAATCAAAAAAATCAACCATCTGCCCTGCAATATTTGCGTCTAGGGTTTACCGAAGGCGTCAAGCAAGGATTGTCAAAAGAGAATTTGTTGCTGTTTTACAAAGAAACCTCTCTGTTTGCACCCCAGGAGGCCTTTGACTGGCTGATACAGACAGAGACGTTTCGCAATCATGATGCGGGCTTAGCGTTTCTCTGTCAGGAAGCAGAACAACGATTTGGGGCGACATCTACTTACTATCAGGCTTGTCTAAACCTGCACCAGATGAGGGTGATGCAACGGTTGAGCGATCGCTGTCTTGCACTACGACCCAAGCTAAATCTATTGCAGCAAGGTTTTACCCGCCTGAATGGGGTGTTGACACATTGAAGGATATCGTAAATTGCAGGAAATCTTATGAATGCGATAGAGCACGTTGAGCAGGAACTCGCTGAACTCCGTCGTCGATTGGAGCAGTCTTTTAGTGTATTAGATGCGTTGACTGGCATCCAGACTGAGTTTGAAGACTTAGCGAAAACCTATCAAAACTTAAAAAATGGCTCAAATGGTGCAGACCAACTCGCTCAATTTCGTGACACGGTCAATCGCCGTCTGAGCGATCTTGAAAAGCTGATTGAAGCCGCTCGTAAAGAAACCCTTGAAGAGTTAATGACGACTCAGACTGAGCTGAGTACAGCCGATCGCAACCTCAGATCGGACATGCTCCAGCAGATTACCAAGTTAAAACTAGAGGTAGAGGGGTTGTTTTCCACCCTGAAAGATGAGTGGGCACAGCCTAAGGAAGCGATGCAGTCCTATGTCACCGAATTTGAGTCGCGATTGCGCACAGAGCTGCGGTCTGTGATCAACCGGATGGAGCAGTCAGGGTTTAGCCCGCAACATTTGGAAAAACTGGATAAGTTAGATATCCGATTGCAAGCTATTAAAGGATCGTTAATTAATACAGATAAACAGGTCAAATCTTTGCGTCAGGGGTTAACCCTGGCAATTATTTTGTCGCTGGTCGCCATGGCATTGCCCGTCGTCCTGACGCTGGTGGGTGGCGATGCCTTGCAAAATCGAACGGAACCGACTGTAGAGCAAACCAATTAGACCGCATTTATTTCTTTGAGCCTATAGCAACCGTCGAGACGGTTAAATCAGGACGTTGAGTGAGAACCTGCGCTCCGCGCGGGTTCTCACTCAACCTTTGTTCTCATCAACCCCTCGACTGCTTAAAAAGGGATATGGAGCGCGGCTTTGCCGCGCTCCATATCCCTTTCTGTAAATGATTAGTTTGTGCTGAGGGGAATCAGGTTATCTCTAATTCCCACCAGACCATCTCCGTAAATCACTGTGACTTCATGTTCGACTGGGTTGTCTGCCTTTGTGCCGTAGAGGGTATAGACAAAAAACCCATTGGTATCCAAGCCTTTCAGCCGATATTGCAATGTTTCTGCATCAAAACTGGCGCGGTAGTTGGCGATCGCGTCCTCTGCCTGAGTGACTGGATAATCGATATCATCCGCCGTCAACACTCTTGCCAGGGTTGTCGCATCGTTTGTCTGAACCGAGGTGATCACCCCGTCTAACAGCCGTTTTGCCGGATAGGAATATAGGAAAAATTCGTCAACCATCTGAATGGCTCCGCGTTCCTGATTCAGCGTCACGGTTTTACTGATGCCACTGTCGCTGTACAGCCGATAGTGAAATTTTTGGGAGGGCTGATTGACAAATTCACCCAGATCTTCCAGATTTTCTAGCTCAAATCGGCTAATGGGTTCGTTATGAAAATAGCTGCGGTAGTCGGCGATCGCCGCATCCGCAAATTCGGGCGATCGCTTTGTTTCTAGCAAATACGGCAAAATGACCGACGTCTCCCCCCGGTTAATGGCTTCGACCCATGCTGCCATCAGCGCATCTGCATCCGCTTGAGTCAGGGGTTGTTCAGTTTGGGGCGCAGGCAATGCCGGGGTGCTGCTCTGAGAAACAGGGGCGTTGGGCAATTGGGCGATCGTCTCGCAACCCAAAAGGCTGATCCCTAAAATAACGGGCACGATTAACTTAAGAGCAGACATAACAGGCATAACAGAACACTGACAGGTCATGAAAGAAAGTTAGGGATCTGCGGTTTTATAAAAATTCAGTTTTGTGATGGCGTGCCATCACAAAACTGAATTTTTATTTTATTTTGAGTCTCCTATCATCTATTGTGACGGGGCGATCGCGATAGTTAGGGTGAGGAATGGACAGCTTCTCATCTGTTCTAAACCCCCGTCCTGACCAATCGGTGACGAGAATTCTTTATGATAGAGATAGTTTAAGAAACATGAAGCATAACTGCCGTGATTGCAAACGACTTGACCTCCTCCGCGCCTTTTGAATTGCTCACCTGGACTTGGCAAACCCATCGAATCCGTTACACCGTTGTGGGGAATGGGGTGCCATTGATCTTAATTCATGGCTTTGGCGCGTCGATTGGGCACTGGCGAAAAAATATTCCAACTCTGGCAAATGCAGGCTATCGGGTCTTTGTGTTAGATTTGCTGGGCTTTGGTGGGTCTGATAAACCCGCCCTCGACTACACGTTGGAGCTTTGGCAAGATTTACTCCGCGACTTTTGCCAAACCCACATCCAACAGCCTGCCATTTTCGTGGGTAATTCCATCGGCGCATTGCTCACCCTGATGATGTTGGTCGATTACCCCGACCTCTCCGCTGGTGGGGTATTGCTGAATGCAGCTGGAGGCTTAAACCATCGCCCCGAAGAATTGAATTTTCCCCTGAACTGGATCATGGGTACCTTCACCAAACTGGTCAGTTCAGATGCGATCGGACCTTTTCTGTTCAACCAGATCCGCAGCAAACCTCGAATTCGCGAAACCTTAAAACAGGTCTACTTCGATCACACCGCCGTTACCGATGAACTCGTCGAAATTCTCTACGAACCCTCTTGCGATGCTGGCGCACAAAAAGTCTTTGCTTCAATTCTGACTGCACCGCCAGGCCCCAAACCAGACGATCTCCTGCCTAAAGTGCAACAGCCCCTACTCGTTCTCTGGGGCGAAGCTGACCCCTGGACACCCATCACCGGCTCCAAAGTTTACCAGGAGCGAGCAGCGATCGACACAACCGTTAAATTTGTCCCCATCCCGAACGCCGGACATTGTCCCCACGACGAATGTCCAGAAGTTGTCAATCAACTGATTTTAGACTGGCTAAACAATCAAAGATTAGGGGTCGGAGGCTAGGCTTGGGGTTAGACAATGTTGAGTTACCCCTGTAGAGCGAAGCATTCGTTGGATAGTCTTGGGTCAATGGCAAACATCATGGTTCGAATGCTTTGTCCCTACGATTTGCTGAGATGACCTTTTCTAGAAATCCCCTAAGGAATGGGAATTAAATAACTCCGATGATTTGTTGTACGGGCGAACGGCCGTTCGCCTCTCCAAACGATTCAATATTAGATCTTATTTAATCCATGATCCTAAGTGCTGGACAAAACGGTACACCTCACCATTAAGAACTCCATCCCATCCCCCCTTCACCTCTCCATCCCATCACCCCTCCACCCCTTCACCCCTCCAACCTTTCCCCCATCCTCCTCATGCCTCTTCCTACTGTCATTCTTCCTGGATATCTTGCTGGCGCAGCACCCTACCGTGAAATGGAGCAAGGATTAGAATCACTCGGCTTTCCGGTGATGACCGTGCCATTGAAGCGAAGAGACTGGCTACCAACTCTGGGCGGTCGCTCGGTGACACCGATTTTGCAACGCCTCGATCAAACGGTGAAAGCAGCGATCGCCACATGGGGAAGCGATCGCATTAACCTGATTGGTCATTCTGCTGGGGGTTGGATCTCGCGCATTTATTTGGGCGAAATACCCTATACCATTCATCCCAGCGATGCTGCCCAGTCGGGTCTGTGGAAGGCTCATCCGGCGATCGCCACCCTGGTCACATTGGGCACACCCCACATCAGCCAGGAACGCTGGACTAAACGCAACCTGGATTTTGTCAAAACGCATTACCCTGATGCGACCTACCCCACCGTTCGCTATGTCTGTGTTGCTGGGAAATCGATCTACGGGAACCGCTGGAAAAGCTGGTTTGCCCACAGTAGCTATGAGCTGACTTGTGGCACAGGTGAGTGCTGGGGCGACGGCATTACGCCAATAGAAGCTGCTCACTTAGAGGGCGCAGAGAATTTAGTTCTAAACGATGTCATCCATTCGCCCCGTACAGGCAACGTTTGGTACGGCTCACCAGCCGCGCTCAAGGTTTGGGCAACCTATCTCCAGTAGTAGCTAGTTTTGCTTAGAAACTTTATGTAGCAACACAGGTTCAAGCTGAGGCGATCGCTCAACACATCAACGATATGACTTGGAGATTACCAAGGTGCGATCGCAAACTATAGTGAAGCCATTCGCCTTAAGTGTACTTATGCTTTCAATTATTTTTATATTGAAGAGGCAGAGTGGAATTTGGGAGATAAACAGGGAGCAATTGTAGACTTGTGAGAAGCCAAGCCGTATAGCTTTGCCAGCAACAGGGCAATACACAAGGGTTCCGTGCCGCTCTTGAACAAATTGAAATGTTTGAAAAGAAAAGGATTTTGGGAAAGGTTATTCTCATGACGATTCGTGAAACCACCATTGCCAAATTGCAACAATTACCTGAACCGCTCTTGAAACAAGTCAGCGACTTCATCGATCTTTTGACTGAGAGTAAGCAAAGAAGTACAGACATTAATAATCTCGAAGGCGAACCTTCTAAAGCATGGGCACGATGGTTTGAGTCTGTTGATCAGCTGGAAGTCACACCAACCGATTCAGCCAGCGACTATCAGCAACTTCTTCTGACCAAATATCGGCAACAGGGCATAGAGCTATGATTCTCTGCGATGCAGGGGCATTGCTCTGTCTAGTCGATGTTGATGGAGCAGTATCGCGATCGACCGATGGATTTAGCGGATGCAACACTCGTTCTGGTGGCGGAGGGCACAGGTGAGCGGCAAATTCTCACCCTCGATTCGGACTTTTTGTTTTATCGCATTGGAAATCGTGAAACTTTTGATATTATTCAAGTCCAGCAACCAAGTGATTAAATATTCTTATTTGTGATAATTACCGTTTTGCAGAATAGTTTTGGCGCGATAGATCTGCTCGACCAATAACAACCGCGCCAGTTCATGGGGAAAGGTCATGGGCGAGAGGCTGAGAGTTTTGGCAGCATGGCTTTTAAGTTTGGGGCTGATGCCTGTAGGACCCCCAATCGCAAAGACCACCTCATTTGAGGCGTGTTGACTAATAAAATTTGCCAGTTCAACCGATGAAACGAGCTGTCCTTCTTCGGTCAACACCACTAGTTGTTCCGTCGCTTTGACCAGTGAGAGAATCTTGTCGGCTTCCTGATCTGGCTCAGAGTCTTTGATTTCGACAATGTCTAATTCTGGCGATCGCTTCAGATACGTCTGAATCCCCTCTTGAATCCAGCTTTTTTTGACCTTACCCACTGCAATAATCTTCAGCTTAGGAAAACTCTGGCTCATGTCATGATCCTGACGCTTTAATCCAGACGATTGCCGCAGCTGGAACAAAAGCGATCGCTCGGTTTCACAGGTTCGCCGCATTGATTACAAAATTTGCGGGTTGGTGTAGCCGCATCCGCGGCGGATGCCGTTGGTGCTGATATATCTGACATCCGCAGTTCCATATTGCCCATCTGCATCGTCATAGGGTTGAGATTCATCTCCATATCCCCCATTTTCATCGGTTGCATTGGCTGCATTGGCTGCATCGGCTGCATCGGCTGCATCGGGACATTCGGCAAAGGGGCAGCCTGGTGCAAAGGCATTGCTTGAGCCGTATTTAATGCTGGAGGATGAGCTGTGGCACTGATGCTAGAACCTTGAATCTGGATATAGCGATCGCCTTCTCGGGTCTGTAATTTAATCACCACGCCCATAGAGATACGGTAGATTTCAGGAGGTGCCGTCCATTCGCCTGACTGAAACCCACTGCTCGATTGCTGTTGCTGTCCAGCACCACTGCTACTGAGGACGACCGTCGTCTGCATTCCCTGGTTATCGAGATAAATGTGTTGACCGGCTCCTAATTCGCATACATATGCCATGCTGAAACCCTCCCTAAATGGCTGTCATGCTGATTTCTGCACCCTGTCTTACCTGGGTATCCGCGCTGTCATCGCTCTCACAAAGACTGACAGTTAGTAAGTCCATGATCCATACCTCTATTATTGCGAGTCTGTGGCATCGTATCTCCCTACCCGTTTACAGCCATTTTCAATTGATTAAGCCACAGATTTTTTGTTGTGTGCCGCGCTCCGCGTGGCACACAACAAAAAATCTAAACATATTCAAGCGCGAAGCGCTGTAGATCTCAGTATGGCGAGGTATAGGAAAGCGTCGCGGAGCGCCGCTTTCCTATACCTCGCCTGTTCTAATGACAATAAAAAGGGGGGCTTCGCCCCCCAATGTCTTTGATGTGCAGATCAGCGCAGATCAACTTAGAAGCTCATTTCAGCCTCTTGCACTTTTTCAACTTGTTTCTTCTTCAGCACCAGCATGATTTGCGAAAGCGTTACTGCCGCCAGGAAGGCAATCAAGCCTTTGATCCGGTTTGGATTCTGCAACACAATCTCTTTATCTACCTGACCAAAACCACCCACGTTGGGGTTATTGGTAAGTGCGCCAGCCGCTGCAACCGTGTCACCTTGGGCAACAATCAGGTCAGGCCCCGCCGGAATGGTTTCAACGACAGCTGCACCACTTTCTGGCTGAATCGTTACCTGATAACCACCGTCATCAGACTTGACGATGTTACTGACAACCCCAGCAACAGGTGAGGTAAACAAGTTGTTATTGGTCTTTTCGCCAGTGGGATAGACTTGACCCCGTCCCCGGTTCGCGCCCACATGAACGGCATACTTGCCAAAGTGCACGGCTTTGTTTGTGCCAGGATCAGGCGAGAGCACTGGGAAAACAATTTCCCCATACTGCTCACCGGGCAGAGGACCGACCAAAACAATATTTTCTTTTGTATCGCTATAGGTTTGGAACAGGTAGCTGGGTCCCACTTCTTCCTTCATTTCTTCAGGAATTCTATCTTCAGGGGCGATTTTAAAGCCCTCTGGCAACATCAAAACTGCACCGACATTCAGTGATCCTTTTTCGCCATTGCCCAACACCTGTTGTGCGCTGGTGTCGTAAGGAATTTTGACGATGGCTTTGAAGACCGTATCCGGTAGAACCGATTGGGGTACCTCAACCACGGTCGGTTTTGCGGCTAAATGGCAGTTAGCACAGACAATCCGCCCAGTGGCTTCACGAGGGTTTTCGTAGTTTTGTTGCGCCCAAAATGGATAGGCAGACGCAGACTGAGGCAGAAGCAAATCGCTAGCAAACAGTAGAGTCAGGGTAGCGATCGCCACAAAAAAGCTGCGTACAATTCCCTTTCCAGTTCGGGACGACATCGACCAAAGTTTCACATTCATCTGTAAAGAGTGTTCAGTAACAAAGGATTCGGTAAAAAGAATTGGGTTTCAAGGCAACTGTCAATTTGCTGACGGTTGCGCCGTGTCACTCAAATCTTAGGTCCACCAGGGGTCTTCACCTGTGCGGAAATCAGTTTCAGTCCAGGGGGTCATTGCCACCTTACCGTCTTCTGTGACACTGGTGTGAACCAGAGCTAATGACAGCGGTGCGGGTCCGCGAACCACTTTACCTTGACTGTTGTACTGAGAACCGTGGCAAGGACAAATAAATTTGTCTTCATTAACGTTCCAGGGAACCACACAGCCAAGATGGGTGCAAACGGCGTTCAGTCCAAAGTCTGCGATCGCTTCACTGCTTTCCACAATCAGATACGTCGGATCACCTTTTAGCCCTTGAGCCAACGTGCGATCGCCGACACTGTGAGTTGCAAGAAATTCACCCAATACAATGTCATTACCGAGAGCATTCTTAGCAATCACTCCACCACCTGTTCCACCACTAGAGGGAGGGATAAAGTATTTCACAACAGGATAGAGCGCGCCCAGTGCAGTCCCCGTGACTGCACCAAAAGTTAGCAAGTTCATGAATTGGCGACGACCCATGTCAGGTACGTCAGGGGTTCCAGAAATTTGGGTCATGACAGGCACTAAAACAATCAGGGACAACTAAAACTGGCAAACAACTCAGCATCCAATCCTGCACTTTCTAAAAAGCTTCCCAATGTAAATGGTTTGATTACAAGCAGAATGGGGCTTTACGCCGTCCCAGCCTATAAACAGATGATCTACAGGAGGAAAATCCTTCTCTTCATTTAAAAATGGATGGATAGCAATTATGAGTGCTTAAGACTGCAAACGCAGGAATGTATAAGTAAACAAGACAGTCTTCAGCACTGACAAACGCCAATTGTTGAAGAAAGGTTTACAGTTTTTCTAGAAGTATTCTACAGCTTAGGAAAACCAATTGGATTTAAAAAACAGGGCAGAGTGTCTCTATCCTGTCAATTCGGCTATTTTGTTTTACTCAGGGTATAAAAAGGGTAATTCTCCCATGCGATCGAGTTAGGGATAAGTCATGGGAGGAAAAGCTGAGCGAAGCTCAGCTTTTCCTCCCATGACCAGCGCGGGTTTGAGCGCGGGGTGGTAGGTGAATATTGATAGTTCTGTCAGTATGGTATAGCGGTACGCATTAGGGTTAGGAGGGGGTGCAGGGGTGAAACCCCTGCGTGGGGGCACCGCCCCCACCCCCCTGATGTCCTAACTGGATTGCGTAGAACTATATTGATTTGGGAATGTCTTCCACCAGTATGGGGAGGCGAGGCGAGAGGATGGGCATTTCCCAATGGGCGACCATAACAGCCGAGGGGCTGGTTGAGCCGGGGGCGCGGAGGCTATGCCCCTGAACAGGGGTTCCACCCCCGCGCCTGTCCTGATTAACCATTCCATTGCTATAGATAATGATTTAAACGGGGAATTTTTTAACGCTCCCTACAGGAGCGTTAAAAAATTCCCATCTGAACGATAACCCGACCCATTTCAGGTATCAGATCCAATAAACGTAAAGGATTTCAGGTGGCTGACCTTACAAAACTTATGACTGGCGAAGAATTACATCAGTTGCTGCTGACTAAGTGGGGACGTTCTTATGATGTGCAATTACGCCGCACGCAGGGCAAAATTCTGGTGCAAGTGATGTGGAAATATTTGGAGCAAGCCTCCTTCCCTCTGTCGGAAGCAGACTATCTGGCTCATCTTGAGGTGGTTGCAAATTACATCAATGCCTGGGGTGGCACCGACCAAGTCCAAACCTATATTGAGCAAACTAGCGATCGCCCACGCCTGGGAAAAGCCGTTAGTATCCCACTGGATTTAGGAGAACGGGCATCAGAATGGTTACTGGACGAATTTTGACGACAAATTTTGACTAGGGCTGTCACCCAATGAAGCGCTATAACAGACCCTTCGCTGAATTCCTTGAACGTTTGAGGCTTCATGTCAACCTCTGGTTCCGAGCAACGGTCTAACTCTGCATAATGTCTAAAAGCATCCCTTCACGCGCCAATCTGACATTTGGGAAACTCGCCTGAACCTCAGTTTCAACCTGATCTAAAAATGTATCTTCATGCGCTGGATCGTGGTGAAACATAATAATTTGCTTCACACCGGCAGAAAATGCCATCTCCAGCCCTTTTTGCCAGATCTCTCGTTGTTGAAACTCTTGCGCCACCTCAGGATCGTAATACGCATGATCGGCATAGGCAACGTCGTAAATTAACACATCTGCTTGCTGCGCCAAATACAACAAACTGTTGTCAATGGTGTCGGGCGAATGCTCTGTATCGGTGGCATACACGACGGAATGGTCATTCCAGGTAATGCGATAGCCCAAGGCGCTGTTCGGTCGATTTAAAGAGATCGTTTCTATAACAATGTCGTCTAACGTAATGACTGAGCCAGGGGCAATATTGTTAAATTTCAAGTCAGACTTCATCACCTGAAGCGGCACCGGAAAATTAGGACGGAGCATTTGATCCGATAGCCGTTGCTTGATCGAGGCACCGTTGGGACCAATTGCCCCATAAATGTTAAAACAATTGCCCTTCATGAACGCCGGAATAAAGAAAGGAAATCCTTGAATCCGGTCCCAATGGGTATGGGTAAAGAAAAGATGAGCTTCAACGGGCATTTGCTCCATTAGGCTTTTGCCCAACGCTCGTAGCCCGGTGCCGCCATCAAAAATTAAACGTTTACCTGCAACTTGTAGCTCAACACAGGCAGTATTGCCGCCATAGCGAACCGTTTCTATCCCCGGTGTCGGAATGCTACCGCGAACGCCCCAAAATCTGACGCTGAATTGGGTGGACAGACTAGAGTCACCGAGAGGATGAGTCTTGCTGACTGGATTGGTGGTGGTGGGTGGGTCAAAGCCTGGCATTTTTGGATCGAATTACCCTTACTAAGCAGGTATTGGCTTGTTCGGAGTCCTGGATATAGTGATCAACAGCTTAGCGCTTCAAGTATTAATTTTTAAGGGGTGATACAGAGCGAAACTAACTCGTTGAGCCGTGCCAAGACACGATACGAGGATGAATCGCTAAAACCCTTGTATTAAAAATTGCACCCCTAAACTGTTGAAAACGACCGAAATGGTTGATGCACTGGATAAAGTTGAGAGAAAAGAGAGGGATCTGTATTCTCAAGGGTAACGGTTGGTAGAAAATTTCTCCATAACTGCCCTCACCCTCATCATTCCCAATTTTCCCGATGAATGTTTCAAACTTTTTTCCAGCATACTCCTTACTCTCATATACCGCACTTAGGATTTGTATTCTGGAAGTATTCTGGGAAATTAGACATTTTCTTGCAAGAGATTTTTTACAAATCTGCAAACCCACTAGAATTGCGTACCCGAAGAGTAAAAAATTCATCTCTTACCCTCATATATAGCAGTATGCAAGTTCGTTAAGTACAGAAACGGTGTTGTGGGGCGCGGAGCGCCCCACAACACCGTACTGAATCAACCTGCACAGCGCTATAGGATCGTGGATCTAATAAAACCGAAGATTTATTTTTGTCAGCGCGGCGGAGCCGCGCTAACAAAAATAAACGTCCGGGTTTTGATTAATGTGTGATCCATAAGGTCATATAAGCGGCGTGCAAGTTCTTCGGTACAGACATGGGTGTGGGGCACAAAGCGTCCCACAACACCGCGCTGAATTAACCTGAGCAGCGCTAGGAGCCGCAGAGCTGCTTAGAACCCCTGCATCCCGGCTTAATTAACCCTTCAATTGCCACAGCTAATACCGTTTCTATAGCAGTCCTATGAGAGAAAGGGGTTATGAGAGGCGCACCCCTTCGGCATGCGCCTCTCACAACCTACTGGGGATTGATATCAAAAAAGGGGGACACAGGGTCAAAACCCCATGCCCCCCTTTCAGGACTTTCATCAGGCTGTCTAATTAAACCCGCTCAAGCCTATCGTCTAGGTTTGTCAGGAAAATTATTTTTGACCGGCACGAATGCAGGCTTCTACCAGTGGCATGACCTGGTCTACATCCTTCCAGCCCAAAATTTCAGTGACCTTTTTCTCCAAGTTCTTATAGGTTCTAAAGAATTCTGCAATTTCATCTAGGCGATGAGGCGCAATATCTTTAATGGATTTAACCTGAACGTAGCGAGGATCTTTGTCTGGAACACAGAGAATTTTTTCGTCGCGATCGCCACCATCAATCATTTCCAACATGCCGATGGGACGAGCCGCTATCACACATCCGGGGAATGTAGGCTGATCCATAATTACCATGCCATCCAATGGGTCTCCATCATCGGCGAGGGTATTGGGGATAAACCCATAGTCGTAAGGATATTGCACCGAGGCATAGAGCACTCGGTCTAGCGCAAACGCTTGCAAATCTTTGTCAAATTCATACTTGTTCTTGCTGCCAGCCGGAATCTCAATCAGGACATTAATTAGACCTGGCTTGGGCTGCGGGGGAATGCGCGATAAGTCCACAACAATTCTCCAAATTTAGGCACTGAGGTTAAATGAAGCCAAACTTCAACACCCCTCGAATAGCATTGTATGAGATGATGTAGCGCTTCAAAAGGTTGAGTGATGGAGATAAAGCCTGATTCACGTTAAGTTCTAGAGATCATTAAGTTTTTATAAACCCTGACTAAATGCAGAACCTGGAGAAACTAGCGGTTATCAAGGCTTTGCAGTCACCAAAGAAAAATAGGCGATCGCCCTTTACGGCAACCCCCAGATTAACGACATTACGAATACGGTGACACTTAAGGATCGTGGATTTAATAAAACCGAAGATTTATTTTTGTCAGCGCGGCTCCGCCGCGCTGACAAAAATAAACGTCCGGGTTTTAATTAATTTGTGATCCTAAGGATTCTGGTCAAAATGGCTGAAAGACAGCGGTATGCAAGTTCATTACGCACAGAAACGGTATTGTGGGGCGCTCCGCGCCCCACAATACCGGACTAAATCAACCCGCACAGCGCTATATAGCAAAATAGACGGGTTGTGAGAAGCGCACCCCGAAGGGGTGCGCTTCTCACAGGCTATTTGGGATTGCTATCGATCTTGAGGAGAGTGCGGCTCTGCCGCACTCTCCTCAAAAAACGATGGGTTTTAAGAGTGTAAAGATACTTAGTTTTTTTGCCGTACGGTTTTATCTTCCGGCTGTCATCGCTACGCTAAATATCAGTTTTGACAGTGCTGATCACTCTGGTCCGCTAGGTGGCGATCGCCAATTTAGCTAACAGACGATCTATACTAGTGTCGCAAATAATAAATTTTTGTAATGTTTGGAGATAGGTGCGCCTCTGAAATAGGTGCCGCTTTACATGACTCCTGGCAATGTTTATTTTTTGTTGCTGTAGTACGTCAAACTGTAGCAAAGTTCTAAGTTATTTTCTTTAAGCAAGAGTTCCATGACCACAACAACTCAAGTAAAACACGAAGTTAAAGATCTCTCCCTCGCTTCGCAGGGTAAGCAGCGCATTGAGTGGGCAGGGAGAGAGATGCCAGTTCTGCGTCAAATTCAGGAGCGATTTGCTCAAGAAAAGCCTTTAGCCGGAATTCGGTTAGTGGCTTGCTGTCACGTCACCACTGAAACTGCTCATTTGGCGATCGCACTCAAAAATGCTGGAGCTGATGCCATCTTAATTGCGAGCAACCCCCTCTCTACACAAGATGACGTGGCAGCTAGCTTAGTCGTTGACTATGGCATTCCAGTGTTTGCGTTCAAGGGTGAAGATGGGGACACGTATCTGCGGCACGTACAAATTGCTCTAGATCACCGCCCTAACGTCATTATCGACGACGGTAGCGATGTCGTTGCTACCCTGGTTCAAGAACGTCAGCACCAAGTTGCTGATTTGATTGGCACCACCGAAGAAACCACCACAGGAATTGTGCGTCTTCAAGCCATGCTGAAAGACGGGGTCTTGACCTTCCCTGCGATGAATGTCAACGATGCCGATACCAAGCATTTCTTTGATAATCGCTATGGCACTGGGCAATCTACCTTAGATGGCATTATTCGCGCCACCAATATTCTGCTAGCCGGAAAAACGATTGTGGTCGCTGGTTATGGCTGGTGTGGTAAGGGCACCGCAATGCGCGCTCGGGGCATGGGTGCCAATGTCATCGTGACTGAAATTGATCCGATCAAGGCGATTGAAGCGGTCATGGATGGGTTCCGTGTGCTACCAATGGCGATCGCGGCACCCCAGGGCGATATTTTCGTCACCGTCACCGGCAACAAACATATCCTTCGGGCTGAACATTTTGAGTCCATGAAGGATGGTGCCATCGTTTGCAACTCAGGTCACTTTGATATCGAAATTGACTTGAAAACACTCCGCTCTATGGCAACTGACGTGAAGCAAGTGCGCAACTTCACCGAAGAATATCGTCTTAAGAACGGCAAATCTGTCGTCGTTTTGGGTGAAGGACGATTGGTTAACCTGGCAGCAGCTGAGGGTCATCCCAGCGCTGTGATGGATATGAGTTTTGCCAACCAGGCACTTGCCTGCGAATATCTGGTGCAGAACAAAGGCAAATTAGCGCCGGGCTTGCACTCGATTCCTAAAGAAGTGGATCAAGAGATTGCAAGGCTCAAACTCCAAGCCATGGGAATTGCGATCGATCAACTCACGGCAGAGCAAATTGAATACATGAATTCTTGGACATCGGGAACTTAAGTCCTGCAAATAGAACATAGTGCTAGGGGCGTTGTTGAGACAGCGCCCCTGTTGCTTAGGATCGTGAATTAAATAAGATCGAATATTGAATCGTTTGTAGGGGCGAACGGCCGTTCGCCCCTACAACAAATCATCGGAGTTATTTAATTCTCATTCCTTAGGATCGTGAATTTCATAAAACCCAATTTTTTTAGAGAGCAACGGCTTCGCCGTTGCTCTCTAAAAAAAGACAGGTTAGTTCAGACTCTCTGGTATAGCAGCCGAAGAGCTGGTTAGGACAGGAGTTCCACTCCTGCACCCCGTCCCAATTAACCCTTCAATTGCTATATATGCGGGTTTAGAGTGTGCGGGTTTAGAGTGTGCGATCGCTAAAGTAGACAGCAAAGTATCAGGACGCAGGCTACCGAATCAATCCTAGTATTACAAACACTAAATTTTGCAACATGGGGGGTTGGGGGCTGCGCCCCCAAGAGGGGGTTTCACCCCCTCCATCCCCTCCAAAACTTTTATGTTGGTGTACTAGTCTCAAACGATTGATCCGCAAGAGGTCTCATTAAAAGCTGGCTGTAGATTAAGGAGCAGTATCCATCATGGCTGAGTGGATCACAAACGTGATGAACTTCCTGGGTTATACCGGGATTTGGCTATTAATGTTCCTGGAGAACCTATTTCCACCCATTCCTTCAGAACTCATCATGCCCCTGGCTGGCTTTTCAATCTCTCAGGGGGATATGGATTTTGCACCTGCCATCATGGCAGGGGTATTTGGCACCATGTTAGGCGCATTGCCCTGGTATTACATTGGTAAATTGGTTGGAGAAAAGCGCTTAAAACAATGGGCAGATCATTACGGAAAATGGCTTGGCATTAATAGCGAAGATATCGATAAATCGAAACAATGGTTTCAACGCTATGGATATGGAGCCGTCTTCTTCTGTCGCTTGGTTCCGGGTGTCAGAACGCTGATCTCGTTACCTGCCGGATTTTGTGCGATGCCCCTCTTACCCTTTCTCCTCTACTCCAGTTTAGGAACGGTAATTTGGGTGAGTTTACTCACCTATTTGGGCTATGCGTTGGGCGAAAACTACACGCTAGTCGATGAGTATTTAGGACCCGTCTCCAAAATAGTATTAATGGCATTGTTGGTCGCGTTTGGTATCTGGTTGCTCTACAGACAATTCAAGCGCCGCTAACAATTTGGCTGGCTTCAGCCTATTGGATTAGGAATTGAATAAAACCTAATTTTTGAGAGAGCGACGGCGGAGCCGTCGCTCTCTCAAAAATTTGGACTTCTATTAATCTAAAAAATCCTGTCCTACAGTCGCTGTAAGACAGGATTTATTGTTTTGTCGAATCAACGATTGATTTGCCAACAAATGACGAATTTGTCTTATTGTTTAAGCCTGAAGAATTAGCTATAGACCCTGTAATGGGTTCATCACAAATACTCTAAGGCACAAGACTAAATAGACGAACCTAAGCCCGCATAAGCGCCGTAGAAAAATAGCCCAACGACGGCAATAACTCCCATGCCCGCAATAGTTGCGACAACCCAGAGTGGTATTCTGCCTGTTCCAGACATTGATTTGAACCTCCTAACTCAAAATAAACACACACATTTACAGCCATTGAAAACCAGAAAAAGCTGGTCTTACACGCATTAAACTTTGAAATTTAGGAGCTGAGGTTTTAACTCCCCTAGAGGAGCAAAAACCCCTCTACTCCTGCAAAATTGGCTTTTGTCGATTAGTTGAAAAAGTAGCTTGAAAACAGAATGCCAAGCACAAAAATCAGTAGCAGACCCAGATAGAGCGACGTACGATTTAACTCTACAGGCTGCTTGTTGGGATTAGAAGATCTTTCAGTTGCCATATCTTGCTCCTAACGTTGAATGAACTGCATTGCAGCGATCGCTCCTAAGAAGAAGACGGTAGGGACAGCAAGGGTATGAACCGCCAACCATCTAACAGTGAAAATGGGATAGGAAACGGGTTGATTAGGACTGTTGCTGGTCATATTTTCGTCAACTTAAAAACTACTTACTTAATGAAGTCTTCAATCTGCTGTTTTGCAGTCGTCCGATCATTAACGATCGGCAATTCTTGGCGTTCTTGAGTGAAGTACTCGTTAGGTCTGGGAGTGCCAAAAATATCGTATGCCAAACCTGTGCTGATAAAGAGCCAGCCTGCAACAAACAACGCCGGGATTGTGATGCTATGAATCACCCAATAACGAATGCTTGTAATAATGTCTGAAAATGGGCGCTCACCCGTGGTACCAGCCATTCAAATTCCTCCCACAACAATTGAACGTATCGATGATCTATATCATAGAGGAGCAGGTAATGTGCCACAAGCAACCAATCGCAATTGAGAAGGAAATTTCTACAATCAAATCAGTGACTCATCGCCCATCAATTTGCTCACAAATTTACACTTCTAAGCAGATTTCTCGTATTTTAGAAGTGTTCCTCCATTTCCTAAAATGAAGCCTTGGTCTGGCGAGAGAAACACAATTCGGTAGAAGTTAGACGGGATGTTCTCAACTTCTTTGTCTTTCTGCCAGGTTTCTCCGCCATCAGTACTGCGAAGTAAGTTGCCGCTGCCACCTGCAACCCAGAGTTCATCTGGCGTTCGGTAGGCTAAGTCTAACAATCCCCAACTGGTTGAAAATTCAGGGTTAATGGGTTCGTCCCAGGTTTCGACGTCTTCAGGGTTGCTGAATTGAACGATCCCGCCACGGGCTAATAGCCAGAGCCGCCCTGATTGGGCAAAGCCCATGTTTTGTAATCTGCGGGAACTATTGCGATTATGGGGTTCCCAAGCTACTTGTCCGGGCTTCCAGGTGGAGTAAAAGTTACCTCTCGAAGAAACCGCGACATACTGACCATCAGGCGATCGCGAAATATTCCTCACCACTCCGACCGCTTCTTGCACTAACGCTTTCCACGTCCGACCCGCATCCTTCGTTTCGTAAATTGCGCCGATATCGGTCATCATCTCAGCCGATTGGGGACCCAAGGCTGTAATCAGACTAGGAGACCCCGGCAACTGATCACTCAGCGGAACATTAGACCAAGACTGACCGGCATCTGTGGTATGCAACAAAATTCCCGGTTGTCCCGTGATCCACCCTTCTTTGCCAGCAAAACTGACAGATGTAAAGGTATAGGCTTGCTCACCCAGACTCAGACTTCGCAGATTCCAGGTTTCTCCACCATCAAACGTTTCTAGCAGAGTGGAGTTTTTACCCACTAACCAACCATGAGTTTGGTCATTGGTGAAAGCAATATCCGAAAGCGTTGTATCTGTTGGCAGAGCAACAACTTTCCAGGGATTGTTTTCTAAAGTCGGCAGGAATGCCTTGGCACAACCGCTACAAAACAGCACTACAACCAGTAGTGTAAGAACTCGCCTTAAGGACTTCAGGATCAGATTCATCAGCTTCAAATTTGCGATACACAGATTAGCTATAGTTAAAGTTTTGTAAATCCCAGATTAGCTAGATCGTAAGAGACTTAAATGCGTCTGGATCAATTCAATGCAAGCCGTAGAGACTCAAGAAGAATAAGAATGCCAGCGCCAAACTACCAAAAATGAGAAGATTTTTTTGGTTTGGTGTTAGCGTGTTGACCCCTAACCCATAGCCCAAATTTTCTTTGAATCCGGAGGGGTTACCCGTCGGTCCAACGTTATTAAATTGCTTAGTTCTAGCTCCGCAAACGGGGCAGCGCCAGTCGTCAGGCAAATCCTCGAAGGCTACACCCGCAGGGATTTGCTTGCCATCTCCTTTGGAAGGCTCATAAATGTAGCCGCAAGCGCCACATTCATAGCGGTCTAAACTTTGAGGTTCAACAGTTTCAGTGCTCATCGTTCCAAACTATATTTAAGACATCCTGGATGAGAACTCTGTTAAAGATTATGACATAAGCTTGTTTTCCATTCACAAATCCAAGCAATCTATCGCATTGATAAATTAAGTCAGTAGGGATAAAAACGGCAGAATCCCAGACATGACCGTCATTTCCGCCAGTAATCGGGTCTGTAATGAACTATGAGCGATCGCTAATCTACTGGATTCTTCACCACTGTCGATATCTCATTTAGATTCATATAGCAATCCTAAATCAGTTGTGAAAGCGCCCGCCCTTCGGGCGGGCGCTTTCACAACTGACTCAGAATCGCTATAGATCTTTGGAAGAATGATTCCCGTTGCCATTGGATTGGGGTGAATTGCGAAACGTCACAACCAACAAACACACAATCCCAATATTGATAAATACATCTGCTAAGTTAAAGACGGGAAATTGGATCAGGCGAAAATCAAGGAAATCGACCACTTCGCCAGCAGAAAAGCGATCGATGCCATTTCCCATCGCCCCTGCTAACACACAGCCCCAACCTAATTGCTCCCACTTACTTAGTTGCGGTCCAAATAGCGCTAACGCCATTAACCCTACACTCACAACCAGAGACAACCAGCGCAGCCACCAAACTCCACCCGTAAACATGCTGAACGCTGCCCCCTTATTGGTGACATAGGTGAGATGAAAAACCCCATCCCATAGCGGAATGGTCTGGCTCAGCTCCATGCCCTGCACTACCCAATATTTGGTTAACTGATCCAACATGAGACCGACAAACGTAGCGACCCAGAAGAAATGGTTTTTGATATTCATGCTTGGAGTTTGATGAAAAAGCACCGTCACTATTAATAAAACATGAGCTGTCTCAATGCAAAGGCAAGCACTGTAACGGCACACACAACCACTAGCTGCCCTGGCAGAGGATAAATGGAATACGTTAACAAAGTGCTGAGCAGAGAATTTGTGTTGAGGCTTAACCAACTAAACACTTGAGTTGCCAGAAAGCAATAACTAATGCCAATCAGGTGAATGCTGAGCAACCCGCAAAGGCAGCTAAATGCCAATGACTCTAACCGGGGACGAACGCGAAATGCCAGAGAGCCACACACCCAGGCACCTGGAATAAATCCCAGTAAATAACCAAAATTGGGTCGATAGATATAGTCCAGCCCTCCTCCTTGGGTAAACACATTAAACCAGGTTAGCCCAATGAGTATATAAGCGATTTGGGACATAACAGCCGCATTTTTGCCTGCTAAACAGCCAATCAGCAAAACGGCTCCAATCTGAAACGAAACACCCAAAGATTGTGCCTGTAAGCCTTTATCTATCCACGCCCACGGTGCATTGGTGACGAATGCCTCCAGAAAGGTACCGCCAATGGTCAGAATTAAGCCAATCAAAGCCCACAGGATATCGGTGGGAATAGACACTTTCACGCTTGAGATTTTCAGTGGGAGACAACCAAATTAAGGGACTAGAACAACTTCCATGTCTTGAGTTGGGATAGAAATGCGGGTACCCGCCTATCCCAAGCCCTCTGCTTAGTTGTCTTTCGTTCTAAACCTCTGATTATAGTGTTCAGGGCGATCGCTTGGTTGGTTAATCAAATCCCAGTTGTATTGCAAGGTGACTCCACTACCTACAACTCAGTCAGGATATGGATTGTGTTTCTAATCCCTATAGCAATTCTCTATGGCATAAAGTGCAAATTGGTGTGGGCGAGCCGCGCTCCGTGCGGCTCGCCCACAAAAACCGTAATTTATCTAAGCGCGAAGCGCTATATAACAATCCCAAATGGGTTGTGAGAGGCTGACTCCGAAGGAGTCAGCCTCTCACAACCCGCTTACCTTACAACTCATTTAAAACTGAGACATGTGCTAATTTACCGATGCACGGAAATACCGGGAGCATAAGCTTCGACCACATTTCCAGTTCGTGAACACATCACCAGCAAATAATCGCAGATCGGACATTGAGTGCGAATCACCTGGCTGACGGCAATGTGATGACGTTCCGCAGGTTCACCGCAGTTAGGACATCGGACGGATTGAATTGTCTTCATTTTTTAAACCCTTCTTTTTATTGGAAAAATATTAAAACTCAGGAGCCTCATTAAAATCAGTTGTAGAACCCTACACTGCCCGCTGCGCAGACAGCGCAAGGGTTTAAGGTTTGATGTTTAATGATGACGACTGACTGAAACGTAAAACATTGCTTGAGAGACGCACCAAAACCTCTTTGGCTTCAGCTCTGGCTCCAGCAATAAAGATTTTGTTGAAAATGCCCTTGGGTTGGATCGAGTCTTGCTAGGGTAAACAATTCAATCTGCCCGCTAAATAAAAATCTTTCAATGTGAAAAAAGACTTAAATTTGTAAAGATTTTACGGAATGGACGGATGGTTTAAAAATGCTTTTAGTTCAGAAATAAATTATGTCATTTCTCTAGAACGTTTGCAATCTTTCTAATCAAAATTACATATGAATTATGTTGTTATGTATTGATCCCTTCACATAAAGCATCAATTACCTAGAAGTCTTGTGGATCTAGCCATAGCGCCCCCTTTATTGTTTAAGTACGGTTAAATATTTAATTATTTTTTATGCATTCAAACTTTCTAGGTTTGAGTGGGCAAACAATTATTTTTTTGCGCCATCTACGACGCAAATTACACGCAGGATGCTTAACAATAATGAAGCTTAAAAGTTGTGACGTAAGTCACAAAATATCTCTGTAAATGATGAGAAATGGATATATAGCAATCCCATTGGATTCGTGAAAATGATCCGTTGTGAGAGACGCGCCCCGCAGGGGTGTGCCTCTCATAACCCATCTGGATCGCTAGATATGGGCTTGAAAAGAATTGGCTAACTACTGATGACTTTGTATTGAAAGCTGAGCGTTGCCCAGGCATTAACGTTAAGGCTATAGGTATCCGCAGGAATTTCTGTCTGGTTCAAGCTAGAACTGGCGTGATGTAGATCTTGTAAAACGGATTGCGCCACATCCAACGGATTGAGCAAAGAAGTCAATCGATACAGACTATCAGCCGGTGACGTTGCGGCTCTCAAAACAGCCAGCGTTTCGTCAAACGGAGCAGCACTAAAAATCAAATGCGTTTCTACTAAACCCTCTGGAGGATGAATGGTCCATTCTGAGGGAGTTAGGGTTTGAGGAATAATCAGGGTATCTGCGGCCGCGATCATGCCCCAAGGTTGAGCCTCTGAAGGTTCATTTGCCGTTTGGGCAGGAGGTTGAAGGGCGATCGCATTGCCATTACTTTCCAAGCCCAACAAGATGAAATAAATCGGGCGATCGCTATAATTTTGCAGACGATACCGGATGCGACTGCCAATCGGTAAGGCCGGTAACGTCCCATCCCCCACAAAGAGAGCGGCTAACTTACCTTGAGGTAGCAATTCAGCTGCTCGCATGGTTTCCTGCTGCGCCACAATTCGTTCTTGCGGTGCCACCATTTCCAACGTTGCTCGCACACCCAGGCGAGACGACCCCTGGTTAGCCGTCAACCTCAGCAACTTATTGGCAAGTAAGGTTTGTAGTTTAGGGGTAATGCGATTGATGGCTGTTTTTACAGCTTCGCTATCGGCGGTCAAACTGCCGGGAATCACCGTCCGTCCTAAATTAAATAACCCATAGCTGTCATGGCTGGGGGGTGGCACGGGTGCAAGCGCTGGCACTGTTTCGTCAGATGCGGTCGGGTTGGGTAAGAGAGAAACTGCCAGCGATTGAACGGGCGGTTGAGTTTTGCCAAATAGATAATCGGTTGGTTGCTCACCGGCAATGACAGCAGATACTCTGGGAATTGCGGCAAACGCACTCGTAGCATCGACTCGCTCAATCCGGGCGAGACTGGTGTCTAACCCAATGATTAACCCAACATTGCGAGGTAAGATGCGAGTAAATTCTTGCACCAGTTGCCCGACCTGAATGGCATTGGGTTTAGGACTGGTGCAACACAGCCGCGCCTTGACCGTTAGCCCATCGCGAGAACGAACTTGCAGAAAAACAGCATCGTCCGGGAATGTGCCAGTCGTGGCATCGGAAGCACCTGAACTGACTGTTGATGAGGTGGCAAGGGTTGATGGCGTAGGGCAAAGGGTCACAATCGAGCTGACGCCATAATGTTCCAACACGGGCGTTGGTAAACCTGCCAGCCAAATTTGAGCACTCTGCCCATCTTCGTCGAGCTTTTTGACAACCCCATCTGCTCCACTCAAGGGTTCAGGGGTGAGGAAGTAGGGCAACAAATGCTGATCTCGCGCTTTCTGACCACTTAAATCAGGCTGTTGCTCAACCCCAATCATCTGGTTGATAGTTTTGTTGGCGCGACTGAGGTTAACCCGCAATGTGGTCGCTGGTGTTGCCCACCACAGTTGCTGCGTCAAGTTGTAAGTAAATAACCCGGCACTAAATCCACTCCATTGGCATTCGACAGCAATCTGGTTACTTTTAGCGGCTTTAAGCACCAGCCCAGGGAGTTGCCCAGATTGCCACTGGGTATTGATTTGGGCTTTGGTGGTTTGAGTCTGGATTAACAGGGTATCTTGAAAGACTCGTTCTGCTTCAGCCAGTTGACCGCTGGGAGGATTGGGACGAGAGCGCATCCGTAAATTGCTATGGAAGGCTTTGTTTCCAGGAGGTAAGTAGCTGGCATCCAGAACGGTGACGATTTGCTCGGTTGACAGCGATCGCAACAATAACCCTAAGGTTTCTTCGGGTAGATCTTGAATAAAGGGGGCATCTTCGGTCGGCAAAAACCCATCCACTGGCACCAGACCATTGGCAACGGTATCGGGAGTATCGCTGAGCTGAAACTGACTGCCAAAACCGCTGAAGTGAAATAAGACGATATCTCCCGGACGCGCTTGAGCCGTGAGATGTGACAAAAAGGCTGATTCAATGGCTGAGCGAGTGGCTTGCTGATCGGTCAAGGTCAAAATGTCGCTTGCTTGAAACCCAAACCGACCGATCAACAGCTCCCGTTGCAGCTCCACATCTGTGAGGCAGCCTTGCAACGCATTTCCTCGCGACACTGTGCAATCGCAGACCTGTTCGGGATATTGGTTAATTCCTACGAGTAATGCCAGCTTGCGGCGACTAGGCTGAGCCAAAGCGTGCTGATAGCGACCTGTCAACCCAGACAAACTCAAGTCACTGAACCCAAGGGCGGTCAGTGCTAAGCCCGTTTGCTGCAAGAATGCCCGTCGCTTTAGTGTCATGCCCCTATTTCAGCATTAAAACGGTGTTCATCTTCAACTCTCATGAGACTTCTAATGAGCAGTCAGGGCAGATGTACAACGAACCCTGTCAGGATTATCGTTGCTGCGCTTGCTGTAAAAGCTGTTCGGCACTCGCTGCCCATTGGGGGTTGCCCTGACTGGCAAACAAATCTCTTGCATACTCTAGCACTTGCTCGGCATCGTCATATTTACCCTGTTGCAAGAACGCTAATCCGGCTCCATAGTAAGCATTGGCATAGTTAGGATTGGCTTCAGCAGACCGGCGAAAGGCTTCTAACGCGCCCTCATAATCGTTGCGTTCATATAAAATCGAGCCGATACTATAGTGGGCTTCCGGGTATTGGGGTGCGATCGCGATCGCTCTTTGAAACTCGTCTAGAGCTTGATCGGTCTGCCGCTGTTGAAGGTAAATTTCACCTAAATAATAGTGGGGTTCGGGCGCATTCGGGCTGAGTTGGGTCGCTCGTTGAAATGACGCGATCGCCTGCGACACATTACCTTGCTGCTTTTGGACTAAGCCTAAGTTGTAATACGCCAATCCCAAATTGGGATCCAGCTGAATCGAACGTTGCAGATATTGCTCTGCTAACGCAAAATTATTTCCCTCTAACAATGCCGCTCCCAAATTAGCGTATGCCAGGGCAAAGCTGGGGTCTGCCTGGAGTGCCTGATAAAAGGCATCGGCGGCGTCTTGTAAATTGCCTTGCTGGCGTAAAGCCAACCCCAAATTGTAATGAGCCGGTGCCAACTGCGGATTTAACTCTGCCGACCGGCGAAACGCAGCGATCGCTCCCTGGATTTGCCCCTGCTGAATGTATTGCAACCCTTGATTGAGCCATTCTTCAGCGGTCTGAGGTTGGGTTTGTGCAACCCGTGGGGGGATAGGCTCCGCTATGCTCGCCAGGGTCGGATAAAACCAGATCAAAAGCATGACGAACCCCAACCCCAGGTGTAGTGGCTTGGGGTTGCCTGGGTGCCTCAGGCTCGACGGGCATTGTTTCAAACCGGGCTGTGCCAATCTAAATTTTCCAAACATCGCTGGCATTTTCATGTCGGGAAATGACCTACAGCGCTTTGCGCCTGATAGGGTTAGAGTTTTTTGTTGTGTGCCGCGCGGAGCGCGGCACACAACATTTAGCAATTAAAAATAGCTATGGGTTTAGGTTTTTGGCATGGAGCAAAGATGCCATGCCCTTTCCAAGTCTATAGCCTTAGGCGATGCTGTTAGAAAAGATAATGTGTTGAAAAGCGGCGCTCTGCGCCGCTTTTCAACACATTATCATCCGGATGATGAATTCAAATCCAGTTTTTTTGAGAGAGCGATGGTTCTGCGATCGCTCCCTCAAAAAGCAGGGCAGCTTTATCGATTCGGTTTAGCTGACCACAGAGGGTTGCAAAACGGAGCCATAACGCTGACGAATTTGATCGGCAATCTGGGATGGCGTCAGACCTAGCGAGACAAACGACTCTTCTGGTTTTGCATGATCGACCAGGATATCGGGCACGCCGATGCGCTGGACGGGTACAACCACACCCAAATCGAGTAATGATTCTGCGATCGCAGACCCAAACCCACCGGGCAGACAGCCTTCTTCCATTGTTACTACTCGACCAATCCGTTGTGCCAATGGTGCAATTAGCTCAGTATCGATCGGTTTGGCAAACCGAGCATTCACAACAGTTGCTTCAATGCCGTGCTCACTGAGAATTTCAGCCGTTTGCATTGCCGAATAGACCATGGTGCCGTAGCCCAAGATCAATACGTCATCGCCCTGGCGTAAAATTTCAGCTTTCCCGATGGGCAAGGCTTCCCAGCCTTCTTCCATCAGAGGCACACCATGACCATTGCCCCGTGGATAGCGCATGGCGATCGGACCGTCAGTATATTCGATCCCGGTGACCAACATCCGTTGCAGTTCCGCTTCATCTTTGGGTGCCATCAACACCATATTCGGAATGCAACGTAGATAGGAAATGTCATACATCCCTTGATGGGTAGGACCATCTGCCCCAACAATGCCTGCCCTATCCATGCAAAAGAAGACGGGTAGATTTTGAATGCAGACATCATGAACGATCTGGTCGTATGCTCGTTGCAAGAAAGTGGAATAGATGGTGACAACCGGACGTATTCCCTCGCTGGCGAGGCCTGCTGCCAGGGTTACGGCATGTTGTTCTGCAATACCCACATCAATATATTGCTTGGGCAATTTGGCTTGCAGTTTATCTAACCCGGTACCCGTCGCCATTGCAGCCGTAATCCCGACGATTTTAGGATTGTTTTCTGCCAGTTTAATCAGTGTATCGGCAAATACCTTGGAGTAAGACGGAGGTTTGGGCTTGCTGGCGGGGATAGCTTTTCCGGTGGTCAGGTTAAACGGAGATTGGGCATGATATCCCACCTGATCTTGTTCGGCGATCGCATATCCTTTGCCTTTCACCGTTGCCACATGCACCAGCACAGGTCCCGCATGTTTGTGGGCAAGCTGGAAGGTTGCAATCAACTCTTCCAAATTGTGACCATCGACGGGTCCCATATAGGTAAAGCCCAGTTCTTCAAACACAGCCCCAACCTTGGGTACCGCCAGACGCTTCATGCCTTCCTTAATCCGGCTCAGCTCAGGGGTTAACGTCTCTCCTACAAAAGGTAAATTCTTAAACTGCTCCTCCAGGTTATCGGTCAAAAATTGCATGGGAGGACTGAGCCGAATCTTGTTGAGATAGCGTGGAATAGCACCAACGTTGGGCGAAATCGACATTTCATTGTCGTTCAAAACCACTAACAAATTGGTCTTGGGCAAATGTCCGGCATGGTTAATGGCTTCCAGAGCCATCCCTCCGGTCAGAGCACCATCCCCAATTACCGCAGCAACTTTAAACTTTTCACCTTTAAGGTCTCGCGCCAAAGCCATCCCCAACCCCGCAGAGATGCTAGTGGATGCGTGACCTGCGCCAAAATGGTCAAATTTGCTTTCGCATCGCTTCAAATAACCAGCTATACCGTCTTTCTGACGTAACGTATGAAAGTTGTTATAGCGCCCAGTCACCATTTTATGAGGATAAGCCTGGTGCCCTACGTCCCATATCACCTTGTCGTGATCGAGATCAAGAGTTTGATAGAGAGCCAGGGTCAATTCTACAACACCCAATCCGGGCCCCAGATGACCACCAGTAGCGGCGACAGTCTGCAAATGCTTCTCTCGAATCTGGCGGGCAATCTGTTTAAGTTGATGGATTGATAGACCATGCAACTGGTTGGGATGGGTGACTTCACTCAGGTGCATAGAGATTACCTTTTGAGTCATTAAAGGAGTTATGGTTAACTATTCTCACTCTAAAGCAATCCGGTACTATGATAAGGTTTACTTTTGATACCAATTAGAAAAAAATAAACCGAAAAGTTTTATAGAGAACAATAGGATTGCGGTTGAGTGATCTCAATTCATCAAGCCGTCGGATATTGTATAGCAGCATTGCCCCAGTCAGTTGGTAAATTGCTGACACATTGAAACGATAAGTTTGCCCCGCAAAACCCTGAGCCTGATCCATTTGTCTCGTCTCAATGTGTCACTCGACGGAGGATCGTCGATTGAATAAAATCCAGTTCATTGTGAGAGAGCGATGGCTTCGCCATCGCTCTCTCACAATGAATGACAGGTTAACGAATTTGTGATCCGCAAGATTGTGGATTAATTAAAACCGAAGAGATATCATCGCCACCTGAAGAGCCGATGAGAGAAGCCTATGAAAATAGAGCGATCGCCAATGGCGATCGCTCTATCTCAAAAAATGCTACCACCCGCAATAGAGCAGTGGTGAAATTGCTATAGAGAGAACTTGCTTTTGGCAAGTCACCTCTTTTGCTGGCGATAGAGATCCAGAGAAAAGTTTTACTGAAGAAAGTTATTCAGCATCAATCTGCTTGAGTCGAATGTGCTTCCGACCCAGCGAAATCTCAAATTCATCTCCTGGATGTAAATCCATTTGCTTTGTATAGGCAGAACCAATCAGCAAATTCCCATTTGACTGAACTGTAATGCGATAACTAGCACTCCGTCCGCCTCGTCCATTGCTAGATTGTTTGCCATCTAGCTGAATCTCATTTGCATCAATCAGTGCATTGAGAAACTTCATCATATTGACGCGCTCTACACCATTTTTGGTCACAGTGTAGTAGCCGCATTCTTTCGCTTTATCCTCTTTACTGAGGTGCTCTAACTCCTTAACCTTAGCCAAGAGTAGTTCGCCGGTCAAAGGCTCAATTTTTTTCTTCTTAGTCATTAACTCAACTCTGAATCAATCGAAATAAGTTCTTCATCAACTCAATACAGCCGAGAGTTAGAAGAAAAGTAAAACCTCCAACTCTATGGCAGCTCATTCAAATATATTACACGGATAATTTCTATCTTTTCGCAGATTTCGTATAAGGTTCAATCTTTTTAATCGATTGATGTTTGTTTTGAGAAATATATGATCTTAGGCTTATAGGATTGACGAAAAAATAATTTTCTAGCGAAGGGAGTTCTTTTTCAAGTATCTTCTTTATACAATGTGTACTAGTGTTATGGATCGCATCGTTTTAAACGAAGTTTAGTCTGCGATCATATCCTGACTGAGAGATTATTAACTGATGGGCTAGATCACCAGAAGTCTAGCGGACTTTATCAGTCTTTGTCCGTTATCCAGCAGGGGTTCAGCTCTGCTACAGAAGCATCTAAACAACAATTTTGAGTCAATTTGCATCCGATCCAGCAACCGTGACTGGGCAATCCATGATCCAGAGATGCCATCTATTGGGAGTGTTGTCCAAAAAATTAAAGCGATCGAACCAATGGCATCCGGCGATAGAAACTCTGTTCCAGATGCAAAATCTCGTCCAATCATAGACTCTACTTTTTCTAAATACTCTGGCGTTATAGTTGTCTATTTTGCAAGTATCTTAAATAGGCTGAGAAAACGCATTGTCTATTCCAGACTTCCATGTTCGCGAAATTAACCTAAATCCATTTGTTTTTTGGATCATCCTGTACAGTTGATAAATGATCTGGAGAAATGCTTTTATCGCCCGTCCAGAACGTTCTTTTTTATGCCCCAACGCTACGAAAAAACAACCCTCTTAGCGGGTTTTAAAACACGCTCTAGAATGCTATCCGTTCAGGGTGATCACAGGGGAATCGCGATCGATGAAGCTAACAACTCGCGGGCACTATAGCGTAAAAGCACTGCTAGATTTAAGTTTGCAACCGGGATATGGACCAGCGTCTGTCAAGACTATTGCCCACCGACAAGACCTGCCTCCGCCTTACTTAGAGAAGTTATTGATTGAGATGCGCCGCGCCGGATTGGTGATATCGAGTCGAGGGGCACAGGGCGGTTATCAACTGGCGCGATCGCCCGCTCAAATATTTCTTGGAGAAATTTTAGAGGCAGTTGGCGAAACCATTGAACCCTTGCCACACCATGTTCCCAACGCCGATCAAGCAGGAGATTGGGTAACCTATACATTGTGGAATCGGCTCAATCAAAAATTAAAAGAAGCGCTCTATAGCATTTCTCTAGAAGACTTATATTACGATGCTCGCAGCTGGCAAGCGGCACAGGGTGAAACCACCAGCTTCGTTATATAGCAGTTCTGGTAGTCCTAAAAAGGTAATGATTTTTTGTGGCGCGGGCGTCGCCCACGCCACAAAAAATCTGAATGTGCGCTGATAGGGTTGACGGTCTTATCCAGTACATTGATACCTTCAAATTCAGGGCTTGACATTCGATTCCTAAATTAAGGAGAATGAATGTTTGATTGTTTACTGGCTCGGATCAGGTCCCTTTTAACAAAGTTGACGCTTCAATTTGGATCAGTCAGCTACCTGTACGGCTTAATTTAAGGTGAAAAAATGGCTTACGCAATTATCGAAACAGGTGGCAAACAGCTCCGCGTCGAACCCGGTCGCTTTTACGACGTTGAGCGGCTCGCAGTCGAAGAGAGTGAAGACGTCACCATCGATCAGATTTTGTTTGTAGAAAACGAAGGTGAGTTTTCTATTGGGCAGCCCTTAGTTGAAGGTGCATTAATACAGGCAACCGTATTAAGACATCTGCGTGGACGCAAGATTATTGTCTATAAGATGCGTCCGAAAAAGAAAACCCGCAAGAAGCAAGGGCACCGTCAAGAATTGACCCGATTGATGATTAATTCCATTAGCCTAAATGGAAAAACGATCGCGTCTAGTAGTGAGACTCAAACGGCTGAAGCGGTCGTTGTTGCTGACAGCGCGGATGATGCCGAAGACTAACATCAGGCATTCTAATCGCCGTAAATTTTGATCGATCGGATCTAATCAAATGTACGGGTCTGACGTAAGACGAAGTTAAGGTAACGCAGAGGGAATTATGGCTCATAAGAAAGGAACTGGTAGTACTCGTAACGGACGCGACTCTAATGCCCAACGCTTAGGAGTCAAGCGTTATGGGGGTCAAGTTGTCAAGGCTGGAAATATTCTTGTCCGTCAGCGGGGCACAAAATATCATCCAGGTGCCAACGTTGGTCGTGGCTCTGACGATACCCTGTTCGCGTTGGTAGATGGCGTTGTCACGTTTGAGCGCAAAGGAAAAACCCGCAAGAAAATCAGTGTGTATCCTGCTGCTGAAGCCGTGTCTGCCTAAAAGTGCAGGTCAACGCTGACGCCAAAGCTTGCGATTAACCCTGATTTAGTATGTTGAGAACTGGAGTTTTCTCGGTGAGAACACTCCAGTTTTCAATTTAG
>NZ_JBSLYH010000030.1:0-100574 GCF_055793305.1 Calyptranema fuscum S582
CTTCGAAAGGAGCAGCGGTCGTTGCCATTCCGATTACCTGCCTTGTGACGACGTTGATGGCATTTGCTCTCTTACAACAACAGCTGAATCAGGCTGAACGGTGGGTTACACATACACAAGAAGTTCAGCTAACTGCCGAACGGATTTCCCATACATTGAGCGATGTAAATATCGGAATTAAAGGTTATTTCGCAACTCAAGAACTGGAATTTTTGCAGCTTTATTATCAGTCACTCTCTAATTTGCCGGATTCCTTAAAAGAATTGTCATTTTTAGTGGATGACAACCCAACTCAAACTGCAAGATTACAAAAGATCAAAACTTTAGTTGAACAAGAACTGGCGATCGCCCATCAAATTGTGCAGATAGATAGAACTCTGGAGCCGTCTATAAATGCAGCTCAACTGAATGAATTGCTCAAACGAAATCAAATAGAAACTGAAGTCATCCGACAACAATTAAATGATTTCATTCAGAGTGAAAACCAACTCTTGCGGCAACGCAATTACACCGTCCAAAGCTACAAAAAAATCGCTACATTTGTTTTCTGGCTAGCCGGGCTAATTGGTGTTGCGGGAGGTTTTATCGCACATCGTCTCTATAGTGTTGGTATTGTTCGCCGGATACAACACTTGCAAATCAATGCCTATCGCTTAGCCGAAGGACAACCGTTACTAGATTTATCGGCTGAAGAAGATGAAATCAGCCAACTGGATCGCGCGCTTCACATGACTGCCGAACAAATTGTGAAACGAGAAAGGCAACTCCACCATGCCAACCGTTTACTCGAAGAAGCTGCCAAGAAAGAAAAAGCGCTGATTACTAATTCTCTTGATACGATTTGCTCTATCAATGCAGAGGGTCAGTTTGTCGATGTCAGCCCTGCCTGTTTTAAGCTTTGGGGATATGAGGTTGAAGAATTAATTGGTCGCCGCTACATGGATCTGGTTGTGCCTGAAGATCTGGAAAAAAGTCTGGCTGCGGCATCCGATGTTATTGCAGGCAAAGCTGTTTCAAGCTTTGAGAATCGCTATCGCCGGAAGGATGGGACAGATGTCGATTTGATGTGGTCTGCCATCTGGTCGGAGCCTGAGCAGCTAATATTTTGTGTAGCGCGAGATATCACAGAACGAAAAGAAGTCGAACAACTTAAAAATGAATTTATTTCTACTGTCAATCACGAGTTACGAACGCCGCTCACTAGTTTACGAGGGTTTACTGAATTATTACTTCGAAAAAAATTATCTCCTGAGAAACAACAGAAGTATCTAACCATTATTTTTAATGAAACACTACGACTAACCAATCTGATTAATGACTTTCTTGATATTCAACGGATTGAGTCAGGCAGTCAAACGTATTACTTTGAGGCAATTGATATTTCATCCCTGTTGCACGAAGTTGTTTTGTTGTTTGCTCCCAACCATCGGCAACATGCTTTTGATGTAGATATACCTGCGTCACTACCTCTGGTTCGGGCAGATGCCGATCGCATTCGTCAGGTATTGTCTAATCTGATTTCCAATGCTGTGAAGTATTCTCCTGACTCTGGCAAAATTCAAGTTTCTGTCTGTGAGCAGGAAGAAGACATCCAAGTTCGTGTGACCGATGAAGGGATTGGAATTCCGGCAACCGCAATCGCGCAATTGTTTACCAAGTTCTATCGAGCGGATAATGCGACAACTCGTAAAATCGGCGGAACAGGGTTGGGGCTTTCTCTGGTAAAAGCGATCGTTGAAGCCCATAGCGGTACGATTACGGTAGAAAGTGAACCTGGTGTAGGTAGTACATTTTCCTTTACCTTACCCAAAGCTCAATTGCCAACTTTTATCGATTTTCAAGAGCGATCGCCAACTCAATCACTCGATATTTTGATTGTCGAAGATGATTCGAGTTTTGCCCAACTCTTGCAAGATCAATTGGAAGCGATCGGTTTAACCACACATGTTACAGCGCATGCAGAAGAAGCCCTCAAAGTCTTGGAACAGGTTTTACCTCGTTCAATCATTTTAGATATTCATCTGGCAGGAGATATGGATGGGTGGGATTTTTTGATTGCTCTCAGGAGCCGTAGCAATCCCAAAATATTTTCCATCCCTGTAATGGTAATTACACTGTCAACAGAACCCAACCTTCGAGGACTGGCCTTTAAGGGTGCAGATTACTTACCTAAGTCCATTTCTTTTGATTTATTGTCCCACACTATCTCATATCACTTGTCTGATCTATCGGGTAAGACCATATTAATCGCCGATGATAATGCCGATTTTCGCCACCAGGTCATTGAAGGGTTTGCTTGTGACGGTAATTTAAGTTTTGTGGAAGCTGAAAATGGCAGGCAAGCCCTAGCACTCATGTCTGAGGAAATGCCCGATTTACTGATCCTTGATTTGCTCATGCCTGATTTAGATGGTTTTGAAGTCATTAAACAACTAAGAATGAACAAATCAGCTTTGGACTTACCTGTTCTGGTTGTCACAGGAGCCAGTTTATCGGTTGATGAAAAGAAATATTTGAAAGATCGAATGGCTCTGTTAGTTCATAAGGAAAAGGCGAATGTGGAAACCCTAATCCAAATGATTGTCCAAACTTTGGTTTAGCACTTTCAAGTGAGCCCTGTTTTAGGTAAGTAATTTTTCAACCAATAGGGTCAGATCTGTCAGACTAAAGGGCTTGATGAGGTAGGAGCTAACTCCAAATTTTTTGCCTAACACAATGTCTGACTGCTGAGTCTTTGCCGTCAGCATGATGATGGGGCGATCGCTAAACGTAGGATGGGCACGCAGGATCTTGCAAACAGCGATACCATCTAACTTTGGCATCATATAATCCAGGAGAAACAAATCAGGTTCGACTTGCTCGATTAAATCTAAAACCTGCTGACCATCCTCTGCCTCATAAATTTCATACCCCTCATCTTCAATCGCACTTCTTACCAATAACCGTAGTTGAGGCTCATCATCAGCAATCAAAACAACTTTCGCCATTATTATTCCCCCGTTGCACCAATTCTCTAAAGACTGTGGGAAACATAGCAATCCTGAATGGATTACAAGAGATGCACCCTGTCGGGGTGCACCTCTTGCAACCCGCTTATCTTACAACTCATTTAAGACTGCTATAGCAATCCTATTTGATCTGTGAAAATGATCCGGTGTGAAAGCGCCCGCCCTTCGGGCGGGCGCTTTCACACCGGATTTAGGATCGCTATATAGCATGATGCCAACTTCTTTAAATCGATAACCAATATTAAATAGCAAATCTCAAAGAGCCTGTGCCGTAGGGTAAGCAAAATACGGAGATCCGTTTACGCCTTAATGCGCAAAGCACTTCGCTCATTTGACGAATTACATCAGACAAAATACCCTAAATCTCCTTTAAACCAACTTTAAAGTCGAATTTTTAAGGAAGTTATAGCAAATCATCAGTAGATTTACGACTCCAAAAAAGCGTTCGCAGAGTTTTTTGGTTAATAAAAATGAAATCAACCTCTGATCCGACCTAAAAAAGTTAACGGTTCCGTCAGAGAATGGACGCTGAAAAAACAACAAAAAGTAAATACGTCTTAATCTTTCAACATGAAGATATGTTGAGTTTCGCAATCAAGATATATAAACAATAGTGTGATTGTTATACCGTGGGCGTGTTTGCTCGTCCTGTCTGTAGCAATTTGTTGCTCCAGGCTGGGCGTTGGGGATCAGTCAATGCGTTTATGTTCCTTAAAGAAAGTGTCTCTAATTTGATGCGTTTGTCTTAAAAATCTGCTCACTCAGTCTGTGGAGTTTTAGCAAGGTGGTATGACATTATTCGCAAAACTTGATCACAAAACCGGACTGTTTTCAGCCATTCAACCATGAAAGCTGATTTTAGGTATTCATCCCATACTGAAGCCGTCTATAGGTTGCTACAAATAGGCTAAGCAAACAAGCGAACACGCAACTAAATCTTTACTAAGGAGCTTAAACCTATGGCGTTAGAACCGCATACATTCATGTCTAAGATGGCGAAGCGAATCGATTTTAGTGCTGAAGACAAATCTCTTTTACAAGCTAATGCAGATTGGGGTTTGCAAATTGCATCAGAGATGGCAGATCACTTTTACGGCTATTTAGGGCGTGATGAAGAAATGAGTGCGATTCTCAATGCTTCTGAAGGACGAATTCATCGTTTGCATGAAACGTTTATCAAATGGTTTCATGAAATGTTTACTGGCATTGATGCTTGGAATAATAATTATGCTGATTGTCGCTGGAAAATCGGTCTGATTCATGTTCGCATTGGTATTGGACCTCAACATGTTGTGCCTGCAATGGCAATTGTCGTTCAAGAAATGAGTCGGCGATCGCAAACGGATGGTAAACCGGAAGCTCTCCGCGATGCCCTCAGTAAAATTTGTATGATTGATCTAGCCTTTATCGAGCAAGCCTATATCGAAGTTTCTTCAGCCGCCGTATTGCGGGAAACCGGCTGGACAGAGGGCTTGTTTAGACGCTTGATCTCATCGGGTGCAGGAGCCATGTAAGGGGTCATGCCTATTTCTCATCTTGCATCCCTGAAGCAGCCCGTTTGTCCACAGTTAACCGTTTTTTGTAGCCGTCCTTATTTTCAAGACTTTGTTGCTGGAGTTGAAGCAGAACTCAAAGAGAGACTCACCGAACTGTCTGCTATTGCAAGTAGTCGAGCCAACGCAGACATTACCAAAAATTTATGTGATCTGGCATTTCATTCTTTACTAGAGTCACAGAAACCCATCTAGCGATCGCAATCCTCCTTTTTGTTCAGCCAAATCGCATGAAGCAGGTAGAGAAAGCTTCATTGCCGTCTGGAAAAAAAGTATCCGTGACCGGGCAAGCGTCAGGCGAATTAAAAAGTGATAGCTCACATGACTCATCTCGCATTACTTGTTTCGCATTACTCACTCGTATTCTAAGAAGGAAATTCAAATGGCAATTAGCACTGAAAAACTGAGTAGCATCCTGCAAAACTTCGTCACCTCTACCAATGATGTGCAAGGTGCAGCACTGGTAACACCCGATGGTTTACCATTGGCTGCCAGCATTCCGGGTGGAATGGACGAAGAACGGGTGTCTGCTATGTCTGCGGCAATGTTATCCCTGGGAGAGCGCATTGGCTCCGAATTGGCTAGAGGCAGCATTGACCGAATTTTTGTAGAAGGAGATAAGGGCTATGGTATTTTGACCAGTTGTGGCGAAGATGCCGTATTTTTGGTACTTGCTAATCAATCTGCGAAACAGGGTTTACTGATGCTAGAGATCAAACGGGCTCTTTCTGAACTCAAGCAGATTTTGGCTTAACCCATAAGCTTCTATCCCAAACTATTCATGCGTAGCCACTCAACTTCTATCGTAAGGCTCCTTGCAAGACGGGTTCACGTAAAACTCCTGTTTATCAAAGGCAATCTTACTGAATCAAAGAGGTATTAAGCCCATTCATCGCGTTACTAATTTCAGGGATATTTTGGTATTTGAAAGCTTCACTTTCATCTTCCACTACATTCCGTTATTGAAAACGCCCATCCATTAATAATTACTGAGTGAAGCTCAATGGAAATTATGCGTTTGGTCGTGACTGGACCTGTAGGAGCCGGAAAATCTACCTTTATTCGTACCATCAGTGAGATTGAAGTTGTCGATACCGATCGCTGTGCCACCGATGAAACCCAGCTACTCAAAAAGAAAACAACTGTTGCTTTTGATTTCGGGCGTTTGCAATTTGGTCCACACATGGCACTGCATCTCTATGGCACCCCCGGTCAATCTCGATTTGATTTTATGTGGGATATTTTGATTCGCAAAGCCCATGCCTATGTTTTGTTAGTTGCTGCCCATCGTCCTAGCGAGTTCCGCTATGCTCGACGCATCCTGACGTTTATGAAGCAGCGATCGCAAGTTCCCATGATTATTGGGTTAACCCATGTCGATTGTCCAGGTGCCTGGGAAGCGGTTAATGTCGGCGTTGCTTTAGGGTATCCTAATCCCTTTGACAGTCCCCCCATTGTCAGCGTCGATCCCAATGAAGCGGCTTCTGTTGCTCAAACTATTATTCACCTGATCGAACACTCTGCTCAAGAAAAGAAAGCTCAATGTAGTACGTTATATTCTTAGGGCTAAATCACTCGCTACTCACTCAACATTTTGTAAGTCATCGGTCGAATACAGGGAGATAAGGATATGACGATTACTGGATACTTGGCAGAGTTCTCTTTGGCAGAACTGTTTCAATTTTTAGAGCAAGGCAACAAGGTTGGGTTACTCAGCATTTGTAGTTTGGGAGATACTGATGCGGGAGACAGACACAATCACAACATTTGGTTTAACAGCGGTCGCATTGTAGCTGCCAGCAGCTTGCTTGATCACCAGGGGTTACTGCGGTTGATCAATCGCCGGGGGTGGTTGGGCGATCGCGCAGCATCTCGACTGGCACAGTCTTGTGCGACAGATACCCCCATGGGGTTGTGTCTCAAGTCTCAAGGTGTGTTGAATGCCGAGCAATTAAAGCTGTTGTTTTATGCCCAAGTTATGCAACAGGTGTGTGCCTTGTTTGCCCTCAAAGATGGCTGGTTTCAGTTTGATGCCAAAGCACCCTTGCCGATTGCAGAAATGACGGGGTTAAGTGCCCCTGCTACCGAAGTCACCCTGGCGGGACTTAGAGCCCTCAAAGATTGGTCTGCATTAGCGGATAAGTTGCCCGATCCAGCATCCGCATTAATCAGTGCCATTGATGGCAAACCGCAACTCCGCCTCAATCAGACCGAATGGCAAGTTTGGGAATATACAAGTGGCACCGTTTCGATCAGTGCGATCGCTAAACAACTTCAGCTACCGATTGATAAAGTGCAGCAGATTGCTTTTCGGTTAATGGTGTCGGGGTTGGCAGAAGAAATGCCATTGATTACCGAAGCACCGAAAATGTCAATTGATTTAGAAACCATGACAGAAACTGCCTCTCCTCAGAGCATGAGTCAAAGCACTGAAAATGCGGCGACGGCGCAAATGAGTCAATCATTTTTGCATAACCTTGTTGGCTTTTTGAAAGGGAAGGTTTAAATCGCCCATGTATGGATCAACCGTTGCCAGGGTGCTGCTAACTATTTTGGAATTGCTGGAGTTTCTCACAGAACCACTGATTCTGATCTTTGGAATTTGGCTAACATCTTACTGTTTGCTGATACAAGTTATGAACTATAACGTTTGGATGGCGACCTTGCTACCCATTGTATTAATTGTCGAGTTTACCAATCTGCCCAATCAATCGTCTAAATAAAATTATTAGTCCCAAAAGTAGTACGAATGAACGATACACCTCTGTACTACAGTTCAACGCGGTTATCCAAATCAGGGTGGTGAGACATAGCCCACAGGTAAGGATACAATCATGCGCCACGCTTACATCTCAAGCCGGACGCTAACCATAAACTTAGTAAGGAAGCTTAACTATGCAGCCATTTGTATGGGATGATTCACTCAGTACTGGTGTACGAATGATTGATACGCACCATAAAGAGTTAATTGCTGCAACTAATGATTTAGGTGAAGCAATCGAACATCAACAAGGCGCAACTGCGATCAAAAAGCTTTTAGTATTTCTTAAATACTATGCAGAATGGCATTTTGACCATGAAGAAAAATGTGCTGCAAAACATCAATGTCCGATCGCAGAAACAAACCAAAAAGCACATACCCACTTTATTGAAACATTTGGGAAATTGCATGATCAGTATCGCCAAAGCGATGCTAGCGAAGAAGTCGCTCGACAGATTTATCAGGAGCTGTGCGATTGGTTGGTAAGCCACATTCTCAAAATTGATACTCAAATTGGGCAGTGCATTCGATCGCATTAAATATAGAATCCATGACAGATGTAGAGGGTAGTATCTCCTGCACCTGCGATTCCAAAAACGAATTTATGTCCGAATAGAAACGGTTGTGAGAGCCGCACCCCTTCGGGGTGCGGCTCTCACAACCGTTTCTATATGAAGATGTGACCCATGATTCGTGAAAATGATCAGTTGTGAAAGCGACCGCCCTTTGGGCGGTCGCTTTCACAACTGACTTAGGATCGCTATATTCATATCCAAACTCGCTCATGCTATGAATAAAACAGCAAAGCTCCGATTATCATTGGGGTTAAGCTGACTGTGATTCAGCCCTATTGGTTCTCACCGGATGCCGAAAGCGTCATACCAAAAAACTAATTTAGACTGGCAATTGCAGCAGTTTGGGCGGCAGATCAACGAATGGATCGAGCTACAGTTTAGCAGTACCGATCCGGCGGAAAGACTTGATATGTCGCTTCCTCCGTGGTTACTCCAAACCTTATTTTGGGTCTTATTGATCGGTGTTTCGAGTTGGCTGCTCTGGCAATTGGTGCAGTTGCTCAGACCTTATATGTCTCAGTTTTCCAATCAACAGCGTAACTCTACCCAGCCAACGCGATCGCAACCCAAAAAGTCGATTACCGTATCAGAATGGCTACGGCGAGCCCAGGATTTGCAGCGACAGGGAAACTATGCGCAGGCGTGCCGAGTGCTATATATGGCAATGGTGCAACGCTTAAACGACACAAAACGGTTGCCCCATCAGCCCAGCCTGACCGATCGGGAATTTCTACAGCTTATCCAAACATTTCCTAAACCCAGTCCTTACCAAGTGCTGATCACCACCCATGAGCGCTTGTGTTTTAGTGATGCAGCCATTTCTGCCGAGATGTTTCAACGGTGTCAGCAGGCTTATCAGGAGATTGAAGCAGAATGACGATCAGCGATCGCCTACTCAGGTTCAACAATCCCTGGTTGCGCAATAGTGCGATCGCATTGGTCGCCCTCATCCTCATAACCCTATTTTTGGCACCCAATACCGAACGCGGAGTTGGTTCTACCTACAGCCGTGCCCCCGATGGGTATGGTGCCTGGTATGCCTTTATGCAAGACCAGGGCACACCTGTACAACGATGGCAACGTCCGATCGAGGATCTGTTCCAACCAGATCCGGCAACTGTCCAAAAACCGATCACCTTACTGCGAGTCTTTAGCACCCAAGTCTCACCCGTTTTGACAGCTGCCGAAAAAGACTGGCTCAGTCAGGGAAATCGTCTGGTGATAGTAGGGCTGGATGCCCCCGTCAGTAAAGCTAACTTCAGGACAACTCATGATACCGATGTTGGCATGGTCAAGGTCGAAACTCGGCGACGGCTTTCCGATCCAGATGGTGCCAAAACGCTTTTAGGAGATGACTTTGGAGCGATCGCCCAGCATATTCCTCAAGACAACGGTGCCGTCATTTACATTGTGCCTTACTATTTTGCTGCCAATGCGTATCAGGATGAACCTGGAAATTTCAAGTTTCTAGCGCAGATCGTCGCCCAAGATGGCACCGAACTGTGGGTTGATGAATATATTCACGGTTACACCCAACCCGATGACGACGACCAGTCCGATCCGTTAGCGGATCAGCAAAACTGGATTGGGTATCTAGCGAAAACTCCACTGCTGCTTGTCGCCATCCAACTCAGTCTCTTATTTACAGTAGTGTTGATTGCCGAAAATCAACGGTTGGGTTCCCCTGCACCGCTCACGACCCCTACGCCCAATAACAGTCGAGCCTATATAGATGCCCTGGCAACGGTTCTCCATAAAGCGGAGAGTAGCGAATTTGTTGTAGATCTGCTTGGCAAAGAAGAACAACTCCATATCCAAAAAGCTTTAGGCTTAGGTTCTAGCCTGCTCGAACCCCAACCCTTGCTAGACGCCTGGGTCAGACAAACAGGTCGCCCTGCCGCAGAATTAGAACAATTGCTACGTCCTTACTGGCGCAAGCAACGCATGAGTGAAACAGACCTGCTAGGCTGGATTGGGAAAATCCAGACCGTCCACCAACACCTGCCCCACTAACGTATTCATTACCCGTTGTTATGACAGAATCAAATCCTGTTTTTGGTCGTCTTACCCAAGCTCTCAATCAAGTCATTGTGGGGCAGTCTAGCCTGGTGCAGCAACTATTGGTTGCCCTGTTGTCGGGTGGTCATGTGATTGTCGAGGGGGTACCGGGTACGGGTAAAACGCTATTGGTTAAGGTTATGGCACGTCTGGTGCAAGCTGATTTTCGACGCATTCAGCTGACTCCCGATATTCTGCCTGCCGACATTTTGGGAACCAACATTTTTGACCTGAATAGTCGTAGCTTTACCCTCAAAAAAGGACCCATCTTCACTCAAATCTTGCTAGCGGACGAAATTAATCGCACTCCGCCCAAAACCCAGGCAGCTTTGCTCGAAGCCATGGAAGAACAGCAGGTGACGCTGGACGGGGAAAGTATGCCATTGTCGGATTTATTTTGGGTGATTGCGACGCAAAATTCACTCGAATTTGAAGGTACCTATCCCCTCCCCGAAGCTCAACTCGATCGCTTTTTATTCAAACTCCTGGTGGACTATCCTGATCCCACTGCCGAAAAACAAATGCTGTTAAATAGCCAATCTGGCTTTCAAGCAAAACGGCTCGATCTATCCAAACTCACCCCCTTGACCTCGGTCGAGCAAATTCTTCAGGCACGCCAACAGGTCAAGCAGATCACGGTAAAAGACAGCATTCTGGACTACATTCTGGATCTGGTTCACCGTACTCGTAAACATCCCGATTTATCTCTAGGTGCATCTCCGCGATCGGCTGTGGCATGGTTGCAAACCAGTAAAGCCTACGCGTGGCTTGCCGGACGCGATCACGTTATCCCAGATGATGTCAAAGCGATTGCTCCACCGTTGCTTCGCCATCGCCTTATCCTCCGACCGGAAGCTCAGTTAGATGGTGTGCGAATTGAATCCGTAATTAGTGCTTTGCTGAATCAGGTGGCAGTACCGAGGTAGGGGGAGTGGGGAGGTGAAGGGGTGAAGGGGTGAAGGGATGAAGGGGTGAAGGGGTGAAGGGGTGAAGGGGTGAAGGGGTGAAGGGAGTGGGGGAGGTGGGGGAGATGGGCGTTGCCGTGAGCGTAGTCGAACGGGAGATAGGGGAGATGAGGAGGTGAAGGGGTAAAGAGGTGAAGGGATGAAGGCAAACTAATGTTAGTAGGGGTTTGTCAGCAAAATATCCCTATTCGTAGGGTGTGTTAGGCGATCGCCGTAACGCATCTCAGGTATTTTATTTTCACGCAAGTTCCTTATCTATTAGCCTTTAACCATGATTCCGTCCCGTCGAGTTTACTGGCTACTATTGCTGGGTTTGGCGATCGCCCCTATCTCTGCGTGGGTGTTACAAGACAATGCCTATTTATATGCCATAGCAGCGGCGCTGGTGTTGTTTGATTGTTTTGTTTTAGCTTTAGCAGTGATCGATGGTATACGGGGTAAGGCATATCGGGTACAGGTTTCTCGCCATCCTTTGGAGCGATTATCGATTGGTCGAGATAACCCGGTAACTCTGTTGGTACAGGCAGGGCACTATCCAGCAGAGGTGATCATTTGCGATCGCTATCCTGTGGAGATGAGCGTTTCGACCAGTCAACTGCGAACAGTATTATCTGCCGACAGCACCGAGGAACTGACCTATACGATTCACCCAACGCAACGGGGCGAATTTCAGTGGGGCACTATTCAAGTGCGGCAACTCAGTCCCTGGGGTTTGGTTTGGAGCAACTGGACGATTCCGCAACACCAAACTGTTGCTGTCTATCCAGATCTATTGGGGTTACGCGCATTGTCGATCCGGCTGACGCTACAATCGGCGGGCAGTATGCGTCAGGCAAAACGATTGGGGATTGGCACTGAATTTACAGAATTGCGAGAATATGCCACTGGAGATGACCCACGGCTGATTGATTGGAAGGCAACGGCGCGGCGCAGTCGTCCGTTAATTCGGGTGTTAGAACCAGAGCAAGAGCAAACAATGATTATCTTGCTCGATCGAGGGCGTTTGATGACGGCTCAAGTGCAAGGACTAAAACGATTTGACTGGGGGCTGAATGCAACACTGTCGCTGGCATTGGCAGGGCTTAGTCGTGGCGATCGCGTTGGGGTTGCCGTTTTCGATCGCCAAATTCATACCTGGATTCCACCCGAACGCGGTCAACTCCAGTTACCCAAACTCCTGGAGCGTCTCACCCCCATTCAACCCGACTTGTTAGAACCCGACTATTTTGGTGCGATCACGACTCTGGTGAACCAACAAACCCGCAGAGCCCTGGTCGTAATGATTACCGATATTATTGATGTCACTGCCTCCGCAGAACTCCTGGCAGCATTGGGACGATTAACACCTCGCTATTTACCTTTCTGCGTCACCTTACGCGATCCAGAAATCGATCGCATTGCTCACAATCCTACTGAAGACGTTGCGTCTACGTATGCCCGCGCTGTTGCATTAGATTTAATAGCTCAGCGGCAGGAAGCCTTCGCCAAGTTAAAGCAAAAAGGTGCATTAGTACTGGATGCCCCTGCTAACCAGATCACAGAACAATTGGTCGATCAGTACCTGCGGCTGAAAGCCAGAGGATTACTGTAATACCAGTCCTCCAGAATCTCATACTCAATTTAAATTAACTTAGGGGAAGATATTTTTTGAGCGGCGCGCGCCGCGCGCCGCTCAAAAAATATCTTCCCTATTTGGTTTTTAAATCGGTGTCAGTACCAGCCTGATGCAATTTATTGGGACAAGATGATGTGTTGAAAAGTGGCGCTCCGCGCCACTTTTCAACACATCATCTTGTTTCAGATACCGTTTATGGTGAAAGGAGCAGCGCCCCCTTCACCCCTTTTTAAAAAGTTGAGACGCTGAAACGTAGGAAGTTGATTATCCTTCTGAGGGGGGTGGGGCTGGATCGGGTGGCGGTGGAGCCGCTGGGGGTGGAGCTGGGGCTGGGGGTGGCGGCGGTGGTGCGGGTTCCGGCGGCGGTGGGGGTGGTTCCGGTGGGGGTGGTGGGGCTGCATTTTCGGGTGGTGCAGCAGGTTCGTTATTGCCTGAGCCGCTATTGCCATTGCCCGACCCGTTGGAGTCGTCGTTGTTAGAACGGCTTCTAGGCTCATCCTCATTCGAAGGCGACGGTCTATTCTCTTCAGACCGCTCTTGGGACGAAGATGTCCCACGTTCTTCTTGACGTGAACTCGATGCAGAGGAAGCACTAACACGTCTAGGTCTGATGGGCTGTGCTTCAATGGAGCCTTCCCGACCTTGTAGACGTGGCATATCAGGAAATTCTTCAACCGGCATTCCTTCAACCGCCTGACTCATAAAGTCGTACCACGTCCGAGCCGCGGTGCTACTGGCTCCCCAGGTGGGTCGGCTGTCATCGTTGCCTAGCCAAACTCCTGTTACCACTTGAGGGATATAACCAATAAACCAGAGATCGCGGCGATGTTCGGATGTACCCGTTTTGCCTGCAACTTGTCTGCCACTCAGTCGGGCACGAGTTCCCGTTCCCCCTTGGACAACCCCCTGTAGCATGGAGGTCATAATGGCAGCCGTATCTTCGTCTACGGCACGCTCTGGCTTCGTGTCTGCCTCGTAGATGACTTCGCCGTAGCGGTTGAGGATGCGGACAATGCCGTGGGGTTTCACATGGTTGCCCCGGTTTGCCAACGTCCCATAAGCGCTAGTTATCTCTAGTAGGTTCACTTCTGATGCCCCTAATGCCATAGAGTAGGCGGGAACCAACTCAGATTCGATGCCCATGCGCTTTGCCATATCGATGACGGGTTGAAATCCGACATCAATTAGGGTCTTGACTGCCACAATATTGACTGATGAAACCAATGCATCTCGAATGCTAACAGTACCGCGATAGCCTCGCCCATAGTTTTGGGGTTCATAGCCATCGACAACAAATTTAGCATCGACATAGGTTTTGTTAGGAGAAAATCCTGCTGCGATCGCCGTTGTATAGACAAACGTCTTAAACGTTGAACCGGGCTGGCGTTGCGCCTGCACCACTCGGTTAAATTGACTTTCATTAAAGTCATTTCCACCGACCATTGCCTTAATTTCGCCCGTCCGCGGATCGATGGCAACTATCGCCGCCTGTTTGAAACTTTGACCCGGACCGTATTTTTCGATCGCGTTTCTGATCGTATCTTGAGCCAGTTGCTGCCATTTCAGATTCAACGTCGTTTCGACGGTCAACCCACCAATTTCGAGGTCTTCCGGCGAAATATGCTCTGGCAATTGTTGCTGGATGTAAGACGTAAAGTAAGGGACATCGCTGTATAAATTGCGAGGCTGGCTGGGCTTGAGCGTAATTGCTTCGGCGATCGCCCGATCCATTTCAGCCTGAGTAATGTACCCGACTTCCAACATCCGACTCAATACAATATTGCGCCGTTGGCGAGCCGCTTCCAGATCGACCAATGGCGAATACGCACTGGGGGCAGGTGGCATCCCCGCAATCATCGCCATTTCTGACAGGGTTAATTGATCAACGGGCTTACTGAAATAAATCCAGGCAGCATCTGCTACCCCATATGCCCCCGAACCTAGATACACCAGGTTGAGGTATCGCTCCAATACCTTGTCTTTGCTGAGATCTCGTTCGATTTTTTGGGCGAGCAAGGCTTCCCGCAATTTTCGTTCTAGACTGCGGTCTTGGTCTAAAAACACAATCCGAGCCAGCTGTTGGGTGATCGTACTGGCACCTTCTACCACTTCACCTGCGGTCAGGTTGGCGCGGATTGCCCGGACGATCGCGTAATAGTCAACCCCGTTATGCTCGTAGAACTTTTTATCTTCAGACGCAATAAATGCATCAATTAACTGATCTGGAATTTGATCAAGGTTTAACTTATCGCGTGTGGCTGGCCCCAACTGCTGCAAAATGGTGCCATCAGCAGCTTTGATCGTCAGGGTTCCATCCCGAACATAGGTCAACACTTCTGAGCTATCGGGCAGCTCACTTTCAACCCTATCAATCAGCCCAACCGTTGCAATAGTTCCACCAGCGGCGGCGGCACCAACACTAATAACGACCCAAGCCCACCACTGACGGTAGAGCGGGATCCATTGCGGTGGCTTTGCGGACTGGACGGGTTTTCCCTTTGTTTTGGCAGGTTGTGTCGTCTGTGGCTTGGGTAAAACCGTCTCAGCCCTGGTGGTATCAGAAGCAAGTGGCGACGGCTCTGAGCTAACAACGTCTGCTTTCTCAGAAGCAGGATTAGCCGACCGAGAAGCGTCCAACCCATGCGTTATGGTCTTGAGCTTAGAAAAAAAGTCTGTCACTTCAGCCCCTCACACACAAAAAGCCAAGCCATTGCATACTCCTAGCTTCGGGGTCAATCAGCCCAGATCTGAGATCTGGAATCTATCAACCAGGTTACAAACGTATCCAAAACTAGTGTCATCGTCAGGTCAGGAATAGTGATATTCCTTAATCGTTTCCTATCAAACCATCGGAACGGTCTACACCCTCAGTTGCGGAAATCTCAGTTGCCTGTCGATGAGCTTTGTTATTAACGAGGCGATCGCCTATGATCAATTCTCTCTGATTCTGAGCCTTTAGTAGAAGTCTAGAAACTCTTCCCCCAAAGGGATAGCTCCTCGACCTACTTGAATAGGCTCAGGGTGACAAAAGAATGGGATAACTACAGGTTTATTCAAATCGCGATCGCCGTAAACAAAGTTTTAGCAGATTTAGTTAAATAGCTTAAAACAAAGTAAAGCTTAGCGCACTCTCTCGTCAATTATCATTAGGTTTGCTTATCAATTTGATTCTGATAGTAGATGCCACACTCGCAGCACTTCAGCTACCGTCCATGCCTGGGCAAATGCACCTTTAGGTGTGATCGGTGAATCGCCATCAAAAATTTCGCTGAGATGACCGACACACGCTGCCTGGAGGTGCTGAGCCATAGGGTCTAAAAACGAACGAGCGATCGCGGTATTGTTATACACCCGGAGATGCGCCTGCACAAATGCACCCAACAGCCACCCCCAAACAGTGCCTTGATGGTAAGCACCATCTCGATGTAAGGGGTCACCGCTGTAGACCCCCCGGTACTGTGGGTCTCCTGGATCGAGCGATCGCAACCCATAGGAGGTGAGCAAGACGCGCCCACAGACATCGACGATGGCACGCCGTTGCTCTGGGGCTAGCAATGGAATGGCGTGTTGAATGCCAATGTTGGGAAGAGAGACGGCAAAAATTTGATTGGGTCTAAACGATGGATCATTGCCTGCCGGATCATCTAACACATCATAGCAATAGCCAACGGACGGATTCCAGAATCGATTAAACCCATTGACTGCCTGCTCTGCCATCTGCTTGTAATCGCCATCGGGTTGGTCTAAGAGGCGAGCAAATTGCGCCATAATCACCAGTGCGTTGTACCACAGGGCATTGACTTCGATTGGCTTGCCAATACGAGGGGTAATCACCCAGTCGCCGACTTTCGCATCCATCCAGGTGAGTTGCACATCGGGTTCTCCGGCATAGATGAGACCATCACTGGGGTCAAGCTGGATATTGTAACGAGTGCCGCGACGGTGCCAGTCAATTACCTCTTGCAACGCGGGGAATAGATCGTGAACTAAATCGCGATCGCCAGTAGCCGCGTGATATGCCCGAATGGCTTCGAAATACCAGAGGATCGCATCAACGGTGTTGTAGTGAGGTGTTTCTCCGGCATCGGGAAACAGGTTGGGTAGCATCCCTTGGTCTAAATAGCGAGCAAAGGTGCGCAAAATCGGTCGGGCGATTTCAGGTCGCCCTGTGACCAGGGTCAGACCGGGCAGGCTGATCATCGTGTCGCGCCCCCAATCCCCAAACCAGGGATAGCCAGCAATCACGGTTTTGCCGTCTGGTTCGTCTGCCAACGGACGATCCACAATAAATTGATCGGCAGCAAGTACCAGTTGCTGAATCCAAGCCGGGGCAGTTTCAGCCGTTTGTGGATGGTGCGATCGCCAGTGGTGTAATAGGGCATGTTCGTGCTGACGACGGGTCTCCAGGGAAGATTTGCTATCTAAGTTTGCATCTGCATGGGTGCTGGCAACAACGGTTAGCGATTCACCGGGTTCTAAAACAGCTTCGATCGTAGCCGCATGGAGATGATCTTCGCGATCGCTCAAGCCCCGCTCTCGTTCACACGACAACTCAAAGCCGTAATACCAGTCGCTTACGGCAGAAATTTTGCCCCAGTCAGTTAATAAATAAAACGGGGTGGCGTCTGGAAATGCAGTGATTTGAAGACCTTGCTCAACGGGGTGAATGTCCATATTCCACCCCATGGATTGCGTATTGTTGTGATGATCACGATAATTAACCAGAGCTTTCAGCTTTAACTGCAATGGTAATGTCGCTCGTTTCAGCGTATACGAAACGTAGGTCGTGTTGGCTCCTGGTTGCATCCAGATGCGTTTTTCAAGTAAAGCATCGGCACAAGCAAACGTCCAAACAGGCACCGTGCCTTCTAGGCGAAATTGTTCGATAGTTTGATACCCATAGGGGTCTACAATGTCGTCTGTCCAACGGTTGGCATACAGAGGATAGGCACGTTGGTTATAACGTACCGTTTCATCGAGCTTGGCAAGCATCAAAGTCCGCCCCAAAGGTGGCTTTAGTGCAGCAATGAGTAAGCCGTGATAGCGTCGGGTGAGCAACCCTGAAATCGTGCCACAGGCATACCCTCCGATACCATTGCTGACTAACCACTCTTTTGATTCAGCCGTGTGGAGATTGCCACAAATTTCTCGCCCAAATTCAATAGTCATATTTCTGTTGGATAACACGTGAATGTTGTGGATCACCCATGAAATAAAATCCGGGATATTTTCTAGAAAACGCAGTATTGCCGCGTTTTTAGAAATATAGTGCTACGCGTTCAGAACCAGGAGGGTAATAGTTTGAAAAACGGCACGGAGCAACGGTTTTCAAACTATTACCTGTCCTAAGGCGTGTTTTAAAATTCGCCAGGAGGGTTGTTTTTTCGTGCGCTTCGCGCACGAAAAAACAACTTTTAAAACAGACCCTAACATAATCGCGTAAAGCTATAAATCTTCGATTTTATTCAATCCACAATTCTGCTATTTATACCGGAGGTTTCTGAAACCAGCCTAAACGGCAACTGATGGCAACCTGAGGATCGTGGATTTAATAAAACCGGATTCTTGCGTAGGATGTGTTAGCGCAGCGTAATGCATCGATTCTGGGGCTTGTGATGCGTTACGGCGATCGCCTAACACATCCTACAAAAAACCTTAAGGCAGCTCTCGCAAAACCCGACAGGGATTTCCGACCGCAACCACATTGGCAGGAATATCTTTAGTGACCACACTACCTGCCCCAATGGTCGTATTATCACCAATGGTGACGCCGGGACAGATGATTACTCCGCCCCCTATCCAGACGTTGTTGCCGATGGTAATCGGGGCAGCCAATTCTCGACCTGTGAGCCGCACTGCCGGATCAACTGGGTGATAAGCCGTATAAATTTGCACATAGGGCGCACACATGACATTATCGCCAATCCGCACTTCGTTGCAATCTAAAATTACACCCCCAAAATTCATGTAGAAATTGTCACCGACGTAAATATTGCGCCCATAATCGCAATAAAACGTGGGAACAATTTGCGGATGGGCACCCACCTGCCCCAACAATTCCTGCAAAATGTGTTGCCGTTGCTCAGTTTCTTCTTCGGTTGTGGCATTGTACGTGCGTAAGAGCCGACAGGCAACTTGATGGTCGGCAACCAACTCGGCATCTGATGCCAGATAAAGCTGACCTGCCAGCATTTTTTGCTTTTCTGTTTGCATTGGAACATTCATGCCTAATTTTTTTCAACAGGTCTGCACGGTGTTTCCCTGATCTCTAGCTCAGGCGAGGCTGGTTTTGGGCGTGAATGTGAACAGGAAACCGAAGTTTTCCCACCCAAATTCATACCAGAATTCAGCCATATCTGGCTTAACGGGCGCAGAGAAAAAAAATCTACTTAGGATCGTAGATTGAATAAAACCCCAATTCTTTTTGAGAGAGCGACGGCTCCGCCGTCGCTCTCTCAAAAAGAATTACAGGTTATTTAATTTGTGATCCTTAAGACTTGTTGTACGGACGAACGACCGTTCGCCCCTGCCAACAATTTCAATATAGCGATCCTAAATCCGGTGTGAAAGCGCCCGCCCTTCGGGCGGGCGCTTTCACACCGAATCATTTTCACAGATCAAATAGGATTGCTATATTTGATCTAATTTAATTCATAATCCTTAATTAAAACCCAGGGGATCAGGTTGAGAAATGCAGCGTTGTTGCACGTTCCAACTTCATCAAAAAACTCTAGGGTTTGCTTTAAATGTTTTTCGTGCGCGAAGCGTATGAAAAAACAACTTTTAGCGAGTTTTTAAAACACGCCCCAGGTTGATGCGATTTGAAAGTCTTTGACTTTAATTCTCTAGATGGTTCCAGAAGTCGTCATTATCTTGTTCCTCTGATTTTGTCTCATCTGCTGGAGACGATGAACGATGGTCTAACTCAGTGTTTAATTCTGCTAACCGAGTAAAAAGTTCCTGTAGACGACGAGAAGACTTCCGCATCCCTTTCAGGTCTTTTGCAAGAGCCATATCAAAGCCTGGAGGTGCTTTCTCATTAAATCCTGCGGGATCTATAAATTCTTCGAGACGCGAACCAAGGCGCGATTCCATCAGTAGCCTCCCCTGAAAGCCTTGAATTTCTAAACCAACCAGTGTAGGTCAAATCTTTGAGAACTGCAAAGATTCACCTTGTTCATTCCATCAAGACACACCTTTAAACATAGCGCCAAATCGGCACCATATCATCCGCACGGCTTAATCCTGCCTCACACAGGTAAAGACTTGGCTAAAGTCGTTAAATTTTACGCGGGTTAGGTGACAGGGTTGAGGTCTCAACTGTTATAAATCGTTACAGCGGCAATTCTAATTGATAAAACGCAGTTCCACGGGTTTTAGTAGAGAGGATCTCTTGATGTCACAAGCAACGCTACAACCGCAACCAACCGTTAAACCAATTGTTTTAGTGACTGGAGGCGCAGGCTACATTGGTTCCCACGCCGTCTTAGCACTTCAGCAATCGGGATATCAGCCTCTGGTGCTCGATAACCTGGTTTATGGTCATCGAGATTTGGTAGAAGAGGTGCTAAACGTAGAACTAATTGTCGGTGATACGAGCGATCGCCTGTTATTAGACCAGATTTTTGCGACGCATAACATCGCCGCTGTCATGCACTTTGCCGCATATGCCTATGTGGGCGAGTCGGTTTCTGATCCCGCTAAGTATTATCACAACAATGTAGTTGGCACGCTGACGCTACTAGAGGCGATGCTGGCAGCCCAGGTCAAGACGTTCGTGTTTTCGTCAACCTGTGCCACCTATGGTGTCCCGAAAACAGTGCCGATCCCGGAAGATCACTCCCAGTTTCCGATCAACCCCTATGGCACCACAAAGCTCATGGTCGAACGAATCCTGACGGACTTTACGACGGCTTACGATTTTCGCTCGGTTTACTTTCGCTATTTCAACGCCGCAGGGGCTGATCCACAGGGGCAATTGGGCGAAGACCACAATCCTGAAACCCATTTGATTCCGTTAGTGTTGCAAGCGGCATTGGGCAAACGCGACTCTATTTCTGTTTTTGGAACCGATTACCCCACCCCTGATGGCACCTGCATTCGGGACTATATTCACGTCACCGATCTGGCAAAGGCGCATGTGTTAGGCGTCGATTATTTGCTCAAGGGCGGCAGCACAGACGTCTTTAACCTGGGTAATGGCAGTGGGTTTTCGGTAAAACAGGTGATTGAAGCAGCTCAGCAAGTGACGGGGCAACCCATTAAGGTTGTCGAGTGCGATCGCCGTCCGGGTGATCCACCGGCACTGGTGGGCAGTAGCGATAAAGCCAGACGTATTTTGGGTTGGCACCCTCAATATTCTGATCTCACTCAAATTTTGACTCATGCCTGGAACTGGCATCAAAAACGGCACGGCTAACGCTAGATCGTCACCATGGTCAGGCAGCCGGAATGATAATAGGTGGGAAAGCGCCATTCTGTGCCGCTTTCCCACTAGTATTACAAACACGAAATTTTGCAACATGGGGGTGGGGGCTGCGCCCCCAAGAGGGGGTTTCACCCCCTCCACCCCCTCTAAAACTTTTAAGTGGATGTACGAGTGGTCTATCAATCAAAAATTGACGGTTAAAACGGGTGATGTGCCGCGCGAAGCGCGGCACATCACCCGTCAGAAAATACTTGGCAAAGCACTAGTCTTCAAAGTAGCCATCGGGAATGCCATTGAAGATGATGTAATCGCTAAAGGCATGAATTCCAAACTGCCCATTAATTTCTGCGATCGCCTTTCGCACTGACTTTAACTGAGCAACGCTCATTTGCGGTGGTACTTCATTGGGTTGGTAGGTAGTCATGCGTTTGTAGTCTTTGCCAGGGGTGCGGGTCATTTCTACATGACACCCCATGACATGGCTAATGGGATGGGTTTCTGTAAACGCAATCAATCGCTCAATGCTATCTTGAAATGCCTGCCAATCCTGGATATACAATCGACCTGGATAAAAGATATCCCCTGTCACTAAAATGCCGGTGTAGGTATCGTAGATCGAGACTTCTGCCTCCTCATGTCCTGGACTGCCCATCACCTTGACGATGCGATCGCCCAGATCAAAATCAATGATTTCAGTTGGCCACTGGGTAAATCCATAAAAAGCCTGAGTGGCTTCCAGGCTTAACCCAACAATTTGAATGCCGGGGCGATCGCTAAATTGCGGATCTGCTTTGACGTGATCCTCATGCAAATGGGTATGGGCTACCACCAATTCATACTGCTCTCTGGGATGCTGGAGCAACCATTGGTCAATGATGCGATCGATCGTTGTTCGCAGGGGAAAAAACTCTGGTGATTCTGTTGCTCCTGTATCAATCAACAGGGCACGATCATTACCTAAAAACAAGTACATAAATGGGGCTTCAAAACTCACCGCTTTGTTTTGCCGCAAGATGTAGGTGTGCTCGTTGTAAGCATGAACTTGAATGTCTGGATCGGTATTGTGTTTGGCAGATATCGATCCATGAATCCACTGAACATTCAAACAGCCTGGAGCCAGATGATCCAAATGAAAATCAATCTGCTCTCGAAGGAGATTTGGAGTGGAGGGGGTCATAATCATAGCTGGGGGATAGAGGTAAATGGAGCTACGGGGGTAGTATCTATCGCATGACTTAGAGCCTATCCGAAACATTGATTGTTCGGCAGTCTTAGAAGTGTAGTGATTTTTTGTGGTGCGGGCGTCGCCCGCGCCACAAAAAATCATGACATGAATCCCACCGCCAATTGTTCGAATAGAGGCTTAAGAAGCATCATATCAGCGACTATTCCAGAAATCGTTAGTTATCGATATTGAACCAGGATTTGATCCCGAAATAGATGATGTTTTTGCAAACCCTAACTCAGATTTAAGCCAGTCTTTTGATAAGGTTTGCGATCGCTCTAATTGTCTTGAAAAAATGACATAGGAGTGTTTGGACGAACCTTGTTTTAGTCGGCAGACGATTTCAAATGGAATAGCATTAGCGAACTCTGTGGAAATATATTCTGTGCTTTTAATATCATTATATCGCGAATTTTCGATATTGCAATCCCGATAGTTACTTTTGCAAACTTCTTAGGATCCTTACAAAATTAAAAGCCACAACTTTTTTGGGAGAGTGCGGCGGAGCCGCACTCTCCCAAAAAAGTTAGTCAAATTATTTTTATGAGGATCCTTAGGATCTGCGAGTTGATAAAATCCCAATTTTGTTGTGCCTCGCCACGCTAGAGCAAAACCTCGGTTTTGCTGCATTGCTAGTCCCTGATTTTGGTGTGGACTTGGTGTTCAGGACTACAAACTGTCAATGCTCCAGTGCTTTTACAGAATATTTCTAAATCTATTTTGAAGTTTACATATATTTACGACTGTATCTTAAAGATTCAAAGAAGTTTAATTTGCTAAGTGCAAAACAGAGTGTGTTCAATATGGGTTACCTGGCTATCAGCAGGTCGTAAGTTGTCGTAAGTTGTCGTGAGTGTTCCCTGTGTTCGATTGGTTTTGATTCACGTTGAGTTCAAAACGTTAGTTCAAAACGTTAGTTCAAATTGCTATCCGGCGTTTTGACGCGATCAGCCTCAAGCAAATTAAATCAGTTGGAGAATTCAGGGTATGGACGAATTTCAGCATCTAGCCCAATCCCTCACAGACTCGATGCGGCATGACTATGCCGCTGTTAATGAGCGCAGAAATCCAGTCGCAGGCATCATGACTCGTGCCACCTTTGACCAGTTGGCTTATATTCTTCGGCAATATTCCATTTTCCCTAAAGCGATCGTTTTGTGGATGGAAGTCGCTCAACACCAAGTACTCGAAGCGAAATGGATGGATCTTGCCCATGCTCTGGCAGAAAATGTTGCCGACGAAATGGGCAAATATACAGATGGTATTTCTCACTACACCATTCTGGCAGAGGGCTTAGAGATGGGTTTAGGCATTCCCATCCAATCCGCAAACCCATCAGCAGCGACCGCAAAACTATTGACCACCATGGATACTATTTTTGCTCGGCAACCTGCCTGCGTCTTGGGAGCCATCTATGCGATCGAGGCAACATCCATTCCTGAGCTAACCCTGGTGATGCAAGTGCTGGAATTGGCGGTAGAAGGTGCCCTGCCTGAAAAACTTCACTATTTTTTCGATATGCATCTGAATCAATGGGAACCAAAGCATGAAGCAGAACTTAAAGTAAATATTGCCAAATACATTACCCCGAAAGATTTTGATGCTTTTGAATCAGGATTTAGAGCCGTTATGATGGCGATGGATAATTGGTGGAGTGATTTAGTTGCAGAGGCAATATTCTTTAGGAGTTTGTCTGGGTCTGGTGTCAAGCAACATTCACACCCAACGGTATTGATATCAAACTGTTAGGGTCTGCTTGAAAAGTTATTTTTTCGTGCGCGAAGCGCACGAAAAAATAACCTTCTTAGCGAGTTTTAAAACACGCCCCAGCACAGCAATTGTTAGGACGGCAAGATTGTGAAGGTGATGCGTTGCTGGTAGAAGCAATGCATTTGTCCCCAACGCCAGCAACGCTTTTTGGAGAGGGAAGTGAGATGATGGAAACGGTATTTGAATGTTCGGTAGTCGATGGTAATGAATCAGTTTTGATTAACAAACCGCAAGTAGGTTTATCTGGAGAGTGTTACTTTAGTGATGCTATTTTTACTCAAGAATTGCGATCGCTGTGGTGTAATACGTGGCAGATGGTGGGTCGAGAATCGGATGTGCCCCATCCAGGTGACTATCTGACCTGCACCGTGGGCAATCAGTCCTTATTTGTGATTCGGGATAACACCGGCAAATTGCTTGCTCTGCATAATGTTTGCCCTCATCGCAGTGCCCGCTTGCTGGAAGGGCAGGGTCATTGCGATCAACACATCCGTTGCCCCTATCATGCCTGGCGATTTGATTGGCAGGGCAATCTGCTGGGATTACCGCAAGCACAATCGTTTCCAGGGTTGGACAAAGCTAAGGTACATCTGCTCAATGCTCAAGTCGATACCTGGGGAGGCTTCATTTTTGTCAATCTAGCGACTGAGAGTGAGTCTCTAAAGATCTATTTAGCCGGGTTCTCAGCGTATTTAGAGCAATATGAACAGGATTGGGCAGCGTTGCAGAAAGTCGATCGCTGGGTTTATCAAGAGCCGGTGAATTGGAAATTCCCGATTGAAAATTATTTAGAGTGCTATCATTTGCCGATTGTGCATGGTAAAAGTTTGCCTTGCTTCAATCCTACTGATATCCACCAAACCCCAACAGGGCGACACTTTCAGATTTTTGTTCCGTTCTCAAAACAAGCATCGGTTGATGAAGCATCCGTTTTTGCAGGAGACCCTCACAGTTGGTCTTATCAGGGATTCATCTTCCCAAATTGGATGGTGAATACGGCGAAAGATAAGGTGTCTGTGTTTCGGGTGATGCCGCTAACTCCCACAACGACTCAGTTTGAAGTTTTTATGTATCAAACCCCAGCCCAGATGGCAGCTTTTCCCTATCATGCTGATGATTGTCGCCCGGAGTTTGATCGGTTGCTGCGAGAGGATTTTACTGCCGTGCGATCGCTTCAAGCCAACGTTCATTCCACTGCGTATGGGGTGCTACAACTGGCGGAGATTGAATTGGGTATTGCCCACTTTCATCAAGCCTGGTTTGAGTACATGCTGTAGCTTAGAATCACAAATTAATTAAAACCCGAAGATTTATGTTTGGAAGCGCGGCGGAGCCGCGCTTCCAAACATAAATCTTCGGGTTTATTAAATTCACAATCCTTAGTACCCCTTAAAACTATCGGACTCGGCGATACCGTCAGACTTCCGAGGTTTTCAAAACTTTGGAGGGCTTGGGGAGCGCAGTCATAGTCGCGTAAAGCTATAGTTTCTGCAAGAGAGAATTCCTGTGAAGTTGATGCTGGCAACACCCTAAAGAGTGATAGGGTTGGATTCGAGCGTTGGTGCGATCGCATGGTTCGATGGCTGATCTGTTGGTTGGCTCTGGTTTTGCTATGGCTGCCGCAACCCGCATGGGGGGCGCTGGCTCAAACAGAGCGAATTCCTTTAACCCTGTCCTTATTACAAGAGCGAATTAAATCGCCGATTCAAAGTGATGGCGTGCGAACGCTTGATCTAAAACGTATGGTGATTGATCTGCGGCCTGAAAATGGCGAATTTCGCAATCAGTTTTATCGCTTGGTGCAGGAGCAATTGCGCTCTAAATCAGCATTGGGGCTAGATCTAAGCTATTCCATTATTTTGGGTGATTGGCAGATTAGTGAATTGGGGTTACGTGCTCCCCTCTATGGGCAAACCCTTGCACCGTTGCTATCTGATGCGGAACAAGAACAGTTACAGCGCGATCGCCGCCGCTTGTCGCAACTCAGTCAACTCTCGCGATCGCTGCTGATCCAAACCCAACCTGTAACGCTACAACTGACGTTGTTTCGGGGACCCCTGCATCTAGTGCAAACGCGGTTTGAAGGGTTTAGCAACTTCACCCATGCGTTTTTCTTAGGACAAGTTGATGCTCAGGGGGCTACCTTTGCCCAGGATACCGATTGGTCTGAGTCGCGCTTTAGCCAGACCGTCAACTTTGCAGGAACGAGCTTTCGACGGGAAGCACGATTTCGTAATACGCTTTTCTTTAAAGCAGCCCGATTTAATCAAGCTCAATTTCAAGCCGCAGTCAATTTACAAAGTAGCGAATTTCGAGGCACTGCCAACTTCAGTCAGGCTCTTTTTCAACAAGCTGCCAATCTCAGTCGCATTCATTGGCAAGGCAATGCCGATTTTGCCCAAACCCGCTGGCAAGATCAAGCGATTTTTAACGCCAGTCAGTTTGCCCAATCTTTATTTCTCACCGAAGCTATATTTGAAAAATTAGTGACCTTTCGGCAGGTGCAGTTTGGTCAGCCGCTCAATTTACGGGGAGCCAATATTCTTGACCAGGCAGACTTTGGGGATGCCAGTTTTAGCAAAACTGCCTATTTGAATGTGGCTGGATTGCAATTTAGTGCCGAAAAATCGCGGATTTTGGGCAGTCCGGGGCAACTGGGGCAAGTCCTGTCTGTGCCAACCTTACAGGGCAATGAAACCTTGATTCGCAATCTGGTGCGCAACTTTCGCTTACAAGAACAAATCCCCGATGCGAATCAGCTGGAATATACCCGCGAAAAATTGCGATTTCGGCAACTGCAACAACACCTGACGGGGACTAATTTGAATACGGCATCCATTACGCGCCTGCGGCAGGTGGGTTTTTCTGAAGTGCAGGCACTGGCGATCGCCCAAATTCGGACACAGCAACCCTTTCGTAATCTGACCGATCTGCTGAAGCTGAATGGCGTTGATCTGGCAACGTATGTCAAAGTCAAAGATGCCGTTTTTGCCCAAACATCCTTGTCTACATCCGCCTGGTTGGGGGATGGTTTGCACTGGCTGAGTTTATCGCTATTGCTATCGTTAAGCCGCTATGGCACCAGTTTTGGGCTGGTATTTGGGGTGGGGTTGGTGGCGATCGCCTACTTTGGCGTCGTGTTTTGGCTGATCGATCGGTTTCGGCGGCTGCATCCCCAACCGATTATTCCGAAACCGGACGAAATGGTCTGGATGCTGGTGGGGTCTGGGTTATTGGCACTCTCGGGCATCTCTGCAATCTTTCGGACTGCCGAAAATCCCTGGTTGACGCTGATCTGTTTGGGGTTGGTAACGGTGCCGTTGCCTGCGATTTTGTTGGGGCGACTCTATCAACAAGGGCGGTATCACGACCTAATGAATGTCAGCTATTTTGTCGAAGACAGCAGTATGCGGCAGTTGCGCCTGTTGATTGGTCGATTGCCCAATATTCCTGGATTTCCGTTTTTTCGCGATCGCTACACCCCGATTTTGTGGGATCGGCGCTGGAGTTGGCTCAACTACCTCGACTTTAGTCTCAACAATTTGTTCAAGTTTGGTTTCAATGACATTCGCCTGCGAGACGAACACATCCCCGGACTGATCACCGCCCTTGCCTGGTATCAATGGAGTTTGGGGTTGTTATATCTGGCGCTGCTGTTGTGGACTCTATCGCGTACGATTCCGGGACTCAATCTATTAATTTATTTCAAGTAAGGAATTTGCGGTTGAACAACGTCCTTGTTTTGCTGGGGTGACAACGGTACGTTAGACCTCGGAGGTTTGAAACCTCCGAGGTCTTGGGGAGGGCATAGACCTAAGCACTAAATCTAAAACCCTGCGTCACAGCTTGATGCTGATAGATTTTGCCCTACCCTAATTGCGTCAGGCTATAGAGTTTGCCCACACCTAAAAGCAAATTCGGTAAGCTTAGAAATATAGCAATTCTCAAGTGCGTAACGCATAAGTTGTTGTGTGAGAGCCGCGCTCCGCGCGGCTCTCACACAACACTCGTGATCTATTCAAGCGTGAAGCGCGGTATAGTTGCTTTCCTAGCTGCCCATTCGGGGTGGAACTTACACCGTAACCCCTCTGTTTGGAAGCCATAGGCTGTGAGGGCAACTTAAACGTGACTGTCCGGATCAGCGTTTAGAGACGTCGTAGTGAATGCGTAATATCACCCATTGAATCTGTTGCATGGCGGTGAGGTCGTAAGGAGGACACGTCATGATGTCAGAAACTTTGACACAAGGGTTGCAAGCCGCAACCGCCGATTTGCGTCAGGTAAATCCTGGGATAGGTCTTTTTCGGTTTTGCAGCCTGGGGACGATTTTCCTCAGCCTCGTGGCGATCGCCTGGTCAAGTCATTCGATGCCAGTTTTTATCGGCATAACCGCGATCGCAGGTGTTTTTTATGCATTCTGGCTGATCTGCACCCATGATATGGTGCATTTCACCTTGACCGGATGGGCATGGTTTGAAACCGTGATGCCTCGACTGATCAGTTGGATGATGTTGTGGCCCTTTGGGTTGTATACCGAAGTTCATCGCTTACATCATGGCTGGAATGGCGTCGATCTGCGCGATCCAGAACGGCTGCAATGGACAATGGCAGACTATCAACAGGCATACCCGCTGCTGCGCTGGTATGTACGGCATCAGTGGATTGTTGATATTTTTCTGCTGGGAGGAATCGGGCTGATTCTTAAAACGTTTTACCAGGCGTTGCGCTTTCAGGCACTTGTGCCTCGCATCCGCTGGCAATTGTGGCTGGATGTGTTTGGGATGCTGGTGATCCAGGGTATCCTGGTGGCGATCGCCCTTCAGTTTGGTGAAATTGTACGGTATTTGCTGTTTTGGTTGGTGTTAGAACGCGTCATTGGCATGATTGCCCAAACCCGCGACCATCTAGAACACTACGCCCTATGGGGCAAAGCCAAAGGCGGCTACCAACTGACCCAACTCTATGCCTGTCGCAATCTCAAAACCAGTCCGCTGGTCGGTTGGCTCATGGGTGGGCTGAATTATCATGCCATTCACCATGCTTTTCCTGATATTCCGTTTAACCGTTTACCAGAAGCGTTTGAGCGAATTCAAGCTGTGTTACAAACCCACCACTTACCGCCAATGACATTGGGCAACGGGTATTTGCAAGAAACGGCTTATTACAGCCTTCATCCTTCGGTAATTGGAGACCCTGATTCGGAGGATGTCACGGGACGCGATCGCATGATCTCGATCTAATCATTAACCTGTCTATAGCAATCTGAAATGGTTTGTGAAAGTTGGGGCGGGCGAAGCCCGCCCCAACTTTCACAAACCATTTCACGAATCAAATAGGATCGCTATATAGGGCAGATGATGGCTGAGAGCCTCGCTTCGCGAGGCTCTCAGCCATCATCTGCCCTGTTTGGTTTTCAACAATGTATAAGTTATGGTGGGACAGATGTTTGTTGCAACACTATGAAGGGTCATTTTCGCAGCGTATTCTCCACCCTTGTTATGTCAGCCCTTGTTGGTTTTGGGGTTTCTATCCAGGTTGCGATCGCCCAAAGCCCGAGTCTACCACCCCCGTTGTCTGATTCAGAACGACAAGAGCTGGAGAGATTACGCCAAGAAAAACACATGCAAGAGTTGATCCAGGAAAGCTTGCGTAATGATGCCGGTATTCGCAAATTAGTTGCAGATGAAGTCGATCATGCCTTTGACTTCAATACCAATTTACTCAATGTGTTGATTACCGTCTTAACGCTAATGCCGATTTTTGTAGCATTAGCACTGATCTTGATGCGCCGCAGTGTGATCAATCAAGTTGCCGCCGAGGTCAGAACTCAACTACAGGATGAAGTAGAGAAGCAGCTATCAGAAGAAGTGCGCCACAGTGTGGTCGATAAACTGGTTTCTGAGACGATTCGCCGATTGCAAACTGATTTGGCGAAGCAATCCAGTCAAACCGTTTTAGAAATCAGACAACACATTGAACAATTGCAAAGCCAATTTGAAACCAAGCTAGCTGCACTACAACTTCAAACCGCTGAAGCGTTAGAACGGCAAGCTGAAAAAGCACAGCTGATTGAAGCCATCGACGAGTTGACCCCTTCCCCGGCACAAGAAGATTCTGTTTCATCCGATATTCAACGCCGGATTCAAGAACTCACCGAGCAACTGGAGCTGCTTAAGTCGGCTACCCCTCATCTGTTATTAACAGCCAGTGATTATTTTAAGCAAGGTGAAGCCTTTTATTTTGAAGGTCGTTACGAAGATGCCTTGCGTTCTTACGACGAAGCCATTCGCCTCAAACCCGATGATTCCACCACCTGGATCAATCGTGCCATTACCCTACGACGCATCGAACGGTTTGAAGAAGCGATCGCCTCTCATGACCGAGCTATCGAACTTGCACCAGACTATCCAAGGGTTTGGTATAGCAAGGGGTATACCCTCAGACGTTGCCAGCGGTATGCCGAAGCGATCGCCTGTTATGACCGTTCCATTGAGCTAGACCCCTGCGCCTATCGCAGCTGGGATAATCGTGGGAGTGCGTTTAAAGAAATGGGAGACTATGAAGCGGCGATCGACTCTTACGATCGTGCCATTCAGATTCAACCCACGTATGCCAATGTCTGGAACCATAAAGCCCGCTGTTATGCGCTGTGGGGAAAATTTAGTTTAGCGATCGACTGTCTCAAAAAATCAATTGAACTGAAACCCGATTATCAAACTTGCGCTTTAACCGAAACAGACTTTGACAGCCTTCGAGAAACGGAACTATTTCAAGAGCTAATCTTCAATTCACAGGCTAACTCATGACTTATAGCGTTGCTCACTTGGGTTAGGACGGGGTGCAGGGGTAAAACCCCTGCGTGGGGCGCCGCCCCACACCCCAACATCCTAACGTGACTATGTAAGGCTAAATAATTAATTAAGGAATCGAAAGTTATTAAGCGTTGCTGAATACAGAGATGAGCTGTGGCGATGCTAATAGTCCCCTAAATCCCCTAAATCCCCGATCCTAAGGATCAGGGATTTAGTAAAATTGAAGATCTATGTTTGGAAGCGCGGCGGAGCCGCGCTTCCAAACATAAACGTCCGGGGTTTAATTAATTTGTAATCCTAAGACACCATAGGTTCGGGGAACCTACTCGTTTGAGCAGCATTAGAAGGTACTAACGTCCAGCCTGCCTGTCTCAGCTTTTGATAAGTTGCCCAGCCTTTAGAACCCCCCGGCACTTTATAATCAGGAACGGCGTAGGGGCTAGAATTATAAGCTCTCCACGGCTCATGGGAGGCAAGGCGCAAGTGTAAAACTTTTTCGCCACTAGAGCCAAGCCTGGGTAGCCAACACATTTCTTTTTGCATGGGATGTCCCTCCCTTGATCGGGAAATCAGATAACTGTGAGCGATCGCCACTTCTCCGACTCATCTTTTCCGACTGATGTGGAAGAGGACGATTTAAAAACTAGTGTTGCAACGACTAAAGCTTGCAATGTGGGAGGTGGAGGCACTGCCTCACGCAGGGATTTTGCCCCTGCATCCCAGTGCAAAATTTTGGGTTGAGTCCACTAGCTAGTTTTAAACAACTTATTCAAAAACGAACGGATAGGATGTTTTATCTATTGGTTTGAGCACTCTGCACGGCAAAGCTCTCAAAACTCGTTATGCGTACATATTGGCAAACTCTAATAGATTTCTAAAAGTACCCTGGAAGGTACTTTTGTAGGCGATCGCCTCTGACTCCGGAAAGACATCCCCCCAACTTACAGCGCTTCGCGCCTGGATCTGTTTAGATTTTTTGTTGTGTGCCGCGCTCCGCAAGGCACACAACAAAAAATCTGTAGCTTATGCAATTGAAAATTGCTGTAAGACAACTCTGTAGCCGTATGCGTCTGTAATTCGGTTTGGGTGTTGCTGATTTGAGCTAAGGCGATTTCTAGAAAAGTTAGAGAATGCTGAGGTTCATTCCAGACACAATCGTTGGGCAGTAGACTATGAGCATCTGAGCTATTGCCCCCCCATCAGCAAGACCAAGAAGGAAAACCCTATGTGGCAGCGTCTTTTAATAGCGATTTTGATTGGTGTATGGAGTCTCACAGCCGCCTTTTTACCCACACCCGCAGCCCACGCAGCCGATTGCACATTAACGGCGATCGTGTGGGAAGGGTACACCGATGCATCGTTTGCTAAAGAATTTGAACAGCAAACGGGCTGTAGCATCAAAGCTACTTACGCCGGATCGAGTGACGAAATGTTCGCCAAGTTTCGTACAGGGGGCGGGCGCACCTATGATCTGATTTCAGCATCGGGTGACATTACCGAACGCTTGTATAAAGCCGGGTTAGTTCGCCCCATCGATACCAGCAAACTCAGCCATTACAGCACTATTTTTGAGTCGTTTCAGGGCGGAAAATGGAACACCTTTGAGGGTACGCCCTATGGTGTCACCTTTGCCTGGGGACCCAATGTGCTAATTTACAACACCAAAGCCGTTAAACCTGCACCCAGTTCTTGGGATATTCTGTTTGACCCAGACTATGCCGGAAAAATCGCCATTCCCGACAATCCCATGACGATCGCCGATGTCGCCCTCTGGCTAGGTAAATCTGACCCTTACGATTTAACCGAGAGCGACCTGGCAGAGGTCAAAACCAAACTTTTAGAACTGCGTCCCAACATTCGCAAATTTTGGACCACCGCTGGAGAACTAGCCAATTTATTCCAATCGGGTGAAGTGGTCATGGCGCACGCCTGGCCCCTCACCTACACCCAACTCAACAGCGAAGGGTATCCCATCGGCTCTGTTAATCCCAAGGGCAAGCTGACCGGATGGACGGACTCCTGGATGATTTCCAAAAATTCTCGCAATGCAGATGCCGCGTATAAATGGATCGACTTTATCCTCAGCGGCGACGGGCAGAAAGGGGTCATGGATGTGACAGGGTATTCTGGTGCAACCACACTCGGAGCAGAGGCGATCGGTACAGAACGCGCCCATGCCTTATTTATGGATGATCTCTCTCTGCACGCCCAGATCAATATGTGGCAAAGCGTCAAGAACTACGACCAATGGGTTCAACTCTGGAATGAAATTCGTAGTTAAGCTTCAAAGCACGTTTTAATCTAGTGGTCTGTCAATTAAGAATTGACGGTTAAAACGGGTAATGTGCTGCGCGAAGCGCAGCACATTACCCGTCAGAAAACAAGTGCTCTGTAGGGGCGCACCGCTGTGCGCCCTTACCCAAGAATTACGGGTTATTACAGCGCTTCGCGCTTAAATATGTTTAGATTTTTTGTTGTGTGCCGCGCGGAGCGCGGCACACAACAAAAAATCTGTGGCTTAATCAATTGAAAATGGCTATAAATCCATGATTCTAAGGAGGGGCACTGCTCTTCCACCCCATCCCTGACACAATCCAATGGGATTGCTATATTTTTCCAGAAAATAACCGCAGAGGGGCAGCACATTCGTGCTGCCCCTCTGCGGTTGTGAAGTAAATTTGTGAGATTGAAACGCAGGCTAAAATTCACACACTCTGGCGCTGGGGAAGCTCGAAGGGACACTTCCTTAAAGCAGGGCATTATTCTCTGCCCATGATGCCGCCAATACAGGGTAGATGCGACTGAATTAGCGATAGTCTGGCTCTGTCTGAGTCATGATGAAGCTGGAGGGGTCATATAGATAGCGGGTTGCCTCTTCTTCTAATCGGTGGATCTGAAAAGGCTCCATGACATTGCTATGACGGAGTGCAGCCAAATATCCATCGAGATAGAGGCGCAGTTCATCAAAGCGATAACCTCGATTCCACTGCTCATTCAGAGCGTCTGTGACTCTTTGGTAATAACGAATGGTTTGAGGGTCCAGAAGCATATGTAACAATCCTGCAATGTACTCACCAAACTTGACTCTAGTATTTGACTACAAGAATTTCGGGAGAATTTACCGAATAGCCAGTAGCAGTTCAATCAAGATGAATTTCTTACATTACTGTATTTGAGTCATCCACCTAGAGGATCGAAGGTCTGCTTTAGCTATTTTTCCCAAATTGCGGCTAGAAAGATGAAGCACGCGTAAATTTGCAATTAGGTTTTACGTAAATGCACCGCTACAGCGAACAGCGAACTCATGAAAGGAGTAAATAATTAGACTGCTAATTGACCAAAGAAGCTGGAGTAGCCAGTGTTACTAAATCCATACATTCGGGGAAATTGAACGTAAAAGTTTGGATACGTTCGGATAAGTTTATGTTGTTATACTTAACCTTACATTCATTGTAATTTCAAGAGGGTTTTAGTTTCTAGTCCTTGGGTTACATCGGCTGGTAACTCGACAGATAGTAACTCGACAGGTAACTTCCATCCGTGATTCCGACGCAATATGGTATCCCAGACCATCCCTGTGCTGAATTTGCACGATTTCTTAACCGACTCTGCTAAGCGCCAGCGAGCGTTTGTCACCACGATGGGAGCGGCACTACAAGACATTGGATTTTTTGCGCTGACGAATCACAACATTGATGCAGACTTAATTCGAGCAGCATATCGTGTATCTGAAGCTTTTTTTGCGTTGCCCACTGAGATCAAGCAACAGTACGAAGATCCGCAAAACAAAGGGCAGCGTGGGTTTACTCGGTTTGGTAAAGAACATGCCAAAGACCATCCTGTTGCCGACCTCAAAGAATTTTGGCACATAGGTCGAGAAATACCTGCCGATGCATCGGCAGAGCAGATGTGCCCTAATCTTTGGATGGCAGAAGTGCCCGAGTTTAAACCAATCATGACAGCACTGTATCAGCAACTGGAAGCCTGTGCCGCTGTGTTGCTCGAAGCATGTGCCCTGTATTTAGACCTACCAAGGTCATACTTGCGAGACATGATTGACAGGAGTGATACCTTGCTACGGGTTATTCACTATCCGCCCATTCCAGCAGAGGCACCCCCTGCCAGCCTGCGGGCAGCCGCCCACGAAGACATTAATTTAATTACTCTGTTATGTGAAGCAACTGCACCAGGACTGGAATTGAGGCAACGCGATCGCACCTGGTTGCCGATTCATGCCTTACCCGGTCAGATTATTGTCGATACGGGAGATATGTTGCAAAACCTGACCAATGGACTGCTCCGCAGCACGACCCATCGCGTGACCAATCCCACTAACGATCGCGATCGCCGGTTTTCGATGCCATTTTTTGTTCATCCGCGCAAAGAAGTTGATCTCACTCCCCTGCCCAACTGTGTAGCGAAAACCGGAGGTCAGCCGTGTTATCCTGCCTGGACAGCGGGTGACTATCTCAATCACCGTTTAAAAGAAATTGGTTTAGCATAGGCGATCGCCCAATCCTACTCATTCGGCTTTTGCCAACCGGCGATCGGCACAAAAAATAGTTATCGACGAATAATCAACTTATGGCTGCATCAGCACTATCCAAAAAAATTTCCACCCTAGCCCAAATTGCTCAAGAGCTACGACAGGGTCAGTACTTTAACATCACTCGCTTAACGAGCCTTAAAAGCCTTTGTGCCGAGCCAGAGGCAGCCAACCAATTTTGCTTTTATCTGGTTCAGATGACGCAGAAAAGAATGGCAGGGAAAACAAAACCAAGTCATCTTGACGAAGAAACCTGGATACATTGTCAGCAGATCGTTGATGAAGCGAGCCTTGACATAGAAAATTATTTAGCAGACCCTACCCCAGACCAGAAAAATTCATTGCGACAACTTTTTTCCCGAGTCAAAGACGTCAACAATAAGTACGAGAATCAGGCATGGGGTCCTGTGCGCATTATTCAAAGCAAAGAAGTGTTGTTGGTTGAAAATGCCTTAAATTGCATCCTCCGCCCTTCGGAATCAAGCTACTGGGGATATTATATTGCCAGAGAATATGCCGAATCCTACACCACAAGCCATGGCAGTGGCTTGACGCCAGGGTCAGCCCCCATGGTTGAAGAGATTGCTAACTTTTGGTGCCAATACCACTTTGGTAAACCTCTGAATGAGTGGTTGAATCAGCCGAAACGTAGGTCTAAACCCGTGTCTCAAGGCGATTGGTAAATAGTTCCGTATAGAAAAGAGGCGATCGCCCAATCCTACTCATTTGGCTTTTGCCAACCTGCGATCGCCTATATCTATGTCGAAATCAACTCACAGATCTCTAACTTCTGCACTTTCAGGGTGAATGGGTAAGGTTTTCTGGGAAGTTTTAGGCTGGATTTGTTCGATCGGAATATCCAACTTCTCAGAAAGCTCCAGAACATTGTTGGTAAAGTCTGTGGCAGTTGCGACAGCGCCACTGATTGCAATAGCAACAGCCAGTAAACCAGTAAGACGACGCTTAATTCGAGATGGTTGTCGCTTTTCAGGAGATCGAAGATCGTCTTCCAAATCATCCAAATGCATTTCAACTTCTTCGCGGTGTTCCACTGCAAAGGTTTGAGCTATGCTGCGAAGATTTTGAATGATCGTGCTAATTTCGTTGATATTTTGAGAATAGTCATAAAATATGTTGCCACTTTGAGTTGCATTATCTCCAATTACTACTCCAGCAAACTTGGAATGGCTAAAGTGAAGATTGTTGATTGTGGAACTTTGTTTTGATGGCAATAAAGAATCTGGATCGGTTGCAGCGACTTTCCCTTTATTAGTCAATTCCCAGGCTTTGCCATCATTAGTATTGCTAACACATTGTACGTACTCATTTTCCATCTCTTCCAAATAATATTTAACGATGTCATCAGGCAAACTTAGCTTTTGAGAAATCTTCTTGATAGTCTGAAGCCTTTGATTAATAGCTTGTAAGATCTTGATTTGATTGGGATGGAGCGTCACCGTAGGTTCCTCTACTCGAATGGGTCTACTCGCTAAAAGCTTTGTAATTTCTACAATGTTGATATTTTCGCGTTTATAGCCTTCGATTTCTTTATCTTTTGCGTGGAGTTCGGCTCGATATTGCGTTTCTATCCGTTGCAATTGGATTTCGTATTTTTGCAAAGCATTGCGCTCGATTTCGGCTTTGTTAAGCTTAGGAGAAACCGCAAGACGCACTTCAAATCCATTGCCTTTACGTTCAAATCCCTGAACGGTTAGGTTCTCGTCGCCATACTGGGTTTGCAATTCCTTAAATGAAGCGAGGAACGCTTTCCAGTCGATGCCATCGGCAAAGAATAGATCAACGGTGTCTAAAACTTTCTGGAACCGTTCAGTAAACTCTCCTGGCGCAAAGATCTTGTTTGGATCATGAGGGCGGCGATCTCCTTCTCCCTCCAAAAGAAAAATATAATTACAAATAACTTCGCTCAAATTTGTTGACGGGCTAATATTCCATTCTTGGATAGAGGCTCCAGTCAAATCAGCTTTATTAAAATTGGCTTCCAACGCGGATGCTCTAGTGAGATTAGAGTGTCTCAAGCAGGATTTTATAAATCGTGTTCTTATCAGGATAGAATGCCCAAGATAAGCATTACTCAAGTCTGCTTCAGTAAAGTCAGCATAAGTCAAATTGGCAGCAGGCAAAAAAGTATAGTTAAGTTTTGCCTTATTTAAATTAGCTCCATTTAAACGAATATCTGGAAGATGAGCGTAATTTAAGTTGGCTCCTTGAAGATTTGCTTTCTCACAATTTGCATTAGTGAGATCAGCGTGGCTGAGATCGATTTTACTAAGATCAGCTTGGACAAGACTAGCGTCCTTGAGGATAGTCTGGCGGAAATTCACCATGCTAAGGTTAGCGTGATTGAGATCTACACTACTGAGATCTGGATTAATAGTTGGATTTTCTTCTCTCCAGCGATTCCATGCGTCAATGCCTTGTCTCAAAATTGCCAGATGTTCATTGTTTGCCATCGCACTGCCTAATTTCTCTTCTGCACAAGCTTTTGTCTATTTTGGCTGAAAGCATGGGCAGCGTCACCGTATCCACGTTTATGTAGGGAGACATGGCATTTGCGCTGAGATTCACGGTTCCCAGCCCAGATCTTCGGGCAAATGCTACGCCCGTATAGCCATTTCCATGATTCAGCGATCGCATAGGAAAAAGGCGATCGCCCGTTGTTAGGGTAGGGGCGTGGCATTTGCGTTAAGATTCACGGTTCCTAGCCCAGATCTTCGAGCAAATGCTACGCCCGTACAGCCATTGCAATCATTTGGCGATCGCACAGGAAAAAGGCGATCGCCTATTGTTAGGGTAGGGGCGTGGCATTTGCGTTGAGATTCATGCTTCCCAGCCAAAATCTTCGGGCAAATGCTACGCCCGTACAGCCATTGCAATCATTTGGCGATCGCACAGGAAAAAGGCGATCGCCTGTTGTGTGGGTAGGGGCGTGGCATTTGCGTTGAGATTCATGCTTCCCAGCCCAGATCTTCGGGCAAATGCTACGCCCGTACAGCCATTGCAATCATTTGGCGATCGCACAGGAAAAAGGCGATCGCACAGAAAAAAGGCGATCGCCTATTGTTAGGGTAGGGGCGTGGCATTTGCGTTGAGATTCATGCTTCCCAGCCAAAATCTTCGGGCAAATGCTACGCCCGTACGGCTATTGCAATCATTCAGCGATCGCATAGAAAAAGGCGATCGCCCTGTGTTTGGGTAGGGGCGTGGCATTTGCGTTGAGCTTCACGGTTCCTAGCCAGAATCTTCGGGCAAATGCTACGCCCGTACAGCCATTGCAATCATTTGGCGATCGCACAAGAAAAAGGCGATCGCCTGTTGAGAAGCGATCGCCCGTTGATTAATGGTAGGGATATGGCATTGCCATATCCCGATGGCTGTGTCGATTAGTAACCGTATCGATTAGTAATCGAAGTCGCCGCCGCCCATGCCGCCGCCGCCAGCGGGAGCAGCTTCCTTAGGTTCTGGCTTATCAACCACGATACACTCGGTGGTCAACACCATGCCTGCAATAGACGCAGCATTTTGCAATGCCGAACGGGTGACTTTAGCGGGGTCAACGATACCTGCTTCAAACAAGTCAACGAACTCGTTGGTGGCTGCGTTGTAGCCGACGTTAAAGTCTTTTTCTTTAACGCGCTCAGCAATCACCGCGCCATTTTGTCCAGCATTTTCAGCAATCCGCTTCAGAGGAGCTGCCAATGCGCGAGCCACGATGTTTGCACCGATCAACTCTTCGCCGGTGAGCTTGTCTTTTGCCCAAGTTTCTAGCTGAGGAGACAGGTGAGCCAGTGTGGTACCACCACCGGGGACAATGCCTTCTTCAACGGCTGCTTTAGTGGCGTTGATGGCATCTTCCAGACGCAGCTTACGGTCTTTCATTTCGGTTTCAGTTGCCGCACCGACTTTGACGACCGCAACACCACCGGAAAGCTTAGCCAGGCGTTCTTGTAGCTTTTCTTTGTCGTAGGAAGACTCAGTTTCTTCGATCTGACGACGAATCTGGTCGCAACGGGTCTTGACTGCCTTTTCGTTGCCTTCAGCCACTAAGGTGGTGCTGTCTTTGGTGATGGTAATGCGGCGAGCCTTACCCAGCATGTCTAGTTTGACTGCATCCAGCTTCAGACCCGTATCTTCGGTGATCACTTGACCGCCGGTGAGAACAGCGATGTCTTCCAACATGGCTTTACGGCGATCGCCAAAGCCAGGAGCTTTGATAGCCGCAACATTCAGCACACCGCGCAGACGGTTAACCACCAGGGTAGCCAATGCTTCTTTTTCGATGTCTTCTGCAATGATCAGCAGCGGACGACCGGAACGAGCAACTTGCTCAAGCACGGGCACCAGGTCTTGTACCAGGGTGATTTTCTTGTCGGTCAACAGGATGAATGGCTCATCCAGAATAGCTTCCATCCGCTCGGTATCGGTAGCGAAGTAAGGAGAGATATAGCCTTTGTCAAAGCGCATCCCTTCAGTTACTTCTAGCTCGGTGGTCATCGACTTCCCTTCTTCCAGAGAAATCACACCTTCACGACCCACTTTTTCCATCGCTTCAGCAATCATGGCACCGACTTCTTCGTCGTTACCGGCGGAGATGGAACCGACTTGAGCGATCGCCTTAGAATCTTCTACGGGGCGAGCATGTTCAGCAATTTTTTCGACCAGGAAAGCAGTCGCTTTGTCGATGCCGCGCTTCAGAGAGATAGCATTGGCACCCGCTGCAACGTTACGCAGACCTTCTTTAACCATGGCATGAGCCAAAACGGTTGCGGTAGTTGTACCGTCACCAGCGGCATCATTGGTTTTAGAAGCTGCCTGACGGATCAGAGCAACACCTGTGTTTTCGATATGATCTTCGAGTTCGATTTCTTTTGCGATGGTGACGCCGTCATTGACGATTTGGGGCGCACCAAACTTTTTCTCTAGAACGACGTTGCGTCCTTTAGGACCCAAAGTGACTGCAACGGCTTCCGCTAGAATATCGATGCCTTTTTCGAGAGCACGACGAGCGTTTTCGTTGTAGATAATACGTTTAGCCATAGGTGTTTGATTCTCTGTGAACGTTGGATCTAAGGGATGAATTGAGCTGTGGGGAATAGAAATTAAACGATAGTGATCGGAAATAAACTCATTCGACTCATGCCGTCCGTAAAGCGGGTCATGATGAATGAGGGGTAACCATTACCCCTGACCGATCACGCGATCGCCAACTAGTCAACGATGGCTAGAATGTCTTTTTCGGAGAGTAGAACATACTCTTCGGTGCCTAACTTGATATCGGTTCCGGCATATTTGGAATAGAGAACTTTATCGCCGACCTTCACATCCATCTCTTGACGAACACCGTCGTCAGTGCGCTTACCAGGACCTACTGCGGCAATTTCCCCAACTTGAGGCTTTTCTTTTGCACTGTCAGGCAACAAGATGCCACCAGCGGTCTTCTCTTCAGAAGCGCTTACCTTTACAAAAACGCGATCGCCCAAGGGTTTAACAGTGGAAACGCTCAGAGATACTGCTGCCATACAAAATTCTCCAGACAACTTGAATTAAAATGGGTTCAGAGATGAGCTACTAATCAGTTGCGATTAGCTAAGGGTCAGCGGGTCAGCACGACTCGTAGGCAAGAGTAACGTTGGTCGCTCTAAACCTACCCGCTAAACACACAGAGACAGACTAATAGCTAACAGCCAACAGCCAGTAGCTAATAACCAGACACATTTGGAGTTAGCACTCTCAACTCCTGAGTGCTAATTTAACGAAGGATGGGGTCAACTGCAACTTATTTCTGAGTACGGTTTCCCGAACTGTTGCGGAAATTTGCTGAGTTTCAGTCGGTGCGATCGCCCAATCTTTTCTGGCGCAATCTCTTCTGCCACAAGCGTTTCTATGCCTTTTGATTGCCCTAAAAATACGTAAGACGGTTGCAGGATAGATGACAATCTGTGAGAAGAGGTTGACATCATAAATTCCCGTCTAAAACTTTACAATCTTTAACAATACAGCCCACGGGCACCGCTGATTTAGACAGCGCTGATTCTGGAAATGAATTTGGAGGTTCCACCTCCAAATTCATCCTGCTATAGAGCAATGCTTTGATTTGGGCTGTGGGATTTGATGAGACGACAGGTGATGAGCTGAAACGCGGCACGCCGCGTTTCAGCTCATCACCCTCCGGGTGCTAAATTCGTAGCGCTCGGTTTGGATCGGGCTTACGGGGATAGGTAGGTATAGCGACTGAGCGAGCGTTCGTAGTTCTGCAATAGCAACTGCGACTCCTGGATGGTGATCCGCTTGTCTTGCAACGCTTGCTCGGTGCGGCGACGAATACTTTCCACCAGATCTTCGCAGTCATATTGCACATAGCCCAACACCTCATTTAAGGTGTCGCCTTTGACCACATGTTCGATCTGATAGCCCGTGGGCGTCAGTTTGATGTGGACTGCATTGGTATCGCCAAACAAGTTGTGCAAATTGCCCATAATTTCCTGGTAAGCCCCACCGAGAAACAAGCCCAGGTAGTAGGGTTTATAGGATGGATGCAGACCCAACGCTGCAAGCGGAGTGTCCGATGCTGCCGGGATCGGTTTACTATCCTCGTTCGGCTCCAGGGGATGCAACTCCATCACATATTTGACATCGCGCAGATCGATAAACTGGTCAATTTTGCCATCGCTGTCGCAGGTCAGGTCGGCTAAGGTGCCCCGTTGAGTCGGTTCTTCATCAAGGCGATGGATGGGCATGATCGGAAATAGTTGGTCGATCGCCCAGGAGTCGGGCGCAGATTGGAAGACAGAGAGGTTGATATAGTAGATCGATGCCATGATCTTTTCTAGATCTTCCAGGTCATCCGGGACATATTCTTGTTGACGTGCGATCGCCAAAATTTTGCCACAACACGCCCAATACAACCGCTCTGCCCGTGCCCGTTCGGTCAGGCTGAGGTAGCCAAAACCAAATAGACTAATGGCTTCTTCTTTGAATTGAGTGGCATCGTGGTATGCCTCTTGATAATTTTCAGCCGTGAGAGATTGGTAGGTTTCGTAGAGATTGCGAATGATCAGGTGCTCTTTTTCCTGCAAAGGGGCAGGTGGCTCAATCACCACATCACTCGTTCCCAAAACATCAAACACCAATACCGACTGATGGGAGGCGATCGCCCGACCACTTTCGCTGATCAGGGTAGGGGTAGGCAAGCCGCGTTCTTCGCAGGTTTCCTTAACCTCTGCCACCACATCATTGGCATAATTCTGCATGTTGTAGTTTTTGGATGCATAGAAATTGGTTTTGGAGCCGTCATAATCAACGCCCAAACCGCCGCCCACATCCAAATACTGCATTGCCGCACCGAGTCGAGCCAGTTCGACATAAATCTGGCTGGCTTCGCGAATGGCATCTTTAACCACGGCAATTGAAGAAATTTGGGAGCCAATGTGATAGTGCAGCAGTTGCAGACACCCCAACATATCTGCTGCCCGCAGTTGTTCCACTGCTTGAATAATTTCGGGCACAGTTAAGCCAAATTTAGCGCGATCGCCTGCCGAGGTGCCCCAGCGGCCCACCCCTTTGCTGCTGAGCTTGGCACGTACCCCGAGAATCGGTTCAATACCCAACTTGCGGCTGGCTTCAATCACCAAGCCCACTTCCTCAAGCTGCTCCAGCACAATAATCGGCGTTTGCCCCATGCGTCGTGCCAACATTGCCGTTTCCACATACTCCCGATCTTTGTAGCCATTGCAGATCATTAAGGCTCCGGGTGTATCGAGCAATGCCAGCCCGATCATTAACTCGGGTTTAGAACCGGCTTCCAAACCAAATTGATGGGGCTTGCCAAACCGTACCAAATCTTCGACCAGGTGCCGTTGTTGGTTGCATTTCACCGGAAAAACGCCGCGATACACGCCCTGATAGTTATATCGGGCGATCGCCTTCGCAAAACACGCATTCAACCGTTCAATTCGGTCTTCCAAAATATCGGAAAATCGGATGAGCAACGGCAATCCTAGATTCCGTAACTTCAGCGCATTCACCAGTTCATACAAATCTAACGAACCGCCGCGATCGCCCTTCGGAGATACGGTGACATGCCCCGCCGCATTGATCGAAAAATAGGGTTCTCCCCATCCCTTGATGCGGTATAGCTCTTCACTATCTTCGATCGTCCAGATATCGGGTTTAGCTGGCTCTGGCACCGCATTGAGATTGAGCGCAAGCAATTTTTCAGCTTCTAGCGGCGTTCCTCTTGACTGACCCCCCATGTTTCACCTCCAAGGCGAACGACAAACCATCAAACAATCAAATTTACCCAATTACTTTACAAACGATCTTATTTTTCTGAGCATAGATGAGGGACATTAATTAGGAGTAACAATCTGTGGAACGGACTTTTTTAGCGATCAAACCCGATGGTGTGCAACGCGGTTTAGTAGGTGAAATTATTCGTCGCTTCGAAGCCAAAGGGTTTACGCTGGTTGGGCTAAAACTCATGAGCGTCAGCCGAGAATTGGCAGAACAGCATTACGATGTTCACAAAGAGAAGCCCTTTTTCGCAGGACTGGTCAATTTCATCACCTCTGGTCCAGTTGTGGCGATGGTTTGGCAAGGTGAAGGGGTGGTGGCTTCTGCCCGTAAAATCATTGGTGCGACCAACCCACTCACCTCTGAACCCGGAACCTTACGAGGAGATTTTGGTGTCAGCATTGGGCGCAATATCATCCACGGTTCCGATGCCGTCGAAACGGCTCAACGGGAAATCAGCCTTTGGTTTTCGGATGCAGACCTGGTGGACTGGCAACCTGTGACTACACCCTGGCTTTACGAATAAGACCTTAATCTCTCTGGGTTAAGGTTGGATGATCATTGAGGATCGTTCATGAGCGAGGCGCAATTCGCCTCGCTCAAATTTTAGGGTTGCGGCTATGGCAAACGCATTCTCTGCTGGTTTCGACTCCGCTCAACCAGCCCGCGCCCTGAGCGAAGCCGAAGGGCAACTGCACCGTTAACCTCTGTATGCAAAATCGCCCCCATAGCCTGTCGTGGACATCGTGGCGTTGCGGCGACGCCAACCATAAACCTGCGAGTTATTCAAATCACGCTTCTGCGCCTTTCCTAGACTCGTAGATTGAATAAAACTCAGAGTTGTTTTTTCGTGCGCGAAGCGCACGAAAAAACAACTTTTAGAACAGACCCTAGTCAACGGAGACTTCTTGGATTTCTTTGGGTTTGAGTTCCGTGTCGAGAGAACCAGGAGACGATACGGATGTTAAATGGTCGTCTGTCTCATCGGGTTGCGATCGCTTGGAAAATCCCCAGGTAAATAAGGCTACGATCGCGACCACCATCAACCATTCGGGTGGCACAAAACTTTCATTCACCACTCGAATTAACAGACGAATGCCAACCAGGGCAACGGTGATGTATCCGGCATCTTCCAGATGCACATATTTATCGAGCCAGCGAATAAATAACCCTGCCATCAGCCGCAAGGTTAAGATGCCGATGGCACCGCCCGTTAACACCAACCAGGTTTCCTGAGAAATGGCGATCGCAGTCGTCACACTATCCAACGAAAACGCCAGATCAGTAATGGCGATCATAGGAATTGCTTGCCAGAGCGAGGAAAACCGGGGACCGTGGTGGTGATGATGGTGTTCAGTATCTTCTTCGTCAGAGGTAAAGTACTGAAATACCAACCACAGTAAATAAGCAGCTCCTGCCAACTCAAACTGCCAATATTTTGCTACCCAGGTTGCCGTCAAAATCAAGGAAACTCTCAAGACAAACGCAACAACCAACCCAAGATTAAGGGCGCGCCGCTGCATATTGCTGTTTTCCATGCCTTGAGCCAGGGCGGCAAGAGCGATCGCATTGTCTGCTGATAGCACTACTTCCAGGGCTATCAAGACAGGTAGAAGCAGGAGCGTATCCACCCCAACATGAGGAGACAGATCTAGCAGTTTATCTAGCATTAATCAAAGGCTTATCAGCTAAAAAGAACAAACTTTGTACAAGGGATAAAGCATTCGCCATAAGACGCTGGATAAAGAATAAAGAGCGACACCTTTGCCGGGAGGTTCAACCCCTTACCCTGTCTGGATCACTGATTCAATAAAATCTGAAAGTTTGGGGTTGGCAGTGCGGCAACGCCGTGTTTCCAAACCGCAATCTTCGGGTTTATGAACGTCACGATCCCATCCTGATCGATTTGCCGATTGCTCTAACCATAAAAAGACCCTACATTCCTTAACCTAGCTTAATCTTGATCTTTACAGAATTCTAATACCAATCTTTCCTCAGGAGGTTTCTGAAAAAGATGTTACCCCCTATGAGAGCAAAGCGTTCGTTAGATCGTTTTTAGTAAGCGGCGAAAATCTCGGTTTGAATGCTTCGTTCCTACGATTTGCTGGGATGCCCTTTTCTAGAAATCGCCCAAGGATCGTGGATTTAATAAAACCCGATTCTTTTTGAGATTTTGAGAGAGCGACGGCGGAGCCGTCGCTCTCTCAAAAAGAATTACAGGTTATTTAATTTGGGATCCTGAGAAGTTGAGGGTGCTTTGCACGCTCCAGGTTTTCAGAAGGATTGCCAGGAGTTGCCGTTCAAACAGTTGCCGTCTAAAACATAGAATAGAGGTTTGCCAAAGCCAGATTTCCTAATCTTCCTGGACTATTGACCCGTGAGCTATTCCCAGATTCATAGCCTATTAACCCAATTTCGAACACGCTATCCCATGGGTAGCCTCGTCTCAGAATTGCTGATGATCCATGACGGTAATTACATTGTGCGGGCATCTGTGCAGATGGGCGGGACGACACTCGCTACCGGATTGGCGTCTGTTGCTGATGTTGAAGCGGCGGAAGACCGAGCTAAAGTACGAGCGTTGGAAGCCTTGGGTATTCAAACTTCGAGTTTATTGCTGGGCACTGCCTCACCTGTGCCATCTGAGTCTGAACCGATGATGCGGCTAAGCTCAGAGCCACCGCTGGGTACCGTAACACCAGGCGTGACGCCAGCCGTAGCGCCAACGGTAACACCAGAGGTGCCAACGCCCGTTAAGTCTGCTAACGTGATTCCGTTAACAGAGCATCGCTCAATGCCGCCTGCTCTGACGGAACTGCCTCCGATACCAGCTGTTGCCACCCCCAAAAAGAGTATTCCCAAAACTACGCCTGTTGTTGCGGATCTCTATGCCCACACGATTTTGGACGAAGACCCGGATGCTGCCCTCACCGCTGACCCAACGGTGTTGATGGATGATGTGTTGCCATCCCTTTCGACAGGCGATCGCCTTTTTCATCAAGAAGTTGAATCGAGCGATCGCCCGAAATCCACCCCGTCGGCACCTGCCCCTGTGACTAACGACATCACCATTGATTTGTCGGAAGAAATCGCCCAAATCGATGTAGAAATCAAGCGTCTGGGCTGGACGAAAAAGCGAGGCAGCGACCACTTGAAAAAAATGTATGGAAAAGCAACGCGCCGAGAATTAACCCCCGAAGAGTTGTTTGATTTTCTGGATTACCTTAAAGATCAACCTGCCAACCCGGATCGTTAGATTTGGCAATTTAATGAGCGATTGCACCAGATACCGCAGGGGCGCATCGCGATGCGCCCTTACAGAGGATGAATGTGCCGTGCAGTCTGTCTAAATCGGTAATCTAGCAATTCTCAACGGTGTGATACCGATATAAACGAATGGATGGGCACATAGAAGTTCAGGAGGGGCTTGGCACTGCCAAGCCCTGTAGAGAATCTGTCGTTCTCTTAATTTAATTGGTATGACCTACAAATTGTTGTGAGAGCCGCGCTCTGCGCGGCTCCCATACCAGATTTCATCGCTGGATGAAGCAATGCCTATCGTCCTAATAAATTGGGGATACCGTCGCATCCTCCGGGGATCGTTTTTCGAGTTTTAGAACCGCCCCAGGCACAGCAATAGTGCCGTTGTTCTTCAGATAGGCGTTTTACCCCTTTTAAGTTTGCCCCTTCCAGCACTGCGCCTGTGTATTCCCCTGTTTCGTAATTGGGGACTTCAGTACGGCTACGAGGCGACGCTTTTTCTACGGAACCATAAAATAACCGTGCGCCCATCATATCGGAGCCTGCCAGCGTCGTATCACACAGGATGGTGCGTGCCAGGTTGGCTTTGACCAGGTCGCAGTTGAGCAGGTTGGCTCGAATTAAATTGACATCACTCAAATCCGTCCAGCGCAGATCTGTGCCCGATAGATCGGCAGCCGCCAGCATCACCCCCAGGTCGATGACTCGGATGCCAAAGTCGCGATCTTCTTGATAGCCGCCCATGCCATCTAAAATCGCGCGCCCCAAATGGCGATCGCGCCTCAGGGGTGACAATAACCGCGATCGCGATAGAAACCGAATCACTTTCGCCTTACCCGTGGCGTCGATGCTACTGAGAATGGCTGCCGTTCGTCCTTCTGCAATCGCCCGTTCCTGGGGCCAATCTTCCAGTAAGCCCGCTGCATCTAACACCAGATCAGAAATGCCCTGAAAGTAGGAGTCAATGGTTTGCTGTTGGGTGATCAGATTTTGCTGAATTGTCAGATCCTTGGAAATAACATATTGTCTCCAGGCGACATAAACTGCCAGTACCGCAATTAAAATTTGCCCTACCGCACCAATCACCTCGCCCGTCGCGCCAACCGCTTCCCAGGGCAACTGGCTATACCAAACGCCAATAGACTGCTGCACCCCGCTAAAGTGCAATAGGCTGATGATAGAAAAAATACAGGCGATCAGGCTAAGGGTTAGCAGCCGTTGTTCTGGCGATAGCAACTCTGTTAATGCCCGACTGACATCTCGCCAAAGCACTCTCCCCGAAACCACCAGGGCAACCATGGCAGCAGCAATGCCGATCCACATACTATCGAGCAGCAAGCCAAATATCAGTAGGGCGATCGCCACCAGCAAAATCACCGACGTTGCTGATTGCCCCACCCCTTGATAGACCGGGAAGGCAAATTTACGGGTTGATAATGGCAGTGATTTATCGGGACTGCGCGTCGCTTCTAGACTCTGGGTATCGGTCTTCGTCTCAGCGGCGGTAGCAGTGGTCAGGGCAGTGGCTTGACCCTGCACAGATTCTACTGACGGCTGACCAGCACGGTTGTCCATGTCCACAGTCGATGCGGCTTGGGACGGTGTTGCAGCACCGTTAGCGGATGTGTTGGATGAAAGATCGCCAGGAGCTGGATCGGGCTTGGAGGTCATGGGCTATGGATGAAGAATGCCGAGGGTAATTGCGGTCTGTTGGAGTTCACAATTATATCTTCTTGTAAAAAATCATAAAAATCAGGAGAAATATAGCTATAGCGATCCTAAATCTGTTGTGAGAGCGTCCGCCCGAAGGGCGGGCGCTCTCACAACTAATCAGGTTCACGAATCAAATAGGATCGCTATAGTGAGGCTGATTGAGTGTACGGTTCCCTGACTATTGGAACACAATTTCACCCATAGAGCCTACCTCCAAAAAGGGCAATTTGGGTCTAAAGGGTTTGAAAATGGTGGTATTGGTTAATTCAGCTATGAAAACTGGTGTGGGTGCGACACGAAGTGCCGCACCCACACCAGTTTTCATAGCCCAAATCAGCAACGCTGTAATTTCTATCGAGTCAGAGGAACCAGGACTAAGGCATTGCGCCCTTCTCTACGAATTTTTCCCTCCGCGATCGCTTGTTGCAATTTTTCTAGAGCGGCTAAATCATCAGAGCGATAGCCTCGCATCATAACCACTTGCCGAATCAGACCTTCTGACTCGACGCTGAGCCATCCTGTGTTGAGAGCAGATTGCACAAGCTTATCTAGCATGATGTCCTGTCGCCATGTTAACTGCCAGTCTCCATACCTAAATATCGGCGATCGCAGCCCCTGAGGTGTTGACAGAGATCAGAAAACCATGTGATGTAAAAGACCCAATCACTGTGATAAATATCACTGATCACGCCGCCTATTTCTGCGTTGGGGTGGATAGGCAACAGAATTCCATGGATTTTTCCTGCGTCAATCGCTCCACAATTCATCAAGGACTCGCCACGAAAATATAGATCCTGTGTTGTGATGGTGTGGCTCTGCCGCGCCATCACAACACGGGGATTTATCAACTTGCAGATCCCTAACGTCGAGTCAAGAGCTTGGCTCATGCGGCGTGTCGCCATACACTACTATTTTGTTGGTTGGTGGATCTCACTTCAGTGGCACAGGGCGCGATGCTGATTAATTTTTTGAACCGAGCTGCAAAACCGACACAACCCGGAGAAAGACATTCTCAACATTGGTTTTGGCTGAGTCTCAGCTTGACATTTGCTATTGTGTACGGCTTAGTTGCCCTCAAAACGGCTTTTAGCAGTGATTATGTGGTGCATGACGATGCCCGACAGCATGTTTTTTGGATGCGGCGGTTTCTTGACCCTGACTTGTTTCCCAATGATCTGATTGCCGATTACTTTCAGTCGGTTGCGCCTTTGGGGTTTGTCGCGGTCTACCGATTTTTTGCCCTGTTTGGCATTGACCCCATCTGGCTCCACAAGGTATTGCCGATGGCGTTGGGCTTGGTGATGACGGCATATTGCTATGGGGTCAGCATTCAGATTTTGCCTGTCCCAGCCGTGGGGTTTGTATCATCGCTGTTGCTCAACCAGGTAAGCTGGTCGGAGGATAATTTGCCCTCTGGTACCCCCAGAGCCTTTGTTTATCCGCTGTTTCTGGCGTTTTTGTATTACCTCCAACGGCGATCGCTATTTCCCTGTTTAGGGGCGATCGCGCTCCTGAGTTTGTTTTATCCTCACTACACCTTGATTGCTATTGTGGTTCTGGCACTGCAACTGGTGCAATGGCAAAACGGACGCCCCAGACTGACGCAAGACTGGCAAGAGTATCGATTTTGTACAGCCGCGATTGGTATGGCAATTCTGACGATGTTGCCTTACGTGCTGGCTGATTCGCCTTACAGTCCAGTCGTCACCCTGGCGCAGGCGCAGCAAATGCCCGAATTTGCTGACTATGGGAGAACAGCTTTTTTTAGCGATAATGCCTGGGAGTTTTGGGTTACAGGTCCCCGCAGTGGCATTGCTCCGCCCACCTTTCCACCGCTAATGTGGGCGAGTGTGCTGCTGCCCGTGGTAATGGTATACGCCAGATTTTTCCCTCTAACGCAACAAATGACCCGACAGGTCTGGGTACTGGCTCACGCCTGCGTTGCAGCCTTTGTTCTATTTTTGATGGCTCATGGGGCGTTATTTGAGCTGCATTTGCCAAATCGGTATACCAGCCATAGTTTGCGTATGGTGATGGCGATCGCTGCCGGGGTTGTCATCGTCAGTCTTTTGGAGGTGTTAATCCGCGCGATCGCCACGGGCACCCGGCAGGTATGGGCGAAACAACTGTTACTCGGCGGCTTACTGCTATTTTTAGTGTTAGCCCCTCTGTTGGATGGCAGGTTTGGGGAACGCGCCTACATTATTGGCGAAGAACCTGAGGTCTATGAATTTTTTGCGCAGCAACCGAAAGATATCCTGGTCGCGTCAGTTGCCATGGAAGCCCGCAACATTCCAACGTTTTCGAAGCGCTCTGTACTCGTCAGTCGTGAACATGCGATCCCATTTCACCTGGGCTATTATCAAAAATTTCGCCAGCGGGTGCTCGATCTGCTGGAAGCTCAATACAGCCCTGATATCAACACCCTGCGCGATTTTACCCAAAAATATGGGATTGATTTTTGGTTACTGGACAAAGATACGTTTGCGCCAAAATATCCGCTGAGAAACTGGATTACCCAATATCGACCGCTGGTGCGTCAGATTAGCCGTCAGCTCGACAGGGGCAGCAAACCTGTGCTGGCAGAGGCGATCGCCCGGTGTACGATTTTGACCGGAAACGAAGTCGTGGTCTTGAAAGCAGACTGTCCGATTCAATAAAACCCGATCAATCAAAAATTTTGCCAGCGGTCTTGGTCGCTGCTGATTGAGGCGATGAAATGGGGCGTGAGTGCCGCGCTTTGCGCGGCACTCACGCCCATTTCATGGCTGGATTAATCGATGCCACGGTTTCGAGATTAGGCGATCGCTACCTACGTCTTGCCTGTTGGCAACGTCTCGGTGAATACCTTACGTAATATTCATAAAACAGCCAGAATCTTATGCAATATGCAAAAAATCCAAGAAATTACTGGGTAAATTTGTGTACCTCAGGACGTTTCAGGGAATGATTAAAAATAAATCCGTAAGACTGCCGAAGCCAATTCAGCCTATCTGCCTACGTGTTGCACGTATAAATTGATACAATTAGTCTATGGACGTTTGTTTTCAGGTGCCGCACTGCTGCCTCCTGAACCAAGGATCAAGCCTCAGACTATCGTGCCGACAACGTCTACATAGACTCGTTCTGCAAGTGACATAGAAGAGTTGCGGTAGCGAATTGCAGGGTTAGAGGCTCCATAGTTTGCCGTTCGGACTGCAACGAAGGGTTAATACAGGAGTTGTCGAGCCTGGCTACCTGGATCTCTGCTGGGGGCGTATAGCCCCATGTCTGGGGTAAATTGTGTTTCCGTCCGCGTACGTGACGATTCAGGGCTGAACGCGAGCCATGGTTGTCTTAGAAACCCTTCGACTGGCGCATACTGCCACCTTGCCCGTCTATCAACTGTTGCATAGGCGCTGCATTGATATTGCATTGATCAGATTTGTCAGTGACCTCTGCTCAAGCATCTCTTCTGAATCGTTTGTTTAGAACCACCACCATGACGAAAGCGATCGCCTTTATCGACTCAGCCGTACCCGACTATCAGCGACTCATTGCTGGTGTTCAATCAGGAACAGAAGTCCATATTCTCGACTCTAACGAAGATGGCATCGTTCAGATTACTCAACGGCTGGACACCCGCAAGGATGTAGAGACCGTGCATATCGTCTCTCACGGTTCTCCTGGTTGCCTGTATCTAGGTAGCAGCACCCTCAGTCTCGATACCCTCGATCGCTACGCCTGGGATCTCCAGGGTTGGTTTCCCTACATCCCCACTCCAACCCCTTATAAATTGCTGATCTATGGCTGCAATGTTGCGGCTGGAGATGCCGGAACCGATTTTCTCAAACGCCTGTCTCAACTCACTGGAGCAAATATTGCCGCTTCTGCTAAACCCACCGGGAGCAGTGCCCTGGGAGGTGACTGGAACCTGGAATTTACCATCGGCAAAATTGAGCCAGCGCTGGCTTTTTCTCCTGAAGTGATGCAAGCTTACGACCATGTGCTTTTCTCAGATAGATTGTGAAAGGCGCACCCCTTTCGGAGTGCGCCTTTCACAATCTGCTGATGCTTACACCTGATTTGAGACTGCTATATCCACAATTCTAAGGATCGCAAATGAAATAACCTGTAATTCTTTTTGAGAGAGCGACAGCGGAGCCGTCGCTCTCTCAAAAAGAAGTGAGTTTTATTAAATCCACGACCCTAAGGACGGTAAACGGGCAACGTAAAGTTGAAACAGCTGCCATGATTCGGCACAGAATCAACCCAAATTTGACCGTAATGTGCCTGCACAATTCGCTGGCAAAGAGACAACCCAATCCCATACCCATCCTGAGCGACATCCCGTTCCAGGCGGAATCGATCTTCAAAAATTCGCTCTTGATTTTCTTTCGGAATGCCAGGTCCTGTATCGCAAATGCTGACCTGCACTTTTTGCGTGGTGCGATGCAAAATAGAAAGCTGAATTTCGCCATGTTCGGGCGTATATTTAGCTGCATTGTCTAACAAATTGGCTAACACTTGCCGCACCCGCTCTGGATCTGCATAGACACTCGGCAAGTCACTCGGAATGTCAGTATTGACAACCTGAGTTTTAATGTGAAATTGATTTTTGAGCTGCTGAAGGACTTCCAGACACAACTCGCCTAAATCTAGTTTGCGTGGATAAATCTGAATTTCAACACCCGTTCCTCTGGCTGCTTGCAAAATATCGGTGATCATCCGATCAATAGCTTTCGTCTGCGTCCGGGCATGTTTGAGTAACTGCGACATCATTTCTGGTGTCAGCCGTGAGGCAACCTGCTTATTGTGTTTTTGATCAACGCCAAATTCCATGGTCTCTAACGCGATCGAGGTGGCCGTCAAAGGATTCCGCAAATCGTGCGCTAGCATGGCAATGAGCCGATCTTTAAAGCGCACTTGCTCTTGTAGTGCTTCTTTTTCTTGTTTCAGACGAAAAATTTCATCCGATAACCTCATTAATTCTGCGGAATGAGTAATCGAACGAATCGTCGTGTTGTCGATCGCTTCTTGAGGGATCTCTACATCTTGATATAACCCTGATTGATATTCCTCAACGGCTTGTTGCCAGCGCCCCCACCAGGTTTTGACTTGCTCTACCAAATTGCTGCCTGCCAACGTTTGTCGAGGTTCAGGATGCAGTTTGATCAGCGTCGGAGTTGCAACCAGTTTGAAGTGCTCAGCTAAATGAGGCTGTTCACCCACATCTACAATTTGTAGATCAAAGACGTAGTCTGCTCTCAATTCCTTAAGATGATCACGAATTTGACGGATTTTTGCATTGGAATTTGGACGCTTGTCTACAAATAGCAGGAGTTGCAAAATAGCTTCAGAACTCATGATCTGGATTAAAAATGCCTTTATATAAACTTGTTATATCGGTTCAGAGAAGTCAGGAAGGGGTCTTATCGGTTTAGTATTGACAAATAAAGCAGGTATTAATGCTTAACTAATTGAGGATAGCCTTTAACTCCAGTCAATACCTTTGTCTAGATGGGTTCATCTTAGCCTTTTCTTTATTATCTATATTTATTTTTAGTCCTGCTGGATGAATGGATTTTAGACAAAGTCCAATGGATTGAGGCGTATCCGTCCGTATTGCGTCCCATTGGTTGCACAGGCTGATGGGAACAACCCTCCAGTACAGGCTCACTCCATCGGATCGCGATCGCCATAAAACCCAAATATTTATGGTTGGTAGTGCGACGTTGCTGCGCCATCGGTTATGAACCTCCGGTGTTATCAAACCCTGATCGTTAGGATCGGAGAAGTAATATAACGGTGTCCGCTGGGGTGAAGGATTACGAATTAAATAAAATCCGGACGTTTATGTTTGGAAGCGCGGCGACGCCGCGCTTCCAAAAAATCTTCGGTTTTATTTAATCTACAATCTGACGTCTGGAGGGTGGGGGTGAAATCCCTACACAGGGGCGCAGCCCCCTCATTCTGCTCAACTTTAAAGAGCACTGGGATGAGATTAAGAAACTGACTTGAAATTGACAGGATCGCAGGAATGAAAATTTTGGTGTTGACGTGGGAGTTTCCCCCTCGCATTGTGGGTGGCATCGCTCGCCATGTGTCAGAACTGTATCCTGAGATAGTCAAACTTGGTCATGATGTTCATCTGATCACGATTGAGTTTGGTCAGGCTCCTCGTTATGAGGTTGTAGATGGGGTTAAAGTCCATCGGGTTGGCGTTGGCAATAGCCATAATTTCTTCCACTGGGTGACGCATATGAATGAGAGTATGCAGCACTACGCAGAAGAGTTGTTTGCCAACGGTCATCAGTTTGACTTAATTCATGCCCATGATTGGCTAGTCGGAGATGCGGCGATCGCCTTGCAAACCATCTTTAATATTCCCTTAGTCGCAACCATTCACGCGACTGAGTTTGGGCGGCACAATGGTCTACACAACCCCACCCACTACTACATCAACGATAAAGAATGTACGCTGATCAATCGGGCAGCCCGTCTGATCGTTTGCACCAACTATATGCGCTACGAAGTGACCCATGCACTTCATGCCGCCTGGGAAAAAGTGGATGTCATTTATAACGGCATCCGCTCAGACAAAAAACCCCATCGGCATGATTTTGACTACTGGCAATTTCGGCGTCGGTTTGCGGACGACTACGAACGAATCGTCTACTATGTTGGGCGCATGACCTTTGAGAAGGGGGTTCATGTGTTGCTGAGTGCAGCGCCAAAAGTCCTATGGGAAACAGGAGGAGCCGTTAAATTTGTCATCGTTGGTAGTGGCACCACCGACTATCTCAAGCATCAGGCATGGGATTTAGGAATTTGGGAAAAGTGTTATTTTACCGGCTTTATGCCTGACGAAGACCTCAACCGTTTCCAAACCATTGCCGATTGTGCGGTTTTCCCTAGCCTATATGAGCCTTTTGGCATCGTCGCATTAGAAAGTTTTGCAGCGCGGGTTCCAGTTGTGGTTTCGGATACAGGAGGGTTCTCTGAGGTTGTGCATCATACCAAAACAGGCATTGTGACCCAGACAAATAATGTAGACTCCCTTGCCTGGGGTATTTTAGATGTCCTCAAAAATCCAGGGTATGCCAAATGGTTGATCGATAATGCCTATGCCGATCTCGATCGGCGATTTGACTGGTCAAAACTTGCCATCCAAACGGAACAGGTTTATAAACACGTGCTGTGCGATCGCGTCTTTGCAATTAACTAAACCCTGCCCACCCTGGATGAACGATAGCTTAGGTCTTAATGGCTCTTCAACCGATCCCCATCATGACAAACTCTTTATCTGCAAATGATTTATCTGCAACCAATAACAGCCCTACGACTCGGGCTCATGTTTTTATTTCTGGAAAAGTTCAGGGGGTAGGTTATCGGGCATCCACCGTAGACACGGCTATGTTGCTAAAGCTCAATGGTTGGGTTCGTAATCTCAAGGATGGGCGAGTAGAAGCTGTGTTTGAAGGAACCCGCCAGCAGGTAGAAGAAATGGTGCGATGGTGCTATCAAGGTCCGCCTACTGCAAGGGTTCAGGATGTGGCAATTACTTACGAAACCCCTCAAGGTCTGAAAGGATTTCGAGTACAAGGATAGATGAAGGGGAGTGGGCGGCTCTGTCCTCAGGCATAAGTTTTTCCTCCCCTGCAATCCTTGATTTCCAAGTGGGTATGATAAATGAAACAATTTTTTATCGATAAAACTTAATTTACAAATTCCTCACAATTTTGTTTACAACCTTTATGAATGGGATAGATTTTATGGTTTATCACGTACAAATACGCTTTACGAATCCTATCTTTTTTATGTAAAAGTGGGCTTTCAATTTGGATGGAGCTTTTCTGGAAAAAAAGCGTCTGTTTAGTTAAATCTTTAAGCACGCTAACAAAGCCATAAAGATTATCCAGAATCAATGCTTTCAGCTATTCAGAAAAACCCGAAAGTCGTTATGGTTTTAATTGAGATGCTCTTACACTGTCCTAAGTAAAGCCACTGAGGTTTCTACTTAAGAATTATTACGATAATTCTTAAAGAGCAGATGGTACGCCCTCAACCTGACCCTTCCAATTAAATTGATGCGACTTGCTTGATTTCATTCTCTCTGTAAAAAATACTACGCCATATCCTGGCTAATCCGGCTTTTTCTATGCGCATCCTCATATACTCTTACAACTACCATCCTGAACCAATTGGCATTGCTCCGTTGATGACTGAGTTGGCAGAAGGTCTAGTAAAGCGCGGGCATGAAGTACGTGTTGTGACAGGTATGCCCAACTATCCGCAACGGCGTGTCTACGATGAGTATCGTGATAAGTTCTACATGACCGAAGTTTGCAATGGCGTATTGGTACAGCGGAGTTATGTCTGGATTCGTCCCAAGCTAACGTTAGCCACTCGCTTGTTGTTAGATAGTAGCTTTGTCGTAACGAGTTTATTTCAGGCAATGAAAGGATGGCGACCTGATGTCATTTTATTGACTGTGCCGCCGTTGCCTGTGTGCTTACCTGCTGCATTGATTGGCTTACTGCGATCGTGTCCTGTGGTTTTAAACCTGCAAGATATATTGCCGGAAGCAGCCATTCATGTAGGGTTGATTACTAACAAATGGGCAATTCGCGTGTTTGAAGCTCTCGAAAAGTTTGCTTACCGAACAGCTACGCGGATTAGTGTCATTACCGATGGATTCGTTGAAAATTTGGTAGGGAAAGGTGTTCCACAGGATAAAATCACCTGCATTCCTAACTGGGTAGATACTAACTTCGTTCGACCTTTGCCTAAAACTAATAACTCGTTCCGCGAAGAAAATCATCTTCAGGACAAGTTTGTGGTGCTTTACTCTGGCAATATTGCGTTGACCCAGGGTTTGGAAACCGTGATTGAGGCAGCGACTCGTCTACGTCACATCCCTGAAATTGTGTTTGTAATTGTGGGCGAAACAAAGGCGTTACAAAAGCTTGAAAAGTGTTGTCAGTCTTGGAAAACCGATAATGTTCTACTGCTGCCCTTCCAGCCCCGCGAACAGTTGCCTGAAATGTTGGCAGCGGCAGATATCGGGTTGATTGTTCAGAAAAGTAATGTCATTGGCTTTAACATGCCGTCTAAAACACAGGTGTTGTTAGCGAGTGGTCGTCCGATTGTGGCATCTGTGCCGTCGGTGGGTACAGCTGCAAGAGCAGTCCGCAAGAGTGGGGGTGGCGTTGTGGTTGAACCCGAACATCCTGATAAACTGGCGGATGCCATTTTGGATTTATACAACAATCCAGACAAGGCAGAACTGTTAGGCAAGCGAGGAAGGCGGCACGCCGTGGAGCACTACTCGTTTGAGCATGCTTTAAACCGATATGAAACGTTATTTTCGGAAGTTACCAAACGGTCTGTACGGGTGGAGCTGAAACCCGATTTGGTCACGAAGAATTGAGCCAAGATAACCGTATTGAGGAAATTGGGTTTAATAAAAACCAATTTCCTCTCAAAAGTTGCAGGTTAATTCATCTATAGCGCTGTGCGGGTTGATTCAGTACGGTGTGTAGGGGCGCTCTGCGCCCCCACACACCGTTTCTGTATTTAGCGAATTGTGGCTGGAGTACAAACAATAGGGTGAGAACCGCGTGGAACGCAGCTCTCACCCTAAACTTCAATCTATCCAGGCGCAAAGCGCCCTCGTTTTGAGAATGAGACTAAACTACCTCAGAAGAGCGTTGCACCGTCGGTTGTGGCTGAGGCTGGAACTGGAATAGCGAGTAAACCACGTTCCGACGAATATTCGTCATCATGTCTAAGAATAATTCGTAGCCCTCGCTCTTATATTCGATCAACGGGTCTTTTTGCCCATAGCCTCGCAACCCAACGGATTCACGTAAAGCATCCATCTGTTGTAAATGCTCTCGCCAGAGGGTATCAATTTGCTGCAAGATGAAAAATCGCTCTGCCTGCCGCATCAGGTCAGGTTTGAGCTGATCAACCTGGGCTTCTTTGATGTCATAGGCAATACGCACCTGTTCGTAGAGGAAGGTTTTAATCTCGCTCATGCTCAGGTCTTCTAATTGAATCGGTTCTAAATCTTGCAGAAGATAGACAAACTCTTTGACTTTAGACACAAGCTTATCCAGTTCCCATTCTTCGGATGGCAAATCAGGATTGATGTAGGCATCGACGATGTCATCCATCGTTAGCTCGGCATATTTGATCACTTGTTCCTTAAGGTCTTGACCTTCTAAAACACGACGACGTTCGGCATAGATGGCACGCCGTTGGTTATTCATAACCTCGTCGTATTCAAAGACTTGCTTACGAATGTCGTAGTAGTACGTCTCAACCTTTTTCTGCGCGCCTTCTAAAGAGCGTGTCAGCATTCCCGATTCGATGGGCATGTCTTCTTCAACTCGGAAAGCATTCATTAAGCCGGCAACGCGATCGCCACCAAAGATTCGTAGAAGGTTATCTTGCAAGCTAAGGAAGAACTTAGTAGATCCGGGGTCGCCCTGGCGTCCGGCTCGACCTCTGAGTTGGTTATCAATCCGGCGCGATTCATGGCGTTCTGTGCCAATCACATGTAAACCGCCGAACTGAACCACCTCTTCGTGTTCTGCCTTAGTGAACTTTTCATATTCTTTGCGGATTAAGTTGTAAACTTCCCGCAGTTTCAAAATCACCTGGTCGTCAGAGGGTGCTTTTTCGGCGGCGGTGGCAATAATGTCTTCGGCTTGCAACTCTGGTAGCGATCGCTCTCCATACTGCTTGACCGCAACCTCTACCGCTGCCTTGAGCATCGTTTCTGATTCTTTAGACAACTCAGTGGGATAGATTTTAGGCGACACTTTCCAGGTTTTTACCTTTTTGCCCGGAACGAACCCCTGCCCTCCGCTGCGTTCACCGCCACCGCTCAACACCTGAGCCGCAGACACTTCGCTTTCATCTTCAGGTTGAACAATGCGGGGCATGAAATATTCCCGCACCTTCAGGCGAGCCATGTAGTCGGCATTGCCTCCCAAAATAATGTCGGTTCCACGACCTGCCATATTAGTGGCGATCGTCACCGCGCCTTTACGACCTGCCTGCGCGATAATCTCTGATTCTCGCTCGACGTTCTCAGGCTTGGCGTTAAGCAAATTATGGGGAACACCCAGATTATGCAGCAGTTGAGAAAGGACTTCCGACTTTTCTACACTGGTCGTTCCGACCAACACCGGACGCCCCTTTTCATGCATTTCTGCGCATTCTTTAGCGAGCGCTTGCCATTTGGCATCTTCTGTTTTGTACACCACATCCGGCACATCACGTCGTCCGGTCGTGCGATTAGTCGGGACGATGGTTACTTCTAGCTTATAGATTTTCTCAAATTCAGCTTCTTCTGTCTTCGCCGTACCCGTCATGCCGGCGAGTTTGGGGTAGATCAGGAAGAAGTTTTGGTAGGTAATGGTTGCCAGGGTTTGGGTTTCTGGCTGAATTTCGACACTTTCTTTCGCTTCGATCGCCTGGTGCAGCCCATCACTCCAACGCCGACCGGGCATAACTCGCCCTGTAAATTCGTCAACGATAACGATCTCGTTGTTGCGAACGATGTAGTTGACATCTTTAATAAACAGTTCTTTCGCCTTGATGGCATTAAAAATGTAATGCGCCCATGGGTCTTTGGGATCAAATAAGTCTTTGACCCCCAGCATTTGTTCGGAGGCAATAAAGCCTTCATCCGACAGCAGCACGTTACGAGCCTTCTCGTCTACTTCGTAGTGCCCGTTGGGATCATCTTCGTCTTCTTTCTTCTGCAACCGCGCCGCAATTTCGGCTGCCCGCATATATTTCTCGCTCGGGCGTTCGACCTGTCCAGAAATAATCAGTGGAGTACGGGCTTCGTCGATCAGGACGGAATCTACCTCGTCGATGATGCAATAGTTAAACGGACGTTGGACAACATCTTCCATCGACGTTGCCATGTTGTCGCGCAGATAATCGAACCCTAGCTCACTATTAGTGCTGTAGGTAATGTCGCAGCTATAGTTCTTTTTCCGTTCATGAAAATTCATGCCTTGCTGGATCAAGCCCACACTTAACCCCAGAAAGCGATGAACTTGCCCCATCCATTCGGCATCGCGGCGTGCCAGATAATCGTTGACCGTGACAACGTGAACTCCCTTACCTTCCAGTGCATTCAGGTAGGCAGGTAGGGTGGCAACCAGGGTTTTACCTTCCCCCGTTTTCATTTCGGCAATCTGACCGTCATGCAGAACCATGCCGCCGATGAGCTGTACATCGAAATGCCGCATTCCTAAAACTCGTTTGCTGGCTTCTCGCACCACGGCAAACGCTTCGGGCAGAATGTCATCTAAACTTTCGCTCTTCGCTAGACGCTGTTTAAATTCTGCCGTTTTACCAATTAATTGCTCATCTGACAATGCCTGCATCTCTTCTTCTAGAAGGTTGATTTCGACAACATCAGGCTTGTACTTTTTGAGCTTACGTGCGTTTGGATCGCCGAGCAGAGTTTTGAGCATGGCAGGGGTGCGCTATTAGAAAGTGAAATAAAAGGTTTGGAACTAAAAGATATCGCTTTTTTATTGCAGCTAACCAGGCGAGAAAACCGCACAGAACAATTGGGTAGTTGCTCTTCACTAAATTTTCTAAACCGCCTAATAAATCATAGACGCAAGTTTGTGACCAACGCCTTCTCGTTGAAGGTTGGGTTGACTTCTTAAGAAATGCTCGATGCCGTTCTTAAAAAGAAACGAGAAGTCTTGATTCTTAAAGCCTAGCCGGAAAGCGGTCAGAAAACCTGGTCTTGTGTAGCCGCAGGGTACGCAAAATCAAGTTTTTTGCAGAGGCTTGGGATTAACCTGTATCCCTTCATCCTATCACTTGGCTACTAGTAGAGGATGGAAGAGATGGGCGACAGAGCCAGACTTTGAACCCATAAGTTGATTGTGCCGCTCCACAATAGGAGTATCTGTCCTTTTGAAAGAGGATGGTGATGCATTGAAACGCAGCGTTCTGCGCCACTTTTCGACATACCCGTTATCCCAACGGGATACCAACTCGATGGTGTGAGGCTATATGGCAGCTAAGGGGTTGATCAGGACAAAGGTTGTGTGAGAACCCGCGCTCCGCGCGGGTTCTCACACAACCTCCTGATTTAATTGTCTCGACGGTTGCTACAAAATCTCAATCGCCTATTGTTGCCTTGGCGTTGCTGATTTTGGGGACGACTTTGGATGTGAAACCTTTGGTTTCACATCCAAAGTCATCCCGTTATTAGGCAATGCCTCCTCTACCTCTGATCCCTGAAATCATGGCTCACTTTAATCAACGTCGGTCTCAAAATGTCAGCGGAGAATTTTATGTCGATCGCAGTTGCATCGATTGCGATACATGCCGCTGGATGGCTCCCGAAATCTTTCAGGCACAAGCCGGTCAATCGGCAGTCTACCATCAGCCGATCACCGATTTAGAGCGACTGCGAGCAATGCAGGCGCTGCTCTCCTGTCCGACCGCTTCTATTGGTACGGTCGAGAAACCTGCGGATGTCAAGGCTGTGCAGCATAGTTTTCCCATTGCGATCGCCGATTCGGTCTACCATTGCGGTTATCATGCCGAGTCGTCGTATGGTGCCGCGAGTTATTTGATTGTTCGTCCTGAGGGCAATGTACTGGTCGATTCGCCCCGCTATACGCCCCCTCTGGTGAAGCAACTCGAAAAAATGGGTGGGATTCGTTACCTATATCTGACCCATCGCGATGACGTTGCCGATCATGAGAAATTTCATCAGCACTTTGGCTGCGATCGCATTCTTCATAGCGCAGATATAACCCATAGCACCCAGTCCGTAGAGATACCCCTGTCTGGGACTGAACCCATTTCTCTGGCGACGGATCTGTTAATTGTGCCCACCCCCGGACACACCCAAGGGCATACGGTTTTGATCTATGCTGAGAAATTTTTGTTCAGCGGCGATCACCTGGCATGGTCTGAGCACCTGGGGCAGCTGAGCGCGTTTCGCAACACCTGCTGGTATTCCTGGACAGAGCTAACCCGCTCGATGCAACGATTAGCGACCTATTCATTTGAGTGGGTGCTGCCGGGGCATGGTCGTCGGTATGCTGCCGATCGTGACACCATGCAGCAACAGATGCAGATATGTCTGGAGTGGCTCAAAACTCAGTAGCGTCTGGCGCTCAGAACCGCAGGTTAATGAATCTGTCTCCGTTTGAGAGAGCGACGGCTCTGCCGTCGCTCTCCTAAACGAATTGGGTTGAATTAAATCTAAGATTCTCAGGAGCATCTGATTGACTGACAGATCTTTGTAAGGGCAGGTTTAGCAAATTCTTGATCGGTTCACAGTCAGCGTTTCGGCAAAACCTGCCCCTACAGTGGAATACACCTTCTGGCACTTTTGTTAGTCAAGCAGCAGGATCGTTGTGGACTGGAAACCGAAGGTTTCCAGTCCACAACGATCCTGATCAGAAAGCGAAAAATATCTGCCTTAATTTGTATTTTAAATCGGTACTCTGGGGTCAGTAATAGTAACGAAAGATTTTAAGGGTTTATATTTTGCGGCGAAATATTAAGCAAAACTCAGGGTGATGTTGAGGAGTTGAGGCGATCGGGTTGAGTCTGCGTTGATCACCCGTTGGGAGAGGCATCGCCAGGATTCAGACCATAATTCCACATTGGTTCATGCGTTGGTGATAGGCTAATGCCTTTTCTGCCTCTGCCTGAGATGGATGAATCGATTTGATTTTATAGAGGAAGGGTAGAGTGCGATCGCCGACGGGGGGAGAAGGTTCCCAGATTTTTAAGAGCCAGCCATTGCCAGTGTCAGTGATGGTATGTCTCATAACGCTGGTCACTGTATAGAGAGCATTCAGTTTTTCGGTGAAATTACAGGGGTTTCCGGAAACTTTACCGATCGATGTTTTCTACGACACAGGATTGACGGGTTGCCTCGGAGACTTTGATAAGCTTAGGGTGCTGAATTGGATTAAGGTATCAAACTGATGCACAGGTTGCTAACTGGTCCGTTAAGTGTTGAACCGTTAACAATCGAAATCCCTGGATTACCCCAACATCTTGAGGGATCTAAGATTACTCAATTGTCTGATTTACACTTTGATGGGCTGAGACTATCGGAAAAATTGCTATCTGAGGCGATCGCTCGCAGCAACGCTGCCCAACCCGATCTCGTTGCCCTAACGGGAGATCTAGTAACCGATGATCCAATGCCGATCTATAGTCTGGTAAGCCATCTAAAACGTCTTGAAAGTCGTTCGGGCGTTTATGCCGTGTTAGGCAATCACGATATCCACTTCCCCGACTCAAAAGCACGCATGACTGAGGCGCTGGAGTCTGCTGGTATACGGGTATTGTGGAATCAAATTGACTATCCGCTGGGCAAAGAGTTGCCAATTGTTGGGTTAGCTGACTTTTGGTCAAAAGAGTTTGATCCAGCCCCTGTGATGTCTCAACTTCACGATGCTCTGCCGCGAATTGTGCTGTCTCATAACCCCGACAGTGCCGTAAAACTGCAACCCTGGCGAGTTGATTTGCAACTTTCTGGGCACACCCATGGCGGACAAATCGTTGTTCCAGGTCTGGGTCCCTTTCCATCCTGGTATCAACAAGTGCGTCGTTATGTGCCAAAATCCCTTCGCCCCTGGATTCCCTATATGCGAGAAGATCGCTATAAGGTCGTCAGGCATTGGGAATGGGCACAGGGTCTACATCAGGTTGGGGCAAATGTCCTTTACGTCAATCGGGGGTTAGGAACGTTCCCACCGGGTAGATTTTTCTGCCCTCCCGAACTCACCGTAATTACACTGATGTCTGCGATCGATCGACCCAAAACGATGTCTTCTGTAACCGATTGGAAACTTCGCCAATTGGCAGGAGCCGGAACCTGATAGTCATGAACCTGACACTCATGACATTGTGAATTTAGTTAACTTTATGCAGTTTTCCTATGGGTAGCGCAGGAGCGGCGGATCAACAGCCTCACCCCAGCGACACTCAGTCGATGAGACTGGATCGGTTCAAGCCGCTAATCTGGCTCAGCATAATCGATGAAATAGCACCCGTTTACATCTGTGCGGGCGAAGCATTCGGCAGATAGTCTCCTCTCTATTGGGCAGGCTTTTGGCCGAATGCTCCACCCCTACAATCCATGTCTATTCCCAAGGTGCCTGTTGGCTGGCTGATGCAGTGTTTCACTGGCTCAACCCTCTTTGCCTTGATTGCGGAATTGCCATGCCATTTCCAATAATTTGACCCAGCGTTTTTGCACTTGTTTGGGGGTGCAGTTGAGCGCTTTGGCAATGTCTTGGTCAGACCGTTGGGCGATCGCTTTTTCACCCACCTGCTCGTATTTGAGTTGCAGCAATAACCGTTGATCGGGTGTCAGTTGCAGCAAAAAGGTTTCCCACTGACTTTGCGACATTCCCAAATTTTGATCCAGGTCTGCGCCCAGCCATTGATGCACCAGTTGCCAGCGATGCGACCGGGCAAATTTTTCTACATGGTATTTAAACCGTTGCTGCAAATAGTCGCGTTCACGCGGTTTTAAACCGAGAATATCGTCGATTTCAGGAACCGATAAATCTTGCAACTTCAGGGTCAAATAATCTACACAGTCTGATTGTCCCTGAACTTCCAGATACGCCATTAGCTCCTGGATCACGCGATCGCGCAAAACTGATTCAGCGGGATCGGTGGCATCCGACACCATTTGATCGCGAACCTGCTGCATCAGGGGCGACCGAGCATGAATATCGGCATCATCACCTTTAGAGGCTTCCATTGCCAATTCAATATCCATCGTCGTTTCTTGGGGCTGACGATTGGCAAACCCCTGTGCCCTCAATACGACCAACTGTTGGCTGCGGCGACCGGGTAAGGCAATCCGGCGTTTGGCATATTGGTCGGCAAATGCCATGTATTCGGCTAGCTCAATGCGCGTGCGGGGCGTGTAGGTCTCTATTAAGCCATTCTCTTTGCGGAAGTTTTTCATCACTTCAATGTAAAACCCTTGCAAAAAGTCTTCGATCAAGGCGTAGCGAGCCTGAAACCCTAGATTGGCTCTAGCAGGAGCAATCTGACGGTAGACCATGGCACTAAGACGGCTATGCAGTTCCACCCGTCCTCGGCGAGAACCAAGACGATAGTACGTCAGGCACTTTTGCATCCGGTGCCGTGCTAAGGTCAATTGCCAGGTTTGGATCTGTCCTGAGGTCTGGATGCGATCGCTCTTGGTGCAAATCCGCTCCACTTCAGCAGCGATACGGCGAACCACCGTTTTTACGCTGGTTGATGGATCAGGTAGATCTGCCTGAAACTCGACTAATAAAAATTTGGCAAGATTTTCAATTTGGCTTTCAGCCTGTTCTGCGGCTGCTACGTCGTCCAGGTCGGGTTCCGTTTGACCCAACGTTGCAGGCGTAGAATTTTCCAGGCTGACTGAAGACAAAGAAAAGGCATGATTTCCGTTTGGCGCAGAGGAGCCAGAAGAATTAACAGGTTCAGCGTTCATAGCAGTTGTCTTATGGTAGAGCACGGAATTTAAGGGGTAGGTGAGGGAGGGTTTGCAGCTTGAACTTTGAGCGTTGAGTTTTGCAGTGACTGATAGCCGTTAACCCGCTTGGCAGTCCTCAAAACTCGTTGTCTTGTTCAATGCTCTCTACACCTTGATCTTTTAGGAATACGGGGATTTCTAGCCTTGCTTATGTCACTTCTTAAGCTGGTCTGCTACCCCTTACGCATTTACCTCCCAGTGCGATCGCCCGTTCGCTCTCACAAGACTAACCAACCCAAGATTTTACTTGAGGAAAAAGCAGATATTCTTCACAACCTGATCACTGCTTTGATACAGGACAATCTCAGATCTGGATCATCTACACTAAGGACGATTTTTAGATATCTTAAGTTGCCTTAGCCTCCGATCAACCTCATACGCTTAAAAAAATATCTGAGGATTGTGACTTTAATGAACCCGTAGATTTGTTGTTGGCAGCGCGGCATCGCCGCGCTGCCAACAACAAATCTACGGGTTTTATTTAATGTGTGTGATATTAACCAGTCAGAGAGGTTTCAAGACACTAAACGTCTGCTCCGACCTTTCCCACCCAGGCTGCCGCATCTTCCCAGCCCAGCCCTTTACGCACAACCACCGGGTCGTCTTCCGTCAAATCCAAAATTGTGGAGACTTGATATTGAGGTTCTGAGCCGTCGTCAATAATGACATCGACCAACTTATCAAAACAGTCAAACAACTCGGCTTGCGAAATACTTCCCTGCGCTTTCATGCCGTTTTTCAAACCGATCATGTCTTCATTTAAGACATGGGCTGATGTAGAAATCACAGGATTTTCAAGCGCGTTTAATAAGGCTAGACAGATGGGAGAATCAGGAACCCGAATTCCGGTCGTTTTACGTTTTGGGTTCATTACCAATTTGGGTACCAACTTAGTTGCCGGCAGCAAGAAAGTAAAAGGTCCCGGTACTAAATGCCGCATGATCCGATATGCCGTATCAGTCACGTAAGCATATTGAGTGATATTGGACAGTGAAGAACACAAAAAGGTGAGGGGTTTGTCATTGGACAACTGCTTAATCTGTCTAACCCGCTCGACTGCCGACTTAGAATTGAGGTCGCAACCAATTGCATAGACTGTATCTGTGGGATAGAGCATGACAGCTCCAGCCCTCAGCAAGTCTCTAATTTGTTCTATTCCGCGAACTTGAGGTGTATCCGGATGAATTTTGTAGATAGTTGCCATGACGATCTACACCCATTTAAAAAATAATGTTTTCAACGGTCGTTTTTAAGTTGGTTTTAAACAGATCCCAACTTGCTTTGTGCTGTAGAAAAGCTACACGACAAAACAACGGGATGTTTTTTGCAATTGAGGAATTGCGGAACGCTAAATTAAACGTTTTGCAGAGGGCGGAGAGAGTAAAACTCCCGGTTGGGGGCGCAGTCTCCCCTCCTCCCGGTTGCAAAATTTAGTAGTTGTATCACCCGTGATGATGAACAAGAGGCTGTAAAGGGTTGATGCTGAAATGCGCAATCAACCCAAGCTATTGCGAGAATGAACGGCTTCCTGATTGCAAGCCTCCAATTCTCAGGGTGGATGAGGAACACCGGATTTGAGCGCAAGGGACTCATTCAACCCATAGGATTGCTATAGGATGTCAATGGCACGTGTGCGTTGCCGATCGACAACGTCAGCCTCTAGATGTGTTGTTTATTTTTGAAACGCACGCCAAGCGTACGTTTCAAAAATAAACAACACCGTTGAAACCCAACCATTGACTCAATCCATTGGCTGAAATGTATGCCCAAGTTTGCTTATTTAGAGTGTCCGACTGGTTTGTCTGGGGATATGTGTTTAGGTGCTCTTGTTCATGCTGGAGTACCTCTAGACTATCTTATTGAGATGCTCAATCGTCTTGATATTCATCATGAGTACCAACTTTGGGCAGAATTGGTTCAGCGCAATGGTCAGCAAGCAACAAAAGTGCATGTGGATTTGCTCAAGCCTGAGCCACCCAATGCTGCTTCTGTACCCTCAGAAGCGAAGGGCGATCGCCCTTCTTCTACTCCCCATTCCCACTCTCACCCTCATCCCCACTCTCACTCTCAACCTCATCCCCACTCTCACTCTCATCCCCATTCCCACGCCCAGGCTCCTGATCCCGTAGCGTCTGATCGATCGCATTTAGTTGGCTTAGAGGCGATCGCCACGACCCAGCCGACGCACACTTCAGAACAAGGGCATACCGTCCGCCACCTGCCTGAGATCGAACAGTTGATCCAGTCAGCCCAATTGCCACCAAGAGCCGCCGCCTGGAGTTTAGCTATCTTTCGGCAGCTAGCCGCCGCAGAAGGTGCGGTCCATGGCATTCCCCCCGAACAGGTGCATTTTCATGAGGTCGGTGCCACCGATGCGATCGTCGATATTGTGGGCACTTGCCTGGGGTTAGATTGGTTAGAGATCGAAGCCCTCTACTGTTCGGCACTACCCATCGGCGGTGGAACGGTGAGAGCCGCTCATGGGCTATTACCAGTTCCGGCACCCGCCGTACTCAAGCTGTGGGAAATGCGCCAGGTTCCGGTTTACTACAATGGCATCGATCGCGAATTAGTTACCCCTACCGGAGCGGCGATCGCCACGACGCTGGCAACTCAGTTTGGTCCCCCTCCACCGATGACATTACAAAAAGTGGGGTTAGGAGCAGGTGCGCAAGAGCTTTTACTGCCCAATATCTTACGGCTATGGTTGGGAACGGATACGACCTCATCTACTCATGCCAACGCTAAGCGGACGTCTGTTCATATCGTCACCCCTACTGCGTTGACGGTTGCCTCTCCATCTGCCGACATTCCTCAAGAAACGGTCGCTGTTCTAGAAACTCAAATTGATGATTTAAACCCGCAAGCAATTGGCTATTTATTTGAAGTGCTACTGGCAGCGGGAGCGCTTGATGTATTTACTCAGGCGATCGGCATGAAGAAGTCTCGACCGGGGATTTTAATCACTGTGATTTGTCGGTTGCCGGATCAAGCAACCTGTGAAGCGATCCTGTTTCGAGAAACGACCACGCTGGGGATTCGGCACACCCTGCAACACAGGTCGGCGTTACATCGAGAGATTCAAACCGTGCAGACGGAATATGGCGCAGTCCGCATCAAAGTGGCTATGTTAAATGTCAATGGGGCGATCGCCAATGTTCAGCCTGAATATGAAGACTGTGCCAAACTTGCCCGACAATTTGACCAACCTTGGCGCAAAATCCATCGCTTAGCTGTTAGCCATTGGTACCGTCAGCAAACGAATGGCGCAGGTGACCCAGCGTAAGAACTCGCCTGAACCGAATACTAACTGTAGTGCCCCGAGGCTGGATAGAGTGCGGTTTTGAGAGAGCTGCGCTCCGCGCAGCTCTCTCAAAACCAATGACAGATTGATGAATTTGTGATCCTAAGGACGTATTCCAAACCCAGAATCATGCTTTAAACTTCAGAGAAGTAATGGTAATCTAGAGCGGCTGTTGACCTGCTTACAGAGGCGTAACTCCGTACCCTGATCATTCCAGAGAACCTGGTCAAAAATCTGATGTAATATATAGAGCCCTCGACCACATTCTTCAACGTCATCGATATGGCGATCGGAAGAATCAACCGAACAACAATATGGCGGGGAAAATCCTTGACCCTGGTCAGAAATGATCCACCAATACTGCCCTTCAAGGATAAAAAACTCTACGAGAACGGTTTTGTTCGGGTCTAGATTGTTACCGTGTTTAGCAGCATTCACTAAAGCTTCTTGCAAACCGAGGCGAACCTCTGCTCTCCATCTAGTAGGCACATCTGCCATCAGCAAGTCTAAAACAGGGCAGAGATGAAGCGTAGAGGCAAAGCTAATGGTACACCACTTGCGCCCAGCCGGACGCAGTGAGATGGCAATCACTCAGTAAACCTCACAACTTTCAAGCGAACAGTTGGTACCAATTTAGTGATTAAACGTATTCAAAGGTCAATCTCTCTAGATTCAGCTAGATAGTAGGAATCTTTAGAGATAAAAGTGAATCTAAATCAGGTCGTTTAAAGATAATGATTAGGATACTTTTTGCTTAGATGACCTAAGAGGTATCTTTTATTATGATAGCACACTCATATTGCCTTCTGTTAAGCTCCCCAACGACGAATAGGACTAAGACTTCTCATAGAAATCTCAGTCCTATTTAAAGGTGATTAAATGCTGTCACAGCAGTTTGAGTGCGATGGCGTGTTAATGAAGGGTTACTTAGGATCACAAATTAATTAACCTGCAATTCTTTTTGAGAGAGCGGCGGAGCCGCCGCTCTCTCAAAAAGAATTGGGTTTTATTAAATCCACGGTCCTTAGTAACGGGGTGAATTTGAATATGAATCCTTTGGGTTGACGTTCAAATTCACCCCCGAAATCAGCAACACCAGTCGATTAAGCAACGGTTTCCGACTTACGTGTCTTACGACGAGAGAAGAAGAAACCACCACCGACGAGGCTCAGCCCGAGCAACGATGCAGGTTCCGGCACAGACTCAGGTTCTACAGTTGCTTTAATGGTCCAGTCTTGGTAGTCATGCCAGTACTGACCATTAGAACGAAAATAACCTTTATCTTCAAACCCTAGGATGTATGAACCAGGGGCACTAACGGTTGTAAACGTCGGCTTCATTTCGTCAGACTTTGTTGAGAAGGTGTAAGAGCCTTCTTGGGCAACGCCGAACGCCGTAAATTTATTGCCAGTTAGTAGTCCTAGCGTATAGTTAACTCCTTGTTGGAAGGTAAAGCTGGTTTTGCAGGTGGTGATAGCGACCCCGCAGGTACCTAGCCAATCATTGCTTGTATTCGATCCAGGGTTATAAGCGGAGGTTTCTTCTAATAGAGAGGTGAAGGTACCGCCCGACATAAACCCAACTTTAGATTGCAGCTTTCCACGGCTACCCAGACCTAAGTCTTCGACGCTAAATGTAACGGTTGTGTTTTTGGTGGGAGTAAAAACACTATTAGAGAAAGGCATGGTAGCAGCGTATCCTTTGATGCCACTGGCAGCAGATGAATCAGTGACGACGGGAACGCCCAAGAAAGATGCTGCCTGAGCTGGAGCACTAAAACCAACCAGAGCAGATGCAGCGGCCGTAGCAAAAAGGCATTGACGGAAATTCATCGCTATTTTCCTTAAGATTCCAGTAACCGAATGTCAGCTAAAAAACTATGAATATGTAGTGCAGAGTGCGACTCTTATTCACCGGCAGGTGTGGGCGGAGTAAAAACACTCAGGGAGGCATCAGCATCAATCGTTGCAGACTCAGTCAACGGTTTATTGGAGGCACAAGAACACACGTTGGTCTGGAGAATGAACAATTTACCTTGGGCAAAGAGAGTAAGAGATGACCAGAGAGCTTCTTTAAGTACCATCATCTAGGGGTGCATCAAGATTTAAGTGAAGTCCGCTCTCTATGTCTTCTAATTTACGCACTACTTACAGAGGAAGTCATTAGCTTAGAAGGAGTATTCACCGATTCTTTACAGATATCCCCTTAAATACGAAAGCTTTATATTCCTTGTTGGATAAGCCTTTGGAATTGTCTACTTTAAGCGACTTGTGAAGAAAAGAGGGGTTTGATGCCCATTGAAACAACCCTTAGTCTATAGAGAACATACTGAATTTTAAGTACGCTTTTTGACGCAAAAACAGTAGTTTCACGGTGAATAGCGTCTTGCAGATTGACTAGCCTGCATGATTCACGATGGTCTGCCAAAACATCAAAAAACATCGCTTCACAAGAATTTTGGTCGTCCGCCCCAAAAACAACGGATTCTATAGCGCTCTGTACCTGGATAAATTGCATTCGTTGAGAGAGAGTCGCGCTCCGTGCGGCTCTCTCTCAACGGATTTAGGATCGCTATATGGGTATTGCAGCTAGCATTTTTTCGTAGAAAACATCCCTGCTGCGCGGGCAGATTTACTGAGAGTCTCTAGCAAGGACTTGTGGAAGTTTGGAGGGGGTGCAACGCCCTGCCTGTCTTCATGTCAGATCAGCGAGTTGTGAGAGGCACACCCCGAAGGGGTGTGCCTCTCACAAGCCATTTGAGATTGCCATAGCAAGGCTTGAATGTCTCATCCCGATTTGACACCCCAATCAGACAGATGATCGGTTTGATATAGCAGCCGAGAGGCTGGTTGAACGGGGTGCAGGGGTGGAACCCCTGGCTGGGGGCGCAGCCCCCACACCCTCACCGTCCTAACCATCTATTCAATTGCTATAGCCTTAATTAAATTGGCAGCACGACGGATCATAGAAAGCAGGGGTTTGAAGACTTAGTCCCCAAACCCCTGCTTTTATCTAAAATTTTGTTTAAATCACTATCAGCTGAGGTGAGTATTATTCACTCAGATGTTTTTTGGCTTCTTGCGCCACGGACTCAACCTCATCTTGAGCTAGCGTTTCCAGGATTGCCCGAGACTCTGGATCGGCTAGTCGTCCCAAGGCTTGTACGACTCGATAACGAATTTGCCAGTCTGGATCGGTTGCATAGGGACTTAACAGGGCTAAAACTCGGCGATCGCCCAATTCAGCAAGGGAACCGATCGCAGCTGTTTTAATCAGCTCATTGTCGGATTGCAACGCAATTTCTAACAACTCCAGGGCGCGTGGATCTCCTAACTCTCCCAGAGTTGCGATGATGCTGAATTGCACTAACCATTGATCGGTTTCATGGTAGAGCGCTTGCAATTCTTCAAATGCGGCAGTGAGTTGGAGTGCGCCAATGGCATCAGCCGCAGCCGCTTGAACATCGGGTTCTGGATCTTTGAGGAGCTGCTCGCGCAGGAGCACCGATGAGGTTTCCAGATCGTGCTTGCCCAACGTTCCTAGTTGACTCACGGCGGCGTAACGAACGCGGACATTTTCATCGGCGATCGCAGTTTGAATCAATTCAAACCCCGTTGCCAGGTCGAGTTCACGAATCAAATTAACCGCTTTTAGGCGATCGCCATAATCGTCTGACTGCAATAGTTCTTTTACAGCTTCAGGTGTAACACTCATTAGGACTTATCTCAGTTTTAAGGACATGGTTGAGCGCGTGTTCAGACCCCTAATTTTGGTGGGCTGCCATAAACCGAATGATGTCGCCTCGGGTCAATATGCCAATGACTTTACCTGCCGCATCCAGTACGGGCAAGCGATGAACCTGGCGTTCGTGCATCAGTTGAGCTGCTTCGCGCAACGGTTTTTCTGGTTTCACCGTAATCGGGTCTTTGGACATCACTTCTCCGACCGTTTGCCCCAGCGCTTTATGTAAATCTCGTTCGTAATGGCTCAGATTTTCTAGATAAATAACGCTGTCGAGCAGCATGATGTAGGCGGGAGGAGTGACACCTGTTTCTTGCCACATTAGGTCTGTTTCAGAAATAACCCCAACTAGATTTCCGTCTGGATCAACGACGGGTAAACCACTGATATGTCGTTCAGCCAAGAGTTTGATTGCCTCATTTAAAGGTGTTTCTGGACGAACTACGATGGGGTCATGACTCATGACATCGCCAACAGTTGGGATCATAAAACTCAATGAATTGATGAAGGTCTCTAGGCTCATTGTAGGAAATTGAGGTGCTCAACCTGTCGGGATTCACAGGTTGTTACACGAGTGCCACCCGGTTTGGGTGTAGTGCGTCGCCATCGAACCGGGGTTTTATATAGCGATCTTATTTGATTTGTGAACCTGATCAGTTGTGAAAGCGCCCGCCCTTCGGGCGGGCGCTTTCACAACTGATTTAGGATTGCTATAGCAATTCTCAAGGGTGTGACGTGCGAGTGGTTGAGAGAGAGCCGCGCTCCGCGCGGCTCTCTCAACCGTAATGTAAACAACAGTAGATCTCTTGATGGACGAGTTTTATCGGTTGGGATGCTGTGCAATTCCAGTTGATGGCATCCCCTGATTGCCTAAAAATGTTGAAAGCCTTTTGAAAAATCGAGGATTTCGTCGGCATACGTCCCTGTGCCATCGTGCAGGCAAATGTCCAGTTGTTCCGTTACGCTGCCAATGATAAACGCTGTATCTCTTAGTTGCGTTGGCAATGCCTCAACACCCGTAGCCGGTAGGCATAGGACTAACTCAAAATCTTCGCCGCCGTATAATGCCCAGGCTAAGGCTTGGTCTGCGCCCACCCAGTCGCTGAGGGCGGGGGAAACAGGAATCTGATTGCGATCGAGAATAGCCCCGACCTTACTGGCACGACAAATTTGGAGAACAGCATCTGCCAAGCCATCGCTGCTATCCATTCCAGCTACTCTGGGTGTGAGTGGAGCAGTGAGATGTGGATTGAGATCTGTCAAATCTGTCAAATCTGCGTTGAATAGGGTGCGAAGCTGGGCAATAACATCCAGCCGAGGACGGGGGCGTTGGTGAGCCTGGATCAGGCGATCGCGATCGCTTGCTGCTAAACGTTGCCCCTGATCGGGATGGAGCAATAGTTCTAACCCTGCCCGTGAAGCGCCATGAACCCCTGTGACCAGAATGACATCTCCTGGTTGTGCCGTCGAACGAAGAATAGCGAATTGTGGATCGACCTGTCCAAAAGCCGCGATCGCCACGGTGATGACTGTTGAGCGACACACATCACCCCCAACAATGGGCACGGCAAATGGGTGTAGGCAATCGGTCATGCCTTGATAAAGCTGGAGAACCCAATCGACCGGCGTGTTGCCGGGTAATCCCAAACAGACGGTCAGACCCAGTGGCTCAGCCCCCATGGCTGCAAGATCTGAGAGATTAGCAGCGATCGCTCGCCAGCCAACATCCATAGCAGATGTCGTGCGATCGCTAAAATGCACCCCATCCACCAACATATCGGTCGTGACGACTAACGATTGCCCTGGTTGCGTGGGCAAAACAGCCGCATCATCGCCAATCACTTCAGGAGGGCAAAATTGTTGCAGTAACGCGATTAACCCTTGCTCTCCCAGGTCTTGAAGTTGCACATTGTGAGTATTCATCGGCATCGTAACCGCGCTGCGCGCTTTTCCAAAAAAAATAACACCCGATCTAGGACATCACCCACCATACCTGTATCAGGTAAATCGATAGAATAGGAACAGTTAAGGTTCAGAGAAGACGAGAAACCCCATGATTCCAACCGTCATAGAACAATCTGGTCGCGGTGAACGCGCATTTGACATCTACTCCCGTCTCTTGAGAGAGCGCATTGTTTTCTTGGGGCAACAGGTTGACTCTGATGTTGCCAATTTGATCGTGGCTCAACTGCTGTATTTAGAAGCTGAAGATCCCGAAAAAGATATTTACCTCTATATCAATTCTCCGGGTGGCTCAGTCATGGCAGGTTTGGGTATTTTTGATGCCATGAACCATGTGCGCCCAGACATCTGCACTATTTGTGTGGGCTTAGCTGCCAGCATGGGTGCTTTTTTGCTGAGTGCCGGAACCAAAGGAAAGCGCATGAGCCTGCCGCATTCCCGGATTATGATTCACCAACCGTTGGGTGGGGCACAAGGGCAAGCCGCTGATATCGAAATCCAGGCAAAGGAGATTTTATACCACAAACAACGCTTAAATGAGTGGTTGGCAAAGCATACAGGGCAGCCTTTAGAACGGATTGAACAAGATACAGAGCGTGACTTTTTTATGTCGGCTAAGGAAGCGCTGGACTACGGTCTGATCGATCAGGTGATTGATCGGCGTGCGGTGGGTAGTCGTCCGGCAGCCGTTCCAGACTAAGGCGATTTTTACAAAAGTCATCCCAGCAATCGTAGGGGCGCACCGCTGTGTGCCCCTACAGAGAACTTAACTGATAGGAATTATTTGATTTGCGATCCAGAGGGGAGAGTGCGGCGGAGCCGCCCTCTCCCCTCTGGACATTTTTAATTGGGCAAGGCTTTTGAGAGGAGATTCTAGATTCTATAGCGGTGTGCACGTTTGTTAAATGCAGAAATAGTGTTGTGGGGCGCTCTGCGCCCCACAACACTATGCCGAATGAACCCGCACGGTGCTACAGACATTATTCTAGAGATTAATAATTGCGCCCTTTGACTTGAGACAGTGCCACGTCTCCCAAGACCTCATCTTCGGAGTAGTAGCCGGATGCTTTTTTCGCTTCAATTTCCACCTGGGCATCTGCCGGAATCAGCTCAGGCGGAATCGGAATCCGGTTGACGACCTCAATGCCTGCATTGGTGATGGCGTTGTATTTCATGTTGCTCATAGACACCAGGCGATCGATTTTGGTGATGCCTAGCCAATGCAGCACGTCTGGCATCAGTTCCTGGAAGCGCATATCTTGCACCCCAGCCACGCATTCAGTGCGCATGAAATAGGCATCGGCGCGATCGCCCCCTTCTTGCCGTTTGCGGGCGTTGTAGACCAAAAATTTGGTGACTTCACCCAATGCCCGACCTTCTTTGCGGCAATAGACAATGACGCCAGCTCCCCCTTCCTGTGCTGTCTGAATGCAGACCTCAATGCCGTGTACCAGATACGGGCGGCAGGTGCAAATGTCAGAGCCAAAGACATCCGACCCATTGCATTCATCATGGACGCGTACTGCTAACGGTCTGGTTGGGTCGGCAATGCTGGTTTCATCGCCAATCATATAAACGGTCATGCCGCCAATGGGTGGCAAAAAGACATGCAAATCTGGGCGCGTCACCAATTCGGGAAACATCCCTCCAGTTTGCTGAAATAAAGCTCGTCGCAAATCCCATTCATCAATACCCAAACGCTTGGCAATTCCAGGTAGATACCAGACCGGATCAATGGCAGCTTTCGTAACAACCAGATTGCCATCTTTTTTCAAAATTTTGCCATCTGCCTGCAAGCGACCTTTAGCAATTTCATCATTAATTTCAGGGATATTAATGTGGGCTTTGGTGATGGCAATGGTGGGTAAAATGTCGCAGTCTTTATCGGCAAACGATGAAAAAATATCACCGGCGATCGCACCAAAAGGATCGAGAGACACAATCCGATCCGGTTCATACCAGCTGGGATGGGGTCCGATATTGACAATCGGTGCCGTGTTGGTGAGATCGGCTCTGTGGGTTGGATCTAACACTCCACTGGCAACGGCTAAAGCGCGATAAACGCCATACGAACCCGAGTAAGTCCCAATCACATTGCGATGGCTCTGACTTCTAAGAGAGCCAATCACGGGACCCCGTTCTTTGGGGTCAGACGCTCCCCATTTCAACGGCACAATTTTTTGGTTTCCACCATTCTGATGAGACGTGAGAATGATGTGACTCGGCTTGCTTTTTGGTTGACTATCATTCATATTGAATCGTTGCACCCCATGCACAATGCTTGTTTGCTTTGACGCAGATTAGAAAAAGCTAAAAACAGCTTTCCATGTTGCGATGGAAAACTCACACGTTGTATAAATGTCCCTCCAGGATCAGCAAATTGCTCGAAACGAAAGCCTTTAGCAGCAGGAGAAAACGTCAGGAAAAACTATGGCATGCCTCTGTTTAATTAAAGCCAGAATGGTATGGCTGTCACCCCCGTAAAACTAGGGATAAACAGTGTTTCAGGCTTTGAGTTTAATTAAGTTAGTCTACAGTAAATATGCCAATTTTTTCAGTTTTATCAAGATCAATAAAACGACTGAGGATAGGCATTAATCTATGGTCAAATAATCCTATGGATAAGTAGATAAACAGAAATAATTACATCCCTTATTGTTTGGAAGTGTGCGCCGAAGGCGCACACTTCCAAACACTGGATCCTTTATTTTGTCTAAGTACTGTTATTCATAAGATAGGGTTTGGAAATGAAACCAGGGGGTTTGGAGGCTGCGCCCCCAGCCAGGGGTTCCATTCCTGCACCCCGAATTTCATTCCCTAATTTATGGTGCGATGTACTCAGTACTTACAGATTATTCTGACAAAAAGAACGGCTTTGTTGTTTAGATCTGAATCTACCAGTAAGACGACGGATGGGGTAGTGGGTGATAACCACTCTTCTATCCCCTGGCTGAAACCCCTATACTGCAAAACCAAAGCTCGTGGTGTGAACAATTGATGACGAAAGCCGTAATTTTAATTAATCATCCCCTGGTGCAGCACAAGCTGACGCTGATGCGCAGGGTTGAGACCCATACGCAGGATTTTCGCAGGCTGTTGAAAGAAATTTCGATGCTGCTTGCCTATGAGGTGACACGCGATCTGCCCCTGAAATACGAAACCATCCAAACCCCGATGACTGAGATGGAAGCGCCGATGCTGGCAGCCGATAAGAAGATGGTGATTGTCTCAATTTTGCGGGCTGGACAGGGGTTGTTGGATGGCATGATTGAACTGATTCCCACCGCCAAAGTCGGGCATATTGGTCTATATCGTGAACCCAGTACATTAACGGCAGTGGAATATTATCTGAAACTGCCGCCTGACATTGGGCAGCGAGATATGTTGGTGGTAGACCCAATGCTGGCAACGGGCAATTCAGCGGTGGCAGCGGTCGATCGCCTGAAAGAAACGAATCCTGCGTCGATCAAGTTTGTCTGCTTGCTGGCAGTTCCCGAAGGTCTAGAACGGTTTCACGAACAGCATCCCGATGTCCCTGTGTACACCGCCGCGATCGATCGGGGGCTAGATGATCATGGATACATTGTGCCTGGGTTAGGTGATGCAGGCGATCGCCTCTATGGCACCAAATAACGGGCACCAAATAACGTCTGTTGCAAAAAAGGGGGGTGCGTGTCGAATTCAACCCGTGTGCCATCGGTCGCAGAACAACAGGCGATCGCCTATCTTCGGTCTCCCCAGGCAATTCGCGATCGCTGTGGGCAACTGTTTAACCTGGCATGTGCCGATCAACTCCAGCATTTTCGCTGTGATCTGAGCCAACTAGACACCGTTGCTGCCTATGTGTTGCAAGTCATTCGAGACAGCTATCCCGATCTGAATGTGCCGTTTCATAGTCGCTGGCGACATTTTGAAGCAGGGGGATACTCCCGTCTCCGCCAACTCGATGCCCAGATCCAGGCTCTAGCTGGGGTTGAACGCGCCAGAATCAAGTTCGACTTAGCGATTATCAGCGTCTTGCTCGATGCTGGAGCCGGAGCCGACTGGCGCTATTGTGAACCCCAAACAGTGCAAACCTGGCACCGTTCTGAAGGGTTAGCCGTTGCGAGCTTTCATGCTTTTTTACACGGCACATTTTCTAGCAATCCAGCTCAACCGTTGCAGGCAGATGCGATGGGGTTGCAGGAATTAACTGCCGCAAAGCTAGCAGACGCGTTTCAGGTCAGTGACAACAATCCCCTCGTAGGGCTAGAGGGACGACTGGCATTGTTGCAACAATTGGGGCACGTGCTGACCCGGCACCCCGATTTATTTGGATCGCCCGAGTTAAACCAGAGCCAGTTGGGACAGTCCCAGCCCCGTCCCGGTTATCTGGTCGATTATTTGCTCACCCACGTTCAGGATCACTGTTTGCCTGCACCGGCGGTCTTACAAGCCGTTCTGACGGGATTGGGTGACATTTGGGCAGGACGGATGGCGATCGCTCAGGTCAATTTGGGCGATGTCTGGCAGCATTCTGCGTTACCCGATCAGGGCATTGGTTCCCGCCTTGTCCCGTTTCACAAACTCTCGCAATGGCTCACCTATTCACTATTGGAACCGTTGCAAGACCTGGGGTTAACCATCACTGATCTGGATCAACTCACTGGCTTAGCCGAATATCGCAATGGCGGACTATGTTTTGATTTGGGATTGGTGCAGGCTAAACATCCTGGTGTCTTGAGCGATCGCCATTTACCCAGTTCGGAGGTGATTGTTGAGTGGCGCGCCCTAACGGTGATGTTGCTGGATCAGATTGCCGCTGCGATCCGGCAGCAGTTGGGTATGAGTGCGGTAGATCTGCCGTTGGTCAAAGTTTTGGAAGGGGGCACATGGGCAGCAGGACGACGAATTGCCCAAACGTTACGACCGGGCGGATTGCCCCCGATTCAAATTGAAAGTGACGGCACCGTATTTTGAAATGGGTAGTTCTAAAACTGTGGTGATGTTTTGTGGCGCGGGCGTCGCCCGCGCCACAAAACATACTCAAGCGTCCAATCCAGATCAGAGGTTTATCGCGCCTCTGAAATTCATCGAACCTTTACAAATTCATCCCAAGATGCGGCAATGTCAAAGGCTGAAGCGTCGGAAAAGTAATGCTGACTACCCAAGAGGGGGAGGTAAATCCCCTAAGCTAATAGCTACGATTTCCTTAGGACACGATAAAAAAACTTGTGCTATACCGAAGGTGATTTAATTCCACATCGAAATCAAGGGAGTTTAAAGCGATGGCAGACACTGCTGAGAAACAGGCTCCTCACCAAGTTGTGATTGTGGGTGGCGGCTTTGGTGGGCTATATGCCGCTAAAACATTGGCTCGGTCTCCGGTAAATGTCACATTGATTGACAAGCGCAATTTTCATCTATTTCAACCGTTGCTCTACCAGGTTGCCACGGGCACCCTTTCCCCAGCCGATATCTCTTCACCACTGCGGGGTATTCTCAGCGACAACCGTAATGTCCAGGTGTTGATGGATGAAGTCATTGACCTGGATCCCCAGGCTCAGCAGTTGATTACCCGCAGCCAAACGCTCAACTACGACACCTTGATTGTGGCAACAGGGGTGAGCCATCACTACTTTGGCAATGAGCACTGGAAACCTACCGCACCCGGTCTAAAAACGGTAGAAGATGCCCTGGAGATGCGCCGTCGAATTTTTATGGCATTCGAAGCGGCAGAAAAAGAAACAGATTTTGCTAAGCGTCAGGCGTGGCTTACGTTTGTGATTGTGGGGGGGGGACCCACCGGGGTAGAACTGGCAGGGGCGATCGCCGAACTCGCTTATAACACGCTCAAAAGTGACTTTCGCAATATCAATACCAGCGAAGCCAAAATTTTGCTGCTAGAGGGAATGGATCGAATTTTGCCGCCCTATCCCCCAGATCTCTCCGTCAAAGCACAGGATTCTCTCGAACGACTGGGGGTAACCGTTCGCACCCAAACCTTAGTCACCAATATTGCTGACGACATCGTTACGGCTCGGCAAGGCGATGTGACAGAGCAAATTTCTACCAAGACGGTGCTCTGGGCTGCCGGAGTCAAAGCATCGGAGATGGGCAATGTTTTGCAGACTCGTGCGAATGTAGAGTTAGATCGGGTCGGACGAGTCATGGTAGAACCTGACTTAAGTATTCGCGACTATCCCAACATTTTTGTCATCGGGGATCTGGCAAATTTTACCCACCAGGACGGCAAACTGTTACCCGGCATTGCACCCGTCGCCATGCAAGAAGGGGAGTATGTTGCCAAGTTGGTGAAACAACGGCTGCAAGCAAAAACCGTACCCGCTTTTAAGTATGTAGATACGGGTAGTTTGGCGGTGATTGGGCAAAATGAAGCCGTAGCTAACTTAGGATTTGCCAAATTTTCTGGTCCTCTTGCCTGGTTTGTCTGGGTCTTCGCTCACATCTACTACCTGATCGAATACGACAATAAGTTAATCGTCATGCTCCAGTGGGGCTGGAACTATTTCACCCGCAAACGCGGCGCAAGGCTGATTACCGGGGAAGAGTCATTAGTCCAGGTAGAAATCAACAGCAATGGAGATTTCCAAACTCCCAAAGGCAGTCCGGAGAAGTCACCTGTTGAGGTGTAATACCGATTTAATGTGAAGCTGCGCCTTATTCAACCCCCGGCTGTCGCCGTTCCCCTTGGCAAGGGGGACTACAGGGGGTTCTAGTTTGGCACAACTTCATAAAAGATTGGTGTAAGGATGGGGTGGTCTTAGAACTATTGTGATGTTTTGGCGCGTGGGCGTCGCCCGCGCCCCAGTCTCTAATGATAAATTGGCAGCAATACGTTGAAGGTGGAGCCTTCGCCCGGTCTGCTTTTCACAGAAATCGAGCCGCTACAGCGGAGCAGCAGCTGTTGCACGATCGATAGCCCTAATCCTGCTCCACTGGTCTCTTCACTGCCTGTAAACCGAATGCGGTAAAAGCGATCGAAAATTCTAGGAATTTCGGCGGAGTCAATGCCAATGCCGGTATCCCGAAACTCCAGTTGGATATAGTCGCCTTGTTGTTTTGCTCGAACCCAGACTTGCCCACCTTTGGGGGTAAATTTGATGCCGTTGTGCAGCAGGTTAATCACGATCTGGCGCAGAGAGTTGGGCATACAGGCAACAGCAGGCAATTCTTCGGGAATGGTGTATGCCAACATTACTCCCTTTTCCTGGGCAAGCGGTTGGTAGGTGCTGACAACACCGGGAACCACGTCAGTCAACCGCAGGGGTTGCATGGGGGTTTGCTCGGTCGCACTTTCGAGTTGCAATAAGTCCAGCACACTGGTAATCAACCCACTTTGGCGATCGCATTCTTGACTCAGCATGTCCATATACCGCTGGCGCTGAGCTGGTTTCAGGTTAGGTGAGTTGAGCAGTGAGAGAGCCGTTTTCATCGTGGCGAGAGGTGCGCGTAATTCTTGCCCAACATTCTTTAAAAACTCGTCTTTGAGTCGGGTGGAATTTAACAGTTCCTCATTTTCCATGCGCAAGACAGACGCCGTTTCAGCCTGCTTTCGATAAATGGCGCTGCTATGCCAGACTTCTTCCTGGCGTTGGATTTGTTTGGTCAGTAAGGTGCTGATTAATTGCGCCTGCAAGGGATTGGAAGCAACATCAATCTGCAACGCTTCCCATTGTTCTAACAAGGCTTCTGTTTCCGGGTTGGGGTTGGTTTCCGATAGCCCAAACCGAACCGCCTGAAGAATGCCCTCAAATACCCGCTGTATTGTTTGCCGCTCAACCGTACAAAACCCTAGCAAGGGGTGTTTTCGCTCTGACTCGTCATCAACCACCATGCTGATCCGCACACTGCCCATATCAAACGAGGAAGAGGTATCGGGTTTGGGTTGCCGTACGCTACGGGGACGATGTGCCAACACCATGCCAGAAAATTCTTCGGAAAGCACTAATAAAAAATATTCTCGTTTTAGATGGCTTTCTGTCGATAAAGGCAGATGCACCGTATGGGCATAATTGCTGACCACAGGCGTAATAATTCCCTGGTCATCGATTAAATCTAGCTCGCCAAAATTTTCTACATCGATATCAGTGTCATTGGCACCCATGACATTGTCCAACTCAACTTTCGGGCTAGAGCCTTCGCGAAAGGATTGGAGAATATAAAGAAACTGAAGCACACTAGCTGATTTGCGATAGCGATCGATCTCAGATTGCCAAATGTCTCCTTTTGGCATCTTCAAAATTAAGGTGGCAGAAATTTTCTGCTCGATCAGCAGATCCAGCACGGTGCTAACGATGGATTTGAAGGTTGTCGGGCTGATTTGCAGAGAGTGCGGGGGATCTTCAGAACTGAGGGCTAATTCGTAAAGAGACGCGTCTTGCAGGCGTGAGGAAGTCATAGACAATGGGTACGGTTAAGGATCGTCTTCTCTTAAGAGTAGTGGTTCCAATGCGCTGATCGTTCCAACAGCAGAATTCATGCTGGGTAATTTTCAGAATCTACCGATAACTTACGAGAATTTCCATATATTTTTACTGTTTCTCAAGTTCTGCGGAACGTGAAGGAATTTTTCTGAGGATCGTGGACTAAATAAAACCAAAAATAAACGTCCAGTTTTTATTGAACGTGTGATCCTTAAAGATCACAAATTAATTAATCTGTCTTCTTTTTGATAGAGTGGCGGCGGAGCCGCCGCTCTATCAAAAAGAATCGGGTTTGATTAAATCCACGATTCTTAGAATCAAATGTGCTCAGGATCTATAGATTACTTGACCTGTCATTTTTTTTATAGATGGCGACAGCTCTGCTGTCGCCATCTATAAAAAAAATGGATGTGATTAAACCCTTAATTTTAGGGACTGGCGTGCGAATACCCTACTCAGAACTGGGTTGATTCTGTGTTGAAAAGCGGTGCGAAGCGCCGCTTTTCAACATAGGATCTGCTCTAACGTAATTGCAGAAGACTATAGCAATTGACCCCGATAAAACATGGCAAAGAAAAAGAAAGATGAACCTCTCTCTGAGCAAGATTTAGTAAAAGAGGTGTGCCGCCGCATTCGTGTTGCCCGCTCTTATTGGGATGCCCATAACAATTCGGCGTGCCGTCACGAACGGGAACGGGCACTGGAACTTTACAACCAATTGACACCGGAGCAAAAAAAACAAATTCCGGAAGTCTTAAAAGTGTGGTTGCGATATCGCAGTGAGAAATATTTTGGGTCACATCGCACCCCACCAGGTGGGCGGTAAATCCGTACGATTTACGAATTTCTGATGACGAATCTCGACAAATGGCTATTGAAAATATAGATTAATCAGCAAGTAGCGTGCGATCGCAACTGTAAGCAGTAAGGTTTAACCAGGTGTCTGGGGTTTGGATCAGTTGCCCTGGACACCATTCATCGCCACAATAGGGGTGCAATCGTGTTGGTTTGGGGTGAGGGCTGAAATAGAGTGGTAATTTTTGAACAAAAAATTATCATTACAGTTGAACCGCAGCGTTTTTTGAGTCGATCAATTAGGTGCTACGTGTAGGTCTTGAGGCTGTAAGGAGTGAGTGAATGACTGTGAGTGAATCGATGGTTGATCTAGAAAGTTTGTCTCAACCTTCTGTGATGCAGTTAGCACAGAAAGGAAATTGTCAGGCGATCGCTCATTGGCTCAATGCTTATTTGATGTCTCAAGGGGTTTACTCACGCGTATCACTCGACCGACCGGGTTGTTTGCTGATCATCGTGGAATTTCATCGCCTACCCGATCGCGATCGCTTAATTCGGTTTGTCTGCCATCGCTTGCATAAGTTAAATACCAATGCTTTTGCTGCTGTCCGCATCGTTGCTCGATTTATTGGCACTGCCTTTGTGCTGTGGGATCAAACGGTACGATTAACCGCTCAGCCCAAGCGCCAACACCGCATCCTCAATCCGGCTCCGGCGCAAATGCGATCGCAACGGGGTGGGGCGATCGCATTTGCGCCTGCGGCAAGACCCAAGACACCTGCCCCCACTCGGACTCCTGCACCATTAAAACGTCAGCGTCCTGTCAACGTCGTTCGCCCCTCTCAAATCGAACGGCGTCCAGCTTATTTGTTGCCTGCAAGTCCGTCAGCACATTGGCGATTGCCCCCGTCCACTAAGCTCAAACATCCGGTTTTAGTGGGGTCTGCATTGGCTGCATTTCTGGTCGGGTCTGGGTATGAAACCTTTACAGATTTTTCCTTTACTGCCTGGTTAGAACAGGCTCAATTTCAAGCCTTTGGGCAAATGACGGCGGGTTCCAGTCCCCTGCGACCGAGTAAGGTGCAGACCGCTCTGGGGTTAGTCACCGTGAAGCAACAGGCGATCGCCCATAACCCTAATGACCCAACAGTTACGCTCACGTTTAGCAATGATTTCGTTTTAGAACCGGGTGCGATCGCTGCAACTGAGCCGATTTCAGACGGATTCAATTCCAACCAATCCCGTTCAACCCCATCTGAATCAGACCCATTTTCCTCAGATTCATCCAGCTCAGACGCAGTCAGTTCAGACGCAATCGGGTCAGACCGATCCCATTCAGACTCTCCGTTTACCGCTCAATCTCGGACAGAGTCACCGACTGGGACAAACCATGCCGTTGCGACAGCGACGACCAACCCCTACACCCAGGCAGACATTGCGCTTGCCAACCTCGATGCGCCCCTGACCCACCAAGCCAATACCCGCTCTGCCACCGGGTCAACCCATGCGTCTGTAGAACAACTGGTCGAACAGGGGGTTGATGTGGTCAATCTCGCCAGCAGCCAGATTGTGGAACATGGCAAAACGGGCTTAACCCAGACGCTACAGGAATTAGAAACAGCCGGGATCGAGTCCATTGGTGCAGGGCACAATCGCCGTGAAGCCCGTCAACCTGAAATTATTGACGTACGCGGACAACGCATCGCTTACCTGGGCTATTCGGACTCGCAGTCAGGAGCGGCAAAACCCTGGTCGGCTGGCGTCAATGCGGCGATCGACAAACAGGTCATTGACGATATCAAAGCCATCCGTGATCAGGTGGATTGGGTGATTGTGAACTATCGCTGGAGTGGCGCATTGGCAGACTACCCCGCCGATTGGCAGGTGCGATTGGCACATCTAGCCATTGACCAGGGTGCTGATTTAGTGGTCGGGCATCATCCCGATGTGTTGCAAGGAGCGGAAATTTATAAAGGACGGGCGATCGCCTATTCTTTAGGAGATTTTGTGTTTGGGGATAGCCAAACTTCAAAATCTAACTACAACACCGCCATGCTCAAAGTCTCGATTCGCGATCGGCAGATGCAGGTCGAGTTTCTGCCCGTGCAGGTGCGCGATTCCAAACCCGAATTGGTCGATGCCGAGCGAGGCAAAACTATCCTGCGATATTTGCAGCAAGCATCGGGTTTATTCGAACAGCCGATGCAATCTCCGATGGTGCTGAACACACGCTCATCGGATACCTCTGAACCAAATGCCTCTCCCAGCCTTCCTCCCCCGTTGGTACTGCCGACCTCATCTGAAACGGCACCTGCCCCAGAGAATGCTGCTGATCCCAATAACACATCTGACTCGTTTGTCACCTATCCAGATATGCAACCTGACGCTGCTGCACCCGATCCATCTATCACAGACCCCCTGGAGGAGAATGGGACGGATGAACCCAAACCAGCGGCTTTAGACGAACCTGCTGCCCTAGACGAACCAGCGGCTCTGGATACTGAAGAGACGGTTCCAGAGGAAGTATCCGACGATCAAGCGATGGGTGCAGTAAGCAGCGATCAGATGGCGATCGCCAAAGCGACTCCACACCCCGCAGAATCGGGAAAACTCAAACCGCATTTTTAAACAGAAAACCTGCGGTAAATGTCCCCACGAATGAAAGTAGGCATTACACTTGCAGTAAGGTTATTTCAGGATTTGCATTTGAAACCCTTGGCAAGCAAAAGAGCGATTTGTGAATACCAGTTCTAAGCAAGTCAAACTTCCCCAATTTCCCCAACCCGACCCTCAGGCAACGGTTGAGGAACCGATTGTGGTGCCTGCACCTCCCGTCGAAGCAACTCTGCCGCCCCCTCCTGTTCCTCGGCGTCCCCCAAAACGGCGCACGGCAATGTCTCAAGCGGTGCAGTGGTCTCAGCTGTGGTTGGGCACGATTGTTGCCTGTGGGGCAGTGGGTCTGGGTGCGGTGGTGTGGCTGACTCGTCTGCCGCCGCCGATTGACTGCCAGAGCATTTCGCCCCTGCCTACAGATGCCGAACGGCTTTACTGCGCCCGTGAAGCTGCCCAGTCGGGTGATATCTCGGCAGTATTGGCAGGGTTAGATCTGGTCGGCAAATGGAACTCAGATCATCCTCTTTATGGAGAAGCCCATGAGTTATTAGAAGTTTGGTCGCATTCCATTCTTCAGCTTGCCTATACCAAGTTTGACCAGAGTGATTTGCAAGGGGCGATTGATCTGGCAAACCATGTTCCAAAAACCAGCAGTGTTTATCAAGAAGCGCAAGCAGCGATCGCTTCCTGGAACGACCAATGGCAACAGGGCGATCGCATTTATGCGGCTGCGCAAGCGGCTCTGAAAAATCGCGATTGGGATGGAGCCTCTAACCAAATTTTTGAACTGGCAAATTTGGATAACGACCACTGGCGCGTTGATAAGGTGAATGAATTAACCCAGTTGGTGTTGCAAGAAAAGGAAGCGCATCAACTTTTGCGGCAGGCACAGGAGTTAGCTAAAGGAGAGCGTCCTGAGAAACTGGCAGAGGCGATCGCTCTGGTGCAACAGATTGATCCCAAGCGCTATATCTGGGAAGAAGCTAAAACTGACCTGGAAACCTGGGGTCAAATGCTGATCAAAATTGGGTTAGAACGTTGGCAGTCGGGTAATTGGGACGAAGCAATGGCGATCGCCCAAACTATTCCAGTGGCGTTGATCGACAATCCCCTGGGCAAAGATCTGGTGCAGATCAGTCAGGCGCACCAATTGGCAACCCAGAGCGAATCTGCCTGGGAACCGTCGTTGGGGCAAATGTTTAACCTGATGGAAGCGATCGGAGCTGCCCAGCAGATCGAATCGTCCAGCCCGTTTTACGCCGCCGCTCAGGCAGACATCCAAAACTGGCAAGCCCAGATTCAAGGTCTTCAGCATTTACAATTTGCCAATCTGACAGCAAGTTTAGGTCAGCGATTCACCTTCCAATTGGGAATGGCACAAGCCCAAATGATTGCGCCCGACCATCCCCGACGGCTTCAGGCACAAACCCTGGCAGCCCACTGGGGGCAGCAAATCCAACGGATCGAAGATCGCCCTTATATCGATCGGGCGCGAGATTTAGCCCAGTCGGGTAACATCCCCGATTTGCAACAGGCGATAGGGGTCGCGAGTCAGGTACCGACGGGGCGCGCCCTGTGGCAAGAAGCTCAAGATGCGATCGCCCAATGGCAAGACCAGATTGAAACTATTGAAGATAAACCGTTGCTCGAAGAAGCCCAACAGTTGGCAGAAGCCGGTAAGCTCAGATCGGCGATCCGGTCGGCATCGCGGATTGGCTCTGACCGCGCCCTCTATGACCAGGCACAGGTGGCAGTCCGGATCTGGCGCAATAAAATTCAAGAAACTGAAATTGCCGAAGATCGACCGATTTTGGATGCTGCCTATGCGTTAGCTGCCCGCGAACGTTATTCGTTAGCCATTGAGCAAGCCTCCCAAATTGGTCGGGGTCGGGCACTTTACAATGAAGCCAGCGGTGCGATCGCCAATTGGCGGGCACAACGGGCAGACTTACGGGCGCGTTGGGCAGCCGAAGCCGAAGCAGAAAGCGAAGCCTATAGTGATGACAGCGATACCTATACCGATGATTCCTATAGTGACGATTCCTATGACGACGGATCGTACTAACCCGTTTGGCATCGTTACTTTTCTCTCTGTGCTGGCATGAGCGATCATGAAATGTCTGCATCGCAGAATCAGCCATTACGGGTCGTGTTAATTGACCGTAACCCCACCTTTCGGTTGGGATTGCGGCTCTGGCTCAACCGACTTTCGGATCTAGATGTCGTGCTAGAGATTGAGGACGACGCTGATGCATTAGAGCGCTTGGCAACCTATTGCCAGACGACATCTCCTGCGTCTGATATACCAGCAGAGGCATCTACTCCCCCGTTAACAACGCCACTTGCCATCGATCTGGTGATCCTGGTGATCCATGAGACACCGACCCAACCCAGTCCGACGGAGGGTTTGGCAATGTGTCAGCCGTTGAGAACGCAGTATCCTACTTTGCCCATTCTGGTACTCAGCGACTTTTCAGAACCGCTGATGGTGGCAGCGGCTCAGCAGGTTGGCGCAAGTGGCTATTGCCTGAAAAATACACCCGTGCCCCAGTTAGAACAAATCATTCGACAGGTGGCAACGGGGCAATCGTATTGGCTCCAGTCGGCATCTGGGTCGGCAGCATTATCGATTTCATCCGACCGCCCGGATCCGCCTTTATCCGTAGGCACGTCAGCCCCATTACCTGGACCTCTGGCGATCGCTCGGCGCAACTTACGACTCTATGGGTTACGGCAGATTGAGGCGGAACTGGGTCATGTGACGGAGCAATTAAAAACCTCAGACTTATCTGTATTGGATCAGGCGATCGCCGCTGGACGCAGACGCGAACTCCGGGCAGCCCGCTGGTTAGTGACACGATTGCTGGCTACCCCCGATTTGCCGGAACCAGAGCCATCTAATCCCGATCTCAAGATCCCAGATGCCACTCAGCCCTCATCTCGCCAACGGTTAGAGTCTGATCGAGGATCAGCGGGATTGGTTGCCGTAACAACTCCCATCGCAGGTGAGTTGACTGCCCAAACGCTCCAGTCGATGTTGTTAGAAGGGCTATTGGCAAAGTTGCAAACCAATCTGCAAAACAAGACCGAAACGCCGTTAGAAATCGACATTTTGCGAGAAGATCGCAAACGCGAATTGCTATATCTAACCCTGCGTAAATTAGAAGAGGTGTTGAGCGATCTGCGCTTTGCTCAGGTGCCGCCCGACCAATTTGCCGAAAAGCGATCGCCCATTTTACTCGACCTCTGGCAAGCTGTTCTGACAGACTTTTTGGGCAAATACTACACGCTGTCCATCGAGGGCAACACGATTGACGTCGTCGATACCTTGTTACAAGAAGCTGAGACGGTGCAAACTTCCATCCTCAGCAAAATTCCCTTGGTCGAAGAATTGCTGACCCATTTACTGTTTCTTACCCCTCTGGTGGTAGATGGTCGCGCCTATGTCGCCGGGAATCCTGAAGCGATGTTCCGAGCGGAGTTGGTGTTAGATAATTTGGTTCTACAGGTTGCTAATGCGGTGATGCAACCCTTACTCAATCGGTTTGCCGATGTCGAAACGATTAAGCAAAATTTTTACGATCGCTTTTTGCTGTCGAGCCGCGAAATCGAGCGCTTTCGTAACAATCTATCCTGGAAATATCGGCTGGCTCGTCTGGTGGGCGAACCCAAAGATATTTTTGAAAGTCAATATCGCCTTTACACATTTCAAGGTCGAGGGATTAAAACCACGTCCATTTATGCACCCCGACGGCAAGAGTTAGAACATCTTTCCGGTTTGCAACTTGCCGTTACCCTGGCACTAGAAACAAGAGATGCGATCGCCCCTCGGATTCGCTCTACGTTATCGATCATTGGCAGCAGTGTTATCTATGTGCTGACCGATGTCGTGGGTCGTGGCATTGGCTTAATCGGTCGCGGCATTCTCAAAGGGCTGGGTAGCGCCTGGCAAGACAAACCTTAAGCAATGGAGCAATTGAATGATTAATTAGGACGGGGTGCAGGGGTGAAACCCCTGTCCGGGGGCACAGCCCCCGCGCCCCCTGTCCTAACCAGCCCTTTGGCTGCTATAACAGAAAACGTTTTGGGTGGAGGGGGCGACGCCCCCTCCACCCAAAACGTTTATAGTACTGTGCGGGTCGATCTAGTACGGTATTGTGGGGCGCTCCGCGCCCCACAATACCGTTTCTGTATTTAACGAACGTGCAAACCGCTACAATCTGATGTACTAGGATGCCAGGGCAACTTCTACCATCTGTTGCAGTTCGCCTTTTTGATATAGCTCAATCAAAATGTCGGAACCACCCAGAAACTCGCCATTAACATACACCTGAGGAATGGTCGGCCAACTTGAATAGGCTTTGATGCCTTCACGAATCTCATTATCTGAGAGCACATCAAAGGTTTCGTAAGGGACACCCAACATGTTGAGAATTTGCACCACATTGTTAGAGAAACCACACTGAGGCATCAGTTTGTTTCCCTTCATGAAGACAAAAATTTTGTTTTGATGGATGAGATCAGTAATACGCGCTTGAACTTCCGGAGTCATAATACTTAATCAATGGTAGTGGAACGAATCGGGCTAATAACTCTATCGTATCGGGTCTATCGTACCTGGAAACCAACAATCTTGAGTCAGCTATGAAACGGTCTGACCCGCTGCTGCCCAGGCTTCAGGGGTATAGGTCTTCAAAGATAAGGCATGAATTGCTTCAGACGACATTGCCTGACGCACTGCGCCATAGACCAACTGATGTTGTTGCACCAGCCCTTTGCCCGCAAACTGAGACGAAACGACGACAACCTGGTAATGATCGCCGCCCCCTGTCAGATCTTGTACCTGGACTTCCGCATCCGGTAGACCCGTTTTAATCATTGCCTCAACTTGACTTGGGCTAACCATCTGACCTCCTCAAACTGAAACCTATACGTATGCGATACCTCGTTCAACTTGAGAACTAGGATTTTCCCGCTGGGAAAGTGTTCGTTCCCAAAAGAGATTAGTTTTAATCTACACTTCAGTGTAAATGCGATCGCTCTAATTTTTTAAGAGATACCCATTTAAATTGGCTATAGAACCAATAGTTTTGAGAATTGCACTTCGCATGACGCTCAAAACTATTTGCCTGATTAAATCTGCAAATCGGCATGAATTGTGCAATTTCCCATCAATGATGAGAGGCGCATCCCACAGGGATGCGCCTCTCATACTCCATCCTTTTGATCAATTCGTTGCCTACCCCAGTGGATAACTCTGGGGCAATCTTAATTCAGCGGTTGGTTGGTTGTAGATTGCACCCTCGATGTCGGTTCACCTGACTGAGCGCGAGGGAATGGAGAGTCAACAAACCCCAATTCATACAACTGCCGATATGCCTGTTGCCCCAGTTCGCGGGTGGGTTGTTGGCTGCGAATAATTTGGATGAGTAAGGGAACTGCTAATTCGGGTTGGTTGCGTGCCCGGTGTACTAATGCCAGTTGATAGGTTGCCTGATCTCGCATTTGCGCAGTATCTAGAGCGGCGCGGCGTTGAGCATCGGCAATGCGGTTGTCAATTCCAGAAAAGCTAGACGCTAAATCTTGATAGAAATTAGATAGCTGGTTGAATAACTGACGGGCCTGGTTGAGCTTATCAACTGCCTGGTCATAGTTTCCGGCAGAAACCGCATTTCCGGCTTCAGACATCAACCGTTGTCCGCCTCGAATGCTAAGAATGCTGCCGTCTTGCGACAAGGGCCGTAAATCTTCGGTGTCTGGAGACTGCTGCAAAGATGGATCAGACGAGTTACCTCCCTGGTCTAGCGCAGGCGTTTGAGCGATTGCTGCATTTAGAGGTAAAAGTGCCAGAGCAGCGGCGGTCGGCACAGCCAGACGGCTGATTAAAGAGAACAAACGAGTAAACTTAGGGGATACCATGAACTAAATCTGCGTAGAGTAGGAGCGTAACAGTTTAACTTTTGAGGATCTTACCATTGCATCCCTACATTTATGCTGAAGGACAATTTTGCACGGATGAGTAGGACTGACTGAAATTGATCCCGGTAAGTTCCTGGCGTAAGGAGAGTGAAATGGCATGAAAGGTTCGGTAAATCCTCCAGACCGGAGTGACGCAGAGGCGTTGGCAGCTGGGGTAGCGGTCGATCAAGAAGGCGCGATCTTACAACGGGGGGGTGAAGAGTTGGCGTTGCAAAAGCGGCGCGATCGCTTTACGGTGCGACTTGTGAAAGGACGTTCCGCCGATGTGCTGGTAGAACAGATCCATCCCCAGTCGGTGCATCCGATTCCGTCGGTGCAATTGATCGAGGTTTTGGTGGCACCGGATCAACTCGATGCCGCCATGGCGATCGCCCGTAATTCTCAAGATGTTGCGTTTGCCAGCCATGTTTATCACCTGTCGAATAGCCCCGAAACCCTGGTCTATGTGACGGATCAGTTAACTATTCAGTTTGCCGATTCAGTTAATCGAGCTACTATTGGCGCAGACATTGCCGCCTTGGGGCTAAAGCCCATTCAGCCGGTTGTAGGAGTGCCCCAGACGTTTGTCTTTCGTGTTACCGATCAAGCCATTGTTAACCCAATCAAACTGGCGAATCAACTGATGCGTCGTTCGGACGTGTTGACAGCAGAACCCAATGTGGCGATCGAAAACCAGACCCATTACCATCCGCGAGATCCGGACTATGCCAAGCAATGGTATCTGCATCACAATGGCGGTCAGAATTTAGCAACGGGGTCGCATATCTCTGCTGAAGCCGCCTGGGAGATTACGCGGGGCGATCGCTCAATTATTGTGGCGATCGCTGATGATGGCTTTGACCTCAACCATCCTGACTTTCAAGGAAAAGGAAAAATTGCTTTTCCCAAAGATTTTCAAGACAATGGCTTTTTGCCGATGCCCGAAGCCAGTCAAGAAAATCATGGAACCGCCTGCGCCGGAGTGGCGATCGCCGAAGAAAATCAAGCAGGGATTGTGGGCGTGGCTCCTGGATGCACCTTCATGCCCGTGCGCACCACAGGTTATCTGGATGACACTACTATAGAAACGTTATTCAACTATTTAATTGAAAAAGGGGCAGCGGTTGCTTCCTGTAGCTGGGGTCCTGCTGCCGTTTATTTTCCCCTGTCACTCCGGCAACGGGCAGTGCTCACGCGGGCAGCGACGACAGGGCGCAATGGCAAGGGCTGCGTCATTGTCTTTGCTGCTGGCAATGCCAACCGTCCGGTGAGTGGCAGCATTAGCGAACGGGGCTGGAATCAAAGCCTGATCAATGGCACCACCAACTGGCTCAATGGTTTTGTCATCCATCCTGATGTGATCACCGTCTCGGCTTGCACCAGTCTGAATAAAAAGTCAGCTTATAGTAACTGGGGCAATGCAATTTCGGTGGCGGCTCCGAGTAACAACGGTTCGCCAGGGTTATGGCTGCCAGAAAAGGGCTATGTCTCGACGGGTCCCGCCATCTCATCACCCTTACCCGGTGAAGGCATCTTTACCAGCGATCGCCTGGGTGCTGCCGGATATTCTCCGGGCGACTTCACTACCGCTTTCGGCGGCACCTCTAGTGCCTGCCCCATTGTGGCTGGCGTTGCCGCATTAGTTCTATCGGCTAATCCCAATCTGACCGCCAGAGAGGTCAAACAAATTCTGCAAGATACTGCCGACAAAATTGTCGATACCTCTGCCGATCCGCAACTGGGCTATCGCTGGGGCACTTACGATGCCAAAGGGTATTCACAATGGTTTGGCTACGGCAAAGTCAATGCCCTTAAAGCTGTGCAAACTGCCCGCCAAAAGATTGCCCCGATGCCACGGGTGTCCCGCTATCTGCAACAACAAAACACCACCGCACTCAACATTCCCGATAACAATCCCCAGGGCATTGCCAGCTCAATTCAAATCACCGATGCTCAACCGATTCTCGATATCCAGGTGAGTGTCGATATCGAACACAGCTTTTTGGGGGATCTAGAAATCAGTCTGGTGCCCCCCAGAGGCAAAGCCATTCTATTACAAAGCCGGACGTTAGGCAGATTGACCCGCCTACAAACCACCTATTCGCTAGAAACAACTCCGATGTTTGGGCAATTGCTCCAGCAATCGACAGCCGGTAAATGGCAGTTAAAGATGATTGACTATGTGGCGATGAACACAGGACGGCTGGTCAGTTGGCAACTGAGTCTGGGAATCTAGTAACGCCCAGATCTTTTCAAGAGAGCGACGGCGGAGCCGTCGCTCTCTCGAAAAGAATGGCAAGTATTTAATATGTGATCCTTAGCGAAACCGTAGCTTAAAGCCCAAAATAATCAAGGTTAAAACCAGGGTTGTGCCATTCGCCAAAATCACGGGCAGTGCGCCAATGGCAAGACCATAGAGCAGCCAGAGAAAGATGCCGCTGATAAACGTACCCAGCCACCCCATTGAGATGTCTTTAGCAGAGCGGGTTTGCCACGTTTTAAACAGTTGCGGTAAAAAGGCAAGGGTGGTTAAACTACCTGCGATCAAACCTAAAAGATTGATCCAATCCATATGATGGCGATCGCCTCCTGCGCGCACACAGCACTATAACTCTGACAACGATGCATCTAAGGGCGGTTGCAATTGCCGAGGTTCAAAATTATCGGGTGGACTGGCAATTAAAGCCGACGTTCCGACAATACCGCCTGATACCACGACCTTAAATGCATCTTCAACCGACACCGAGAGATTCACGACATCTCGTTCCGGGACAATAGCATACCAACCTGTCGTCGGGTTGGGTGTAGTGGGAATGAACAAGCTCAGCATCGGCTCCGAAGTCGCGTGCGTATGCAGATCGATATTCAGTACCCCGGTTACAAACGCAACAGCCCAAACGCCCGGACGAGGATATTCTACTAAAACAACCCGACGGAATTTGCCGCTGGTGTCTTTTAGCAAGGTTTCGAGCAACTGTTTGAGCGTTTTGTAAACCGCTCCTGCCAGGGGAATGGCTTGAAGGATGGTCTCACCAAAATCTAATAGCCAGCGCCCAACAATATTGCGAGCCATCAAGCCAATTAACAGAATACTGAGCAGGGGTACCGACAGACCGACTGCCAAATTCAGCAGATCCCCCAAAATGGGGTTGAGATCGATGAATGGGTTGATTTGTTTGGGAATCTGCGTCAAAAACCTGACAACCCAACTGGCAATAGTCAGCGTTAGCCAAATGGTCGTTGCCAGTGGAATGATGACCAGTAATCCGGCAATCAGGTCATTCTTAAGGTCTTGCTTAAGGCGTTGTAGCACAGAACAATGATTCTCCTTAACCAACGGGAAACACCCTTCGGATTATGAACGATATAGAACCCAATTCTCTTGATTGAGTCTCTATGTCTTTATTGAATTGAGAAGGATGGCTCCAGCCTCTCTCTCATCAAAGAAAGAACCGTTTAATCCATTTGCGATCCGTATCCATTTATTGCTGCTCTAATTCCTCCGTTCTAACGGATGAGTTTTACCGGCATACCCCAAACTAGTCCTGCCGAATGGATGGATAGAGATTCGATCACAAAAATCTGGTGAATTCCAATGTATCAGTTTATTTTGTGACTTTTCTGGCTTGACCTGAAACGGTTTCTTTTCGGGGATCAAGGCGTCAGGACTACCAGCGGTCAACTTTGAAACGTGCAGCAGAGTCATCGCTTCTTCAAATCTTAGAAATGAAAATTAGATAACGTCGATGGTTTGTCGTAGGGCGATCGCCCGTTCGCCCTTACACAAGATTCAATGTTCGGTTTTATTTAATTCACGATCCTTCGCCGACTGCTTATCTAGATTGTAACGAATTGTTTTCTAACTGGGAAAGATGGCGTCTGCCTCAGTGACTCAGGAGCGGCGAATGTTCAAGCAACACCAGTCTTGTCTGCGCCAGAGAGTTGCCACAACCCAACCACTTTGTTCTAAGGTATCGGCGATCGGTTTGACTTGATCGAGCAAGATGCCGCTGAGAATGCCCCAGGTGGTCGGTTTGGCGATCGCCCCCATCATGGGGATCAGATCTAAAATTACTTCTGCCAGAATATTGCACAAAATCCCATCGACCGGCTCTTGCACCAGCTCAATCACTTTGTCTAAGCTACCGACTTCGGCAACCAGGCGTTGCGGGTCAATCAGGTTTAAGTCACGGCTTTCGAGCGTCGCTCTAATTGCCAGAGGGTCTGTATCAACGGCATAGGCACGTTTTGCACCCAACAGCACACTGCCGATCGAAAGAATGCCAGAACCACAGCCAATATCAGCGACAACCATCTCGGAGGTATCGATATCATCGCCCATGCGCATTTCCAGCGATTCCAGGCAAAGCTGAGTAGTGGCATGGTTGCCCGTACCAAAGGCAACACCGGGGTCAAGCCGTAAAATCAGGCGATCGCTCGATTCTGGCATGGGTAACCAGGCAGGGTTAATTAAAAAGCGATCGCCAATTTCCTGGGGATGCCAGTAAGACTTCCAACCACTTGCCCAGTCTTCTTCATCGATCAAATGCCATTGCACTGCCGGAACGGCAACGCCGAAGCACAACGCATCTTGTCGCACCAGTAGCGAAAGGGCTGACAAGTCTAAGAGTTGTGCCTGGAGCTGAGGCAAATACGCTTGAACGAGACAGGCGGATGCCTTCATCTCACTGGAAGTTCCACGGCAACCAAAGTTTTCCAGTCTCCAAAAGATTACCTCTTCTAAGACCGGATCGCATAGGATTTGGATTTCCCACCAGCTATTAGCCAAGGGTATTGTGCCTCACATAAACCAAGTGAATTTTGGGTAATTGTAGAGCATTATCTCTAAGAGCCTATCTCAAAACGCGATGAGGACGGTTGATTTTTCCTGCCCGCAGGGCAGGAAAAATCAACCGTTCAGATAGGGTCTCAAACTCAGGCATTGAATCAACCCCGATGTTATTTGAGAGAGCCATGGCTCTCTCAAACAGAATGACAGGCTAAACCCCGTCCCTTCCTTAGGATCGTGGATTTAATAAAACCGAAGGTTTATTTTTGGAAGCGCGGCGGAGCCGCGCTTCTAAAAATAAACTTCCGGGTTTTAATTAATTTGTGATCCTTAGGTTGAAAGCCTCACCGTGTAGGCATCGCGAATACCCGGAACCTTAAGGATTTCTGCCAAAATCCCTTCGGGCAGAGGGTCGTCCAGGCTCAACACCATCACAGCATCACCCCGAACAATCTTTCGCCCCACCTGCATACTGGCAATGTTGACATTAAAGCTACCCAAGAGCGACCCGATTTTGCCGATGATCCCCGGCATATCGCGGTGCAACGTGAATAGCATAAATCGACTGGGAGGGACGTTGATGGGAAATTCGTCGATATTCGTCACCCGAATTTCATCGTCACCCAAGATGGCACCCGTTACCGAATGTTCGCCCAACGGCCCCTTTGCCTGAATATGGAGTGATCCGGCGTAGTCTTTCACGGTTGCATCCCGTGTTTCGATAACGCGAATTCCCCGTTCTTTGGCTTCGATACTGGCGTTGACGTAGTTGACCCGTTCTTGCAACGCATGGGATAGCAAGCCTTTTAGAGCCGCTACAACCACGGGTTGACTTTCATTTGTGGCGAGTTCACCCTGAAGTCGAACATTAAGCGATTCGACCCGTCCACCGGCTAACTGACTGATGAGATTGCCCAGCGTTTCTGCTAGTTGCAAATAAGGGCGGAGCTTTTCCATCAAGTCAGGACGCAGACCGGGGATATTGACCGCAGAACGAGCGGGCAACCCCAGCAACACGTCGCGAATTTGTTCGGCAACATCGATGGCAACGTTCACCTGCGCTTCTTCGGTCGATGCACCCAAATGGGGGGTTAAGATCATCTCTTTGCCTAACGCCCGTAGAGACGATTCACCCAATGGCTCTGTTTCATAAACATCCAATGCCGCGCCAGCAATTCTGCCGCGTTGGAGGGCTTCAGCCAACGCCGCTTCATCAATGATCCCGCCTCGGGCACAGTTGACAATGCGAGCGGTGGGCTTCATCTTTTCAATCGCTTCGGCATTGATCAGATGGTAGGTTTCTTTGGTTTTGGGGAGATGCAGGGTCATGTAATCGGATTCGCGCAACAGGATGTCTAATTCCACCAATTGACAGCCCATTTGTTCGGCACGTTCGCTGGACAGGAAGGGATCGTACGCTAACAAGCGCATGCCCATGGCTCTGGCGATCGCCGCTACGTGAGAACCAATTTTACCAAGCCCTACAATCCCCAGCGTTTTTTTGTAGACCTCAACGCCAGTGAAACTTTTGCGATCCCACTTGCCACTTTTCACCGATTGATTGGCATCGGGAATGTGACGGGAGATGGCTAACATCATGGCAACCGCATGTTCAGCGGCAGCAACCGTATTTCCTTCGGGCGAATTTACTACCAGGATGCCGCGACGGGTAGCCGCAGGAACATCGACATTATCGACCCCGACCCCAGCACGACCAATGATTTTGAGTTGCGTTCCGGCGTCAATCACTGCTTGAGTGACATGGGTGCCCGAACGAATCATTAAGGCTTCGTAGTCTGGGATAATTTTGACTAATTCTTCGACGGGCAGATTGGTTTTGATATCTACCTGTGCAACCTGAGAAAGGATATCGATACCGACTTGATCGATGGGATCAGAAACAAGAACCTTGGGCATGATTTAGGAGATCAGTTGAATTCAGAGAACAGCGTTCAGAAACCAGATTGAGTCGTTTAGCAACAGCAAGCCATGAAACGGGCAAAGGTCAATTGCTTCACGCTTTGCAAGCGAGAGACGCTACAGAGTTCGCAATGACAAATCTTTAGAAGGTGTAACAAACTTGGCTGCGAAAGGCTTTAAATCAAAGACACTCGGGAGTTTCTACAGAAGGTCATTCTACTGCAAAGCAGGGTATATCATTGTTAACCGCCTAAAAGTTTTTGGCTTTTCCCCCTTGACAGGGCACTTTATCTATCACTATCTGAGGCTAATGGAGTAAAAGCCTTGCAGAGCAAGGCTTTTACTCCATTAACCGTATGCTAATTTAATCCTGTTTTGGGGAGCGCTGGCTCCGCCAGCGCTCCCCAAAACAGGATTAGGTTTATGGCGTGAGAATTATTAAGTCAATTTTCCTGAAGTTCGGTGCGATCGCTAGCAATTAGGAAGATAAAGATGCCACTGGGGAGCCATAGCCCATGAGCGATTTCTATCTGATTGCCGCCAGCCTACTCAACCAGGGACAATTGCCGGGAGAGCCGCCCAAGATCCGGGAACCCTTGCCCAATGCGACGATCACCGCCGTTCGTCCCGCAGATTCTGCCTCTAGCCCATCCGTCAAACCGATCGCCACCCTTGATCCCCACGTGCCAGAGTTTAGTTCAAAACAATCTGTGGCGATCGCCCAACCCCTCATCCCCAAACAGATCGCGAGCGATACTACCCCCATCGGCGTGCCAGTCACCCCCGATCCCCCCCGCATCGATAAAATCACCCACTCCACACCTGCCACTTCTGTTTCCCCCTCAACCTCCCCCACTCCCTCCACCCCTTCATCTCTCCCGAACAATCTTCAACCTTGCAACGACCCCACAAGTAATC